>CACWIG010000008.1 GCA_902760955.1 uncultured Ruminococcus sp. | reverse complement strand
GACAATCCGATTTAAGTTTAAAAGCAGTTATGGGATTTAAGCAAAACTATGTTATCACTTTTTTGAGTGTAAATGTAACATATGTTTGACAACTACAGAGTATAAACGGCAAAATTTTATGTTATTCTGCTTGACAAGAAATAAATAACGTGATATAATAATCTGAGTATAAACGAAGATGTTTATTTTTGGGACGTTGTGCCCAAAAATCGGCATCTTCTTTTTTTATTGTAAAATTTTGAAAGGCGGATGTTTTATGAAACTTAAAGAGGGACAAGTCAGGATACCGTCAGGCTGTGCCATATCAGCAGTTATATCACGTGACGGAAACAGAATGACGGGAGAAAAAATAATTGAAAGTATGCGGCCTATGCACGACCGATCCAACGGTCTTGGCGGTGGCTTTGCTGCTTACGGAATATATCCCGAATATAAGGATTTTTACGCTCTGCATATATTTTATGATGATAATACCTCAAGACACGAGTGCGAACAGTTTTTAAAAGAAGGTTTTGAAATTGTCAGAGCAGAGAATATACCTACAAGGAAGCATAAAAACATTACGGATGAACCTTTGATTTGGAGATATTTTGTAAATCCGCTTGCCTCTGTTCTGGCAAGAGTACAGCTTGACGAAAAGGAATATATGGCTTGTACTGTTATGAAGATAAATACAGAGGTAAAGGGTGCCTATGTATTTTCAAGCGGTAAGAATATGGGCGCATTTAAGGCTGTTGGCTTTCCTGAGGATGTAGGAGAGTTTTACAGACTTGAGGAATATGAGGCGTATTCCTGGACAGCACACGGACGTTATCCGACCAATACACCAGGCTGGTGGGGCGGTGCTCACCCCTTTGGTTTGTTGGATTACACTATTGTTCACAATGGAGAGATTTCGTCTTATGATGCCAACAGACGTTTTATAGAGATGTTTGGTTATAAGTGCACACTTCAGACTGATACAGAGGTTATTACATACATAGCCGACTACCTTATCAGAAAGCAGGGCTTGACACTTGAAGAGGCTGCGTCGGTAATTGCCGCACCTTTCTGGAGCACCATAGAAGAGCGTGAGGATAAAGACGTTCTTAAGTATTTGAGATGTGTATACAGCAGTTTGCTGATTACAGGTCCGTTTTCGATTATATTGGGATTTAACGGCGGACTTATGGCGTTGAATGACAGACTTAAATTGCGTAGTATGGTAACAGCCGAAAAGGACGACAAGGTATATATGGCAAGCGAAGAGGCGGCTATCGTTGCAATGGAGCCAAACATTAAAAATGTTTATTCTCCTGCGGGCGGCGAGCCTGTAATAGTCAGAGTTAAGGAAGGTGCATATTAATGGGAATTAATTATATATATCCCGAGTTTGAAGTAATAAGGGATGAAAACAGATGTATTAAGTGCAGAGTGTGCGAGCGACAATGTGCCAACGAGGTACACAGCTTTGACCCTGAAAGAGGACTTCTTTTAAGCGACGAATCAAAATGTGTAAACTGTCACAGATGCGTTTCGTTATGTCCTGTCAGAGCGCTTAAAATTGTTAAAAATGATTGCAGTTTCAGAGAAAATGCCAACTGGTCAAATGCGACCATCAAGGAGATATACAAGCAGGCGGAAAGCGGCGGTGTTCTCTTGTCGTCAATGGGTAATCCAAATCCGTTGCCTGTGTATTGGGACAGAATTTTGATTAACGCATCACAGGTTACAAACCCATCTATCGACCCCTTGCGTGAACCAATGGAAACAAAGGTATTCCTGGGCAAAAAGCCATCAATGCCAAAGAGGGACGAAAAGGGTAAGTTGGTAACAGAAACATCACCTCAGCTTGAACTTTCAATGCCTGTTATGTTCTCTGCTATGAGTTATGGTTCCATAAGCTATAACGCGCACGAGTCATTGGCAAGGGCGGCTCAGGAGCTTGGTGTTTACTATAACACAGGTGAGGGTGGACTTCACGAGGACTTCTATGTATACGGCGAAAATACAATCGTTCAGGTTGCGTCGGGACGTTTCGGTGTACATAAGGACTATCTTGAGGCAGGTGCTGCTGTTGAAATCAAGATGGGACAGGGTGCAAAGCCAGGTATAGGCGGACACCTACCAGGTGCGAAAATTGTCGGTGATGTCTCAAGAACAAGAATGATTCCTGAGGGGTCGGACGCGATTTCGCCTGCTCCTCACCACGACATATATTCTATTGAAGATTTACGACAGTTAGTATACTCTTTGAAAGAGGCAACTGAGTATAAAAAGCCTATTATAGTTAAGGTTGCTGCCGTTCACAATATTGCCGCAATAGCAAGCGGTATTGCAAGAAGCGGTGCGGACATAATTGCAATTGACGGTTTCAGAGGCGGTACAGGTGCGGCGCCTACAAGAATAAGAGATAATGTGGGTATCCCAATTGAGCTTGCTCTTGCTTGCGTTGACCAGCGTTTGAGAGATGAGGGTATCAGAAATGATGTTTCGCTTGTTGTGGGCGGAAGTATCAGAAGTGCATCTGATGTTGTAAAGGCTATTGCTCTTGGTGCTGATGCTTGTTATGTTGCCACAAGTGCGTTGGTTGCACTTGGCTGTCACTTATGCAGAACCTGTCAGACGGGTAAGTGTAATTGGGGTATTGCAACACAAAGACCCGAGCTTGTAAAGAGATTGAACCCCGACATTGGTTATAAGCGTCTTGTAAACCTGATGACAGCCTGGAAACACGAAATTAAAGAGCTTATGGGCGGTATGGGTATTAACTCTATCGAGTCCCTTCGCGGCAACAGACTTATGCTCAGAGGAGTAGGATTAAACGGAAAGGAGCTTGAGATATTAGGTATCTCACACGCAGGAGAATGAGAAAGATATATGTTAATGAAAAATGGTGTTTGGGATGTCACCTTTGTGAATATAATTGTGCTTTTGCCGAAACAGGCGAGGCAAATATGTCCCTTGCGTTAAAAGACAAGGCTATATATCCAAAAATCAGAGTAGAAGAAGACGGCAAAATTATGTATGCTGTATCTTGCAGACATTGTGATGATGCAATTTGTGTAAAATCGTGTATATCAGGTGCCTTGTCTAAAGAGGACGGCGTTGTTAAAATTGATAAGGATAAGTGTATCGGATGTTTGACCTGTGTTCTCGTTTGTCCCTATGGTGCACTTGTTCAGAATGAAAATAAGGCGGTTACAAAGTGTCAGCTTTGTACCGACAACAGTTGCGGGGAGCCTGCCTGTGTTAAGGGTTGCCCTAATAATGCTATTGTTTTTGAGGAGAGAGATTGATGAAGAATTATGTTATTATTGGAGGCGGTATTGCCTCGCTCGGCTGTGTTGACGGCATTCGTTCGGCAGATAGTGACGGTAAGATAACGATGATTTGTGATGAGTCGTTCTCTCCGTATGCAAGACCGCTTATTTCATATTACCTTGAAGATAAGACAACCATTGAAAAAATGCAGTACAGAAGTGACGATTTCTACAAAGAGAAAAATGTTGATGTTGTCTTAGGCTCTTTGGTGACAAAAATAGATAAAAATTCCGTTATTACAGATGACGGCAAGGAATATAAATATGATAAGCTGTTGGCGGCAACAGGCTCGTCACCGTTTGTACCGCCGATTAAAGGTATGGACAGCGTGGAAAAGAAGTTTACCTTTATGACCATTGACGACACTCTTGCACTTGAGAAGAGCATAGATGCATCTTCAAAGGTTTTGATTGTGGGTGCAGGTCTTATCGGCTTGAAATGTGCAGAAGGACTTAAAGATAAAGTTGACAAAATTGTGGTTTGTGACTTGGCTGACAAGGTTCTTTCGAGTATTCTCGACAAGGGATGTGCCGATATGGTACAGGGCAAAATTGAGGAAAGCGGTATAGAGTTTATGCTCTCTGACAGCGTAGAGGAGTTTAAGGGCAATACAGCAGTAATGAAAAGCGGTGCGTCTGTTGACTTTGACGTTCTTGTTATGGCTGTAGGTGTCAGACCTAATACGGCACTTCTCAAAGACGTGGGAGCGGAGGTAAACAGAGGTGTTGTCGTTGATGACAGAATGGCAACAACTGTTGATAATATTTATGCCGCAGGAGATGTTGTTGAGAGCAATGATATATCAAGCGATACCAAAAAGATTATGGCTATTTTGCCAAATGCCTATATGGGCGGTTTTTGTGCAGGTGTAAATATGGCTGATTGTGAGAATGTTTTTAATAATCAAATTCCTATGAACTCAATTGGCTTCTTTGGTTATCATATTATGACAGCAGGTAGCTATGACGGCGAACTGTACGAAGAAAAGAGCGGTGACAGTATTAAAAAGCTTTACATAAAAGATAACAGATTGGTTGGCTTTATTATACTCGGCAAGGTTGACAAGACGGGAATATACACTTCTTTAATAAGAAACAAGACTCCTCTTAACACAATCGACTTTGATTTAATCAAAAAAGATCCATCACTTTTGCCATTTTCTTCAGATTACCGTAGAAAAAATTTGGGAGGTGTGTTATAATGACTATAAACGCATCAGGACTCGACTTTAAAGAGCTTAACGAAGAACTGAGAAACATAGAAGGTGACGTTGAGATAACAGGCTGTATGGGACAGCGTTTTATTGCCGCGGGTATGAGCAACAGAAAAATAGATATATCGGGCATTCCGGGTAACGCCTTGGGTGCATATCTCAATGGTGCTACCATTACTGTTTCGGGCAATGCACAGGATGCCGTTGGTGATACAATGAACGAGGGTTCAATAATTGTTAACGGAAATATCGGTGACGCGGCAGGATACGCAATGCGTGGCGGCGAAATATATATAAAGGGAAATGCAGGCTATCGTGCAGGTATTCATATGAAAGCCTATAAAGAAAAGCATCCCACCCTTATAATCGGCGGCAGAACAGGAAGCTTTTTGGGCGAATATCAGGCAGGCGGTACAATAATTGTACTTGGCCTCCACCAAGATGGGAAAAATATTGTAGGTAACTATCCTTGTACGGGTATGCACGGCGGAAAGCTGTTTTTGCGTTCCGATTGCAAAGACATAAAATTTCCTCAGCAGGTTACCGCACATAAGGCAACAGACCAGGAAAAAGACGAGATAAGAAATATTGTGGAAGAATTTTGCAGTAAATTTGGTTTTAATGCAGATGAGATTATGAACAGTGATTTTACGGTTGTTCTTCCCGACAGCAAAAATCCGTTTAAGCAGATGTACGTTGCCAACTAATGAAAGAGCAGGTGCAGAATATGGTTTATTCAAAGAGTGAAGTTATGCAGTATATAAGCGAGGAGGATGTTAAATTCATTCGCCTTGCCTTTTGCGATGTTTTCGGAAACCAAAAGAACATTTCAATAATGCCTGATGAGCTGGAAAGGGCGTTTGAGTCAGGTATCAGTATAGATGCCTCTGCCGTATCAGGCTTTGAAGGAAAGGTATTTTCAGATATGTTTTTGTTTCCTGACCCGTCGACATTGATGCTTTTGCCTTGGCGTCCTGACCACGGCAGAGTTGTAAGAATGTTCTGCGATATAAAATATCCAAACGGAAAGATATTTGAATTGGACGGCAGAAGCATTTTGCGTGAAGCGGTACAGACTGCGATGAATGAAGGGTTTATGTTCACTTTCGGTTCCGAGCTTAAGTTCTACCTGTTCAAGACGGACGAAGATGGAAACCCCACTAAAATACCCCACGACAACGCTCGCTATATGGATATTGCACCTATGGACAAGGGAGAGAATGTAAGAAGAGAAATCTGTCTGACACTTGAGAGAATGGGTATCACTCCTGAAACTTCACATCACGAGGAGGGCCCTGGACAGAACGAAATTGACTTTAAATTCTACGACCCGTTGACAGCGGCAGACAATGCGGTTACATTTGGTTCTGTTGTAAGAACCATTGCCGCACGAAACGGTCTGTATGCAGATTTTTCTCCCAATCCTATTCCCGATATGCCTGTGAACAGCTTTCATATTAATCTGGCGGCACACAGCATTAAGGGCGAAAAGGATATAATGCCGAATGTTATAGCAGGACTGATGAACAGAGTATGTGATATGACAGCATTTCTCAATCCTGTTGAGGACTCATACCTCCGCTTCGGAAGAAATAAAGTACCAAAATTTATTGCCTGGTCGGCGGAAAACCGCTCACAGCTAATTCGTGTTCCTATTGCGACAGGTGCGTATAAGAGAATAGAGCTTCGCTCTCCCGACCCTTCGGCAAACCCATATATATGCTTTGCACTTATAATTTATGCGGCTCTTGAGGGTATAAAGAATAAGGAAGAGCTTAATCAGCCTGCTAATGTAAATCTCCTTGATGTATCAAGAGAGGAACAAGCTAAATACAAAAGGCTGCCAGAGAGTCTGAATGTTGCAAAGGAATTGGCGGCTAACAGCGACTTTGTAAAACGCAGATTACCGGAGGCGATGATAGCATCATATTGCAAATAAATTTTGGGGAGGGAGCAATCAATGCTGTTTAAAGATTATACATACAGTGTTCTAATTGTGTCATCTTCCGAAAAGTTTGTTGGCAGTATCAGAGCTATGCTTCCGGAAAATGAGTTCGGACCTATCGAAATCGCTAAAAATATCGGTGTAGCACGCCGAAAGTATGCAGAGCGTGGTTTTGACGTTGTGCTGATAAACACTCCGTTGTCCGACGAGTTCGGAACTAAGTTTGCACTTGACATTTCTGCTGATACAAACAGCGGTGTACTGATGTTTATAAAAAGCGATATGTATGACGATATAACCGAAAAGGTTATTGACTATGGCGTTTTAACAGTTTCTAAGCCGATTTCTGCTTCTATGGTGCATCAGGTTTTTAAGATACTTTATGCAGTACAGGAAAAATTCAGAGGGTTTGAAAAAAAGACTGCCACTCTGGAGGAAAAGATGGAGGAAATCAGGATTATCAATCGTGCAAAATGGGCACTTATAAATAACTTGAAAATGACTGAGGACGAGGCACACAGATTGATTGAAAAGCAAGCTATGGATACAAGGAGAACAAAACGAAGTATTGCAGAAGGAATTATAAATACCTATAATAATTAAGTTGAGAAATATGAAGGGAGGTTAATGTATGACAAAATATATATTTGTTACAGGCGGTGTTGTTTCAGGATTGGGCAAAGGAATTACGGCGGCATCCCTTGGCAGATTGTTAAAGGCAAGAGGTCTTAAGGTGGCGGCTCAAAAGCTGGACCCATATATTAATGTTGACCCTGGGACTATGAGCCCGTACCAACACGGTGAGGTCTATGTGACCGAGGACGGCGCTGAAACAGACCTTGACCTTGGACACTATGAAAGATTTATTGATGAGGACTTAAATAAATATTCAAATCTGACGACGGGTAAGGTGTATTGGAATGTTTTAAACAAGGAACGCCGAGGTGAATATTTAGGCTCTACGGTTCAGGTTATTCCTCACATTACCAACGAGATTAAAGAATTTGTTTATACTGTTGGCAAAAAGACAGATGCTGACGTTGTTATAACAGAAATCGGCGGTACTATCGGCGATATTGAGTCACAGCCGTTTTTGGAGGCGGTAAGACAGGTTTCTCTTGAGGTAGGAAAGGAAAACAGCTTGTTTATCCACGTTACATTGGTTCCTTTTTTAAGTGGTTCTGACGAGCATAAATCAAAGCCTACACAACATTCGGTTAAAGAGCTTCAGGGTATGGGAATTGCCCCTGATATTATCGTTTTGAGATGTGACAGACCTCTTGAAAAATCTATTTTTGATAAGATATCTATGTTCTGTAATGTAAAGAGGGATTGCGTAATAGAAAATATTACATTGCCTTGCTTGTACGAGGCACCTCTTATGCTTGAAAAAGCCAACTTCTCCGAAATCGTATGCAGAGAGTTGGGAATAGAGGCAAAGGAGGCAGACCTTAAAGAATGGACGGATTTGGTTGCGAAGATAAAAGACAGACAGAATGAGGTCAAGATTGGATTGGTTGGTAAATATGTGGGACTTCACGATGCGTATTTGTCCGTTGCTGAGGCGTTGAGGCACGCAGGTTATGCCATAAATGCAAAGGTGAATATAAGCTGGATTGACTCTGAGGAGCTTAATGAAGGCAATTACGAGGCAAAGTTGAGCGGACTTGATGGTATTATTGTTCCAGGTGGCTTTGGCGGCAGAGGTATTGAGGGTATGATTTTATCTGCAAAATATGCAAGAGAAAATGATGTTCCGTATTTTGGTATTTGTCTTGGTATGCAGATTGCTGTTATTGAATATGCGAGAAACGTTTGCAATATTAAAGACGCACATTCGGGAGAGTTTTCTGATACACAAAATAAGGTAATTGATTTTATGCCGGGTCAATATGATGAGATTGACAAGGGCGGAACCTTAAGACTTGGAAGTTACCCCTGTGATATAAAGAGTGGAACTACAATGTTTAAGTGCTATCAAAAGACTTCTATAACAGAAAGACATCGCCATCGTTATGAGTTTAATAACGATTACAGAGATATAGTAGAGCAGAACGGCTTGACCCTCAGCGGTAAATCCCCTGACGGCAGACTTATCGAAACGGTAGAGCTTTCGGAACGTGACTTTTATGTTGGGGTACAGTATCACCCTGAGTTTAAAAGCAGACCGAATAAGCCACATCCTTTGTTCTGCGGTTTTGTTGCGGCAGCAGCAAAAAATAAATAAGTGGTATGTATTGTAAAATACATATATAATCCCTCCCGTCAGCTAAGGCTGACAGGGGGCTGTTAAAAAAGTGCTTATGCGGGACGTCGGGGATGCCGTCCCCTACAATTAATTTTGTATGATGATTAGATTTCACACAAAATGTAGGGTTTGGCGGTTTCCGACAAACCGCTGGTTTATACTTTTTTAACAGCCCCTATTTTTTTGTGATAGATTATTTAATAGCAAATTATGCAATCCATCACATTGTAGGGTTCGGCGTCCCCGACGAACCGCAAAACGCCTGCGAGTATATAACAAATTGGTCGGAACAATAAAGTTGTATTTATTTACTATAACATACCTATTGCAACTCGGTAAAATTCTACATAGATGTACAATAATTATTATTGCAATATAGGGGAAATCGTGTTATAATGAAATAGTATTATTGATATTATATGAAAACAATGACAAAAATTTAACAGACTTTGAAATTACAACAAATTTATGGTAAATATTAATGATTTGGCTATGCGTATTTTATCTTGCCCACGGTAGATTACGTTAAAAATAAATTTCAGGGCAGAAAGGTTATGAAAAATATGAAGATAACCATATGTATCGGAAGTTCTTGTCATATAAAGGGCTCTCGCTTTGTTGTTGAGAGAATTCAGGAGCTTGTAGAGGAGAACAACCTCGGAGACAGAGTTACTATTAAGGGTGCGTTTTGTATGGGAAAATGCGTTGATGGTGTATGTGTCACCATAGACGAAAAACATTATTCCGTTAACAAGGACGAAGTTGACGAATTTTTTGAAAAAGAAGTTTTAGCAAACATACATTAATAGTTATTCAACACCAGGAGGGGAAAAATGCTTATTGTGCAAGTGTGCGTCGGAAGTTCCTGCCATTTAAAAGGGTCGCAGGAAATTGTAGAAAAAATGCAAGCGGCGGTAGAAAAGTATAAGCTTGATGGTCAGGTTGTACTGTCGGGCAGTTTCTGTATTGGAAAGTGCAGCCGCGGAGGCGTGACGATACAGGTGAACGACGATGTTTATACAGGCGTATCACCTGACGGTTTTGATGAGTTTTTTAAGGAACATATTTTAGATGTGGTTAATTCCTAAAATAAGGGAGAGTTGCAAATGGCTGAATGGTTGAAATTTAAAAAGTCAAATTGTAAGAATTGTTATAAATGTATCAGACATTGTCCTGTTAAGGCAATTCGTTTTTCGGGCAACCAAGCTCATATAATCGGAAACGAATGTATACTTTGCGGGCATTGTTTTGTTGTCTGTCCTCAGAATGCAAAAGAGATTGCCGACGAAACAGAAAAGGTAAGAGTGATGCTGGAAAGCGATAAGCCTGTTATCGCAAGTATTGCTCCGTCGTTTATTGCAAACTACGATGGTGTGGGAATTGAGTCTATGCGTGCGGCTCTGAAAAAATTAGGGTTTTATGACGCTGAGGAAACGGCGATTGGAGCAACAGTTGTCAAAAATGAGTATATGAGAATACTCAAAGAGGAGTCCCCCAATATCTTAATATCCTCCTGCTGTCACTCGGTAAATCTTCTTATACAGAAGTATTTTCCCAATGTTCTTCCGTATCTTGCGAAAACTGTTTCGCCTATGCAGGCACACGCTCTTGATATAAAGAGGCGGTATCCTGATGCTCAGGTGGTTTTTATCGGCCCTTGTCTTGCCAAAAAGGATGAGGCTGATTATTACGGAAATATAGTTGATGCTGTTCTTACTTTCGAGGAGCTTTCCGCATTGCTTAAAAATGAGGGAATTACCATTGAAAAGGGTGTAGACGATACTGAAGAAAGTCGTGCAAGACTATTCCCCACAACAGGCGGAATACTCGGAACAATGCAGGAAAGACTTGCTGACTATACATATATGGCAATAGATGGTACGGATAATTGTATTGCCGCCCTGAAGGATATCGAAAACGGAAGTATTCATAAATGCTTTATTGAGATGTCGGCTTGTTCGGGCAGTTGCATATCAGGACCGATAATGGAAAAATTCAACTTCTCGCCTGTGCGTGAGTATAAGGCGGTAGTTGATTATGCAGGAGAAAAAGATTTTGATGTGGAACAGCCTGAGTCGCATATTTTGGTTAAGAATATTGAAGCGATTAGCAAAAAGTTGCCTGAACCGACAGATGAAGAACTCAGAGAAGTTCTGCTTAATATGGGTAAGTATAAGCCTGAGGATATGCTGAACTGCGGCTCTTGCGGATATGATACCTGCCGCGAAAAGGCGATTGCTGTATTTCAGGGAAAGGCTGAGATTTCTATGTGTCTGCCCTTCCTAAAAGATAAGGCAGAGAGCTTTTCGGATAACATTGTAAACAACACTCCAAACGGAATTATAGTTGTAAATGAACAGCTTGAAGTTCAGCTTGTAAACAAATCTGCAAAGAAGATTTTTAATGTTCGCTCGGCAGCTGACGTTATGGGAGAGCCTGTTGTCAGAATTATGGATCCTATTGAATTTGTGAATGTGTTAAACACAGGACATTCTGTAGAGAACAAAAGAATGTACCTTGCCGAATATGATAAATATGTAGAGGCTACTATTGTTCCCGATAAGGAATATCATCTTTTGATTTGTATGCTCAGAGATGTCACCGAAGAGGAAAAAGGCAAGGAAAAGCGTGAGAGAATAGGTATGCAGACCATTGAGGTTGCCGATAAGGTTGTTGACCGCCAGATGCGTATTGTTCAGGATATTGCATCATTGCTTGGCGAAACAGCGGCTGAAACAAAAATTGCACTGACAAAACTCAAGGAGACGATTGCTGATGAATGATTTATGTGCAGAGATAGGTTACAGAAGCATAAACCATTACGGTGAGGAGCTTTGCGGTGACCATATAGATGTAGTAAACAACAATGATAACTCGCTGATAATTGTTTTGGCAGACGGACTTGGCAGCGGAGTTAAAGCAAGCATATTATCTACATTGACATCAAAGATAATATCCACACTAATGGCAGCGGATTTGTCCGTTGAAGAATGTGTGTCAACAGTTGCGGCAACATTGCCTGTTTGCTCGGTCAGAGGTGTTGCGTACTCTACATTTACAATTATTCATATAGTTGACAATGAATATGCAGAGATAATCCAATATGATAACCCACAGGTTATTATGCTGAGAGATGGTGCGAATTATGACTATCCAAAGGATGAGTATATAGTAGGAGATAAAAAAATTTATCGTTCAAAAATCAGACTTCTGGAGAATGATGTATTTGTTGCAATGAGTGACGGATGCCCTCACGCAGGGATAGGTCTTGCATACAACTTTGGCTGGAAGATGTCTGAGATAATCGATTTTGTGGAAACAGTAGAGTGTGCAGGCTATAATGCCAAAACACTTGCGACAATCCTGATTGATGAAGTAAACAAGTTATACGGCAACGAACCTGGTGATGATGCTACGGCTTGTGTGGTTAAGATAAGAAAACGCAATCCGATGAATATCCTCTTTGGACCGCCGTCTAACCCTGATGATTGCAACAAAATGATGTCGCTTTTCTTTGCAAAGGAAGGCAAGCATATTGTTTGCGGCGGAACCACCTCGTCCATAGCCGCTAAATTCCTCGGCAAAGAGGTAAAGCCAACACTTAAATTTGAGTCGAAGGAAATTCCTCCTATTGCTGAAATCGAAGGTGTTGACTTGGTAACAGAGGGTGTAATCACCGTGAACAAGGTTTTGGAATATGCGGAAGACTTTATTTCCGAAAATAAGCTGTACGAAATATGGGAGTTCGGCCGTGATGGCGCATCTTTGATATCGAGAATGCTTTTTGAGGAGTCAACCGACATAAACTTTTATGTGGGACGTGCAATAAATCCTGCACATCAAAACCCTGACTTGCCTATTAACTTTAATATAAAAATGAATTTGGTAAAAGGACTTTCCGAATGTTTGACAAAAATGGGAAAGCGCATAAAGGTAAGTTATTTTTAAGTTTAATATGAATTGTGTCACTGATGAGAGGAGCAGCTATAATGAAGATAAGAAAGTTTGATACAAAAGTACAGCATCTGAAGTACAAAGTATTACGTGAGGTTGCAAGACACGCCTGGGCAGGCGACCTTTTGGAAAAGGTTACTGATATTCCCGAGATAATTGTTCCAGGTAATACGGCAACAATGAGATGCTGTGTATATAAGGAAAGAGCTATTCTTTCAAAGAGAGTAAAACTTGCAATGGGCGGCGACACGGAAAACAAAAACGTGATTGAGGTAATAAGCATAGCCTGTGACGAATGTCCAATGGGTGGTTATGAGGTTACAAATGCTTGCCGCGGATGTCTGGCACACAGATGTGAAGATGTATGTAAGTTCGGAGCATTAACCTTTGACGAACAGCAGAAAGCACATATTGATAAGTCAAAGTGCAAAGAGTGCGGTGCTTGTTCCAAGGTTTGCCCATACAGTGCAATTACACATCATATACGTCCTTGTCAGAGTGCTTGTAAAATCAAGGCGATTTCTATGGATGAGAACAAGGCGGCTAAGATTGATGATGAAAAGTGCATTTCCTGCGGTGCTTGTGTTTACCAATGTCCATTCGGTGCAATCTCAGATAAGTCTTATATCTTAGATGCAATAGACATAATCAAGAACAGCGAAAACAACACAAAATACAAAGTTTATGCGGTGGTTGCTCCGTCTATCTCCAGCCAATTTACATATGCCAAGCTTGGTCAGGTAGTGACGGGAATTAAGGAGCTTGGTGTATACACAACGGTTGAGGCGGCACTCGGTGCAGATATGGTTGCAATGGAGGAGTCAAAAGAGCTTGTGGAAAAGGGTTTCCTTACCAGCTCCTGCTGTCCTGGCTTTGTAAGATACGTTGAAAAGAACTTCCCTGATATGAAGGAAAATATTTCACACAATCTGTCACCTATGGCAAGAATTGCAAAATATATCAAGGAGACAGACGAGAGTGCAAAGATAATCTTTATCGGTCCGTGTACCGCAAAAAAAGCAGAGATACAGCTGGACAAAGTAAAGCCCTATGTTGATGTGGTTCTCACATTCGAAGAATTGCAGGCATTGTTTGACAGCCGTGATATAGATATCACAACTCTTGAAGAAGGAGTGCTTGACAATGCATCATATTACGGCAGAATTTTCGCCCGTTGCGGAGGACTGTCCGATGCGGTGGTTGAGGCACTTAAGGAACAAAATATTGAGGATTTTGAGGTTAAGGGTATTTCCTGTGACGGAATTGAGGAATGTAAGATTGCTCTGATTAAAAAGAACAAAAATCTTATAGATGTAAACTTTATCGAGGGTATGGCTTGTAATGGCGGATGTATTGGCGGTGCAGGTTGCTTAACCCACGGTGCAAAGGATAAGAATGAAGTTGACAAATATGGAATGCAGGCATACGAAAAGACAATTAAGGGTGCCGTTGGCGTTTTTAAATCAAATGAAAATAAATAATCTTTAAGGAGAGGAAAAATTATGAATAAAATTACTATTATCGGAAGCGGAAGCGTTGGTTCAACTATCGCTTACACATTGACGGTTAACGGCATATGCTCGGAAATCGTTATGATTGACATTAACAACGAGAAGGCTCTCGGCGAGGCTCTTGATATCAGACAGGGTATCCCCTTCTGTAATCCTTGCAGTGTATATGCAGGTTCATATGCAGATGCTGAAAATTCGGATATCGTAATCATCACATCAGGTATACCAAGAAAAGCAGGTCAGACAAGACTTGAGCTTGCTCAGACAAATATTGATGTGTTAAAGGGCATTATACCTGAGATTACACGTTATGCGCCTGATGCGGTTTACCTTCTTGTAAGTAACCCTGTTGATATTTTGACTTATGCATTCTGTAAATGTTCAGGTATTCCTGAAGAGCGTATTATCGGTTCAGGTACAATTCTTGATACTGCAAGATTGCGTTCACGTCTTTCCGAATACTACAAAATAAGCCAGAACAATGTTCACGCTTATGTATTGGGTGAACACGGTGACTCATCATTTATTCCTTGGTCACTTGCAAATATTTCAAACGTACACATCGACGACTGTCCTAAATCATTCTCAGCAGGAAATACTATTCTTCCTGAACTTGACAGAGAAGAAATTCTTGAGCACGTTCGCAAATCAGGTGGCAGGGTTATCGAACGCAAGGGTGCAACATTCTATGCGGTTTCAATTTCAGTATGTCATATTTGTAAGTGCCTGCTCAGCGGTATTGACACAACTATGACAATTTCCACAATGATGCACGGCGAGTACGGAATTGATGACGTTTGTTTAAGTACACTCAGCGTTGTAGGTAATAAGGGTATTCGCAGTAAGGTTATGCTTCCGCTTAATGATGATGAAATATTGAAGCTTCGCAACAGTGCAGACAAGCTTAAGGAAATCATAAACGCTACTGTAATCTAAATTTGTATTTAATATTAAGGAGGATATAGAAATGGACTATCGTATTGAACACGACTCAATGGGTGAAGTCAAGGTGCCTGCAGACAAGCTGTGGGCGGCTCAAACCCAGAGAAGTCACGAGAATTTTGAAATCGGTGTTAATATTGAAACAATGCCAAGAGAGATTACTCACGCATTCGGTATCTTAAAGAAGGCTGCCGCACAGGCAAACAGCGAACTTCGTCCCGAAAAAATGACGGCGGCAAAACTTGAAGCTATAAGCGGTGCCTGTGACGAGGTTATCTCAGGCAAGCTCAATGATAACTTCCCTCTTGTTGTATGGCAGACAGGTTCGGGTACACAATCCAATATGAATGCCAATGAGGTTATCGCCAACAGAGGAAATGAAATCGCAGGCGATAAAATACTTCATCCCAATGATGATGTAAATATGAGTCAGTCATCAAATGACACATTCCCGACAGCTATGCACATTGCGGCAGTTTTAATGCTTGAGGATAAGCTCATTCCTGCGGCTCAGACTCTTATTGAAACATTCAAAGGTCTTGAAAAGGAAAACGAAGGCATAGTAAAGAGTGGCAGAACTCACCTTCAGGATGCAACTCCTATTACATTTTCTCAGGAGATAAGCGGTTGGCGTTCAAGTCTTGAAAAGGACGTTGCACTCTTAAATATGGCAGTTAAGCCTCTCTACGAGTTGGCTCTCGGCGGAACTGCGGTAGGTACAGGCCTTAACGCTCCTGCAGGTTTTGGTGAGCTTGTTGCAGAAAAGGTTTCAGGTCTTACAGGCAAGCCTTTCGTTACTGCGGAAAACAAGTTCCACGCTCTTACATCAAAGGATGAATTGGTGTTCGCTCACGGTGCCATCAAGGCTCTTGCGGCTGATATGATGAAGATTGCAAACGACGTTCGTTGGCTTGCAAGCGGTCCGAGAGACGGTCTTGGCGAAATCTTTATTCCTGAAAACGAGCCTGGTTCTTCAATTATGCCGGGTAAGGTAAACCCGACACAATGTGAGGCTGTTACTATGGTTGCTGTTCAGGTTATGGGTAATGATGTTGCAGTTTCTATGGCGGCATCACAGGGTAACTTTGAGCTTAACGTATTTATGCCTGTTTGTATCTACAATTTCTTGCAATCTGCAAGACTTTTGGCTGAGGCAATTCTCTCATTCAACAAGAACTGTGCTGTAGGTATCAAGGCTAACAAGGAAAAGATGCATCACAACCTTCACAACTCACTTATGCTCGTTACTGCTCTTAACCCTTATATCGGTTATGAGAATGCGGCAAAGACAGCGAAGAAGGCATTTAAGGATAACATTTCATTAAAGGAAGCCTGTGTTGAATTAGGTTTTCTCACAGCTGAAAAATTTGACGAAGTATTCCATCCTGAGCAGATGGTATAATTTTAGGAGGTAGCGTAAATGAAGGTATCATACTTTCCGGGCTGTACCTTAAAGACAAAAGCTAAACAGCTTGACAAATATACAAGAAAAAGCGCAGAGGTTCTTGATATCACCTTAGAGGAAATCGAAAATTGGCAATGTTGCGGCGGTGTGTTTACAACTGCCCGTGATGAGATAGCTACAAAGCTGTCATCTGTCAGAGCCTTGTCAGAGGCCGCAAAGAAAGACCAAATTCTTGTTTCTGTTTGCTCTGCTTGTCACAATGTAATAAAGCAGACAAACAATGCAATGCAGACAGATGATGAATTTAATTTCCGCGTAAACCAATATATTGATGAAGAATATAATGGCGAAGCTAAGGTTATGCACTTTTTGGAACTCCTGCGTGATGAGGTTGGCTTTGATAAGGTAGCCGAAAAGGTTAAAAAGTCATTAGAGGGTAAAAAGGTTGCCGCATATTACGGTTGCTTGCTTCTCAGACCGAGCAGTGTTATGCAGATGGACGACCCTGAAAACCCAACTATTATCGAAGATTTGATTTCCGCTCTTGGCGGAGAGCCCGTGATTTATCCGTACAGAAACGAATGTTGCGGCGGATATATTGCGTTGGAAAACCCCGAGTCAGCAAAGGCGAGAAGTAACAAGGTAACCGATAGTGCCGCAAAGAGCGGTGCTGAGATAATTGTTACGGCTTGTCCCCTTTGTAAGTATAATTTAGAGAAGAACGGCAGTGAAATTCCTGTTGTTTACTTTACTGAACTGCTTGCAGAGGCACTCGGTGTAAAGGAGGAGAACTAAATGAACAACAGTACTGAAAATCTCCAAAAAGAAATTATCCGCTCCAGCGGAGTAAACCCAAAGAAGTGTATGCGTTGCGGTAAATGTTCTGCAACCTGCCCTGCATATGACGAGATGGAATATCATCCCCATCAGTTTGTATATATGGTAGAAAACGGTGACATTCAACCGCTTTTAGAGTCTAAATCCCTGTTTCAATGTCTTACGTGCTTTGCTTGCATAGAGAGATGCCCAAGGGGTGTAGAACCTGCAAAGTTGGTTGAGGCTGTACGTCTTGCGGTTATCCGTAAGCAAGGGGCAAATCACTTAAAAGCAGACGATATTCCTGCTCTGCTTGACGAGGATATGCCACAGCAAGCAATAGTCAGCGCACTTAGAAAATACAGTAAGTAAGGAGGAAAAGACAAAAATGCAAAGAATAGGCGTATTCGTGTGTTGGTGCGGTAGTAATATCGCAGGCACCGTGGATGTACAGGCAGTATCAGATGCTCTGCAAAATGAGCCGGGTGTTGTCTTTTCCACGAATTATCAATATATGTGTTCTCAGGCAGGACAGGATATTATAAAAAATGCCATAGCTGAGCATAAGCTCACAGGTATTGTCGTATGTTCTTGTTCACCGAGAATGCACGAGGCAACCTTCCGTAAAACGGCGGCTGCCGCAGGTCTTAATCCATATATGGTTGAGATTGCAAACATACGTGAACAATGTTCCTGGGTACACAAAGATATGCCCACAGGAACAGAGAAGGCTATAATTTTAGGTAAGGCGGCAGTTGCAAAGGTTAACCTTAATGCTCCCCTTAAACCAGGAGAGAGCCCTGTTACAAAGAGAGCTCTTGTTATCGGCGGCGGTATCGCAGGTATTCAGACAGCTCTTGATATAGCAGAGGCAGGCTTCCCTGTTGATATAGTAGAGAAGAAACCCACAATCGGCGGTAAGATGGCTCAGCTTGATAAGACCTTCCCGACGCTTGACTGTGCGGCTTGTATCCTCACACCTAAGATGGTGGATGTGGCGCAGAATGAAAATATCCGCATCTTCTCTTACAGTGAGGTTGAAGAGGTTGGCGGCTTTGTCGGCAACTTTGATGTTAAAATCAGAAAGAAGGCTCGTTTTGTAAACGAGGATATTTGTACAGGCTGTGGAATTTGTACAGAAAAATGTCCGCAGAAAAAGGTTCCCAATGAGTTCAACTTAGGTATGGACAACAGACGTGCAATCTATATTCCGTTTGCACAGGCTGTGCCTAAGGTTGCAACAATAGATGCAGACTATTGCACAATGTTAAAGACAGGTAAGTGCGGTGTTTGTTCAAAGGTTTGTACTGCAGGTGCTATTGATTATACTCAGAAGGACGAAATTATAGAAGAAAAATACGGTGCAATTGTTGCGGCAACAGGCTTTAATCCCATTAGTATGGACAAGTTTGACGAGTATGCATACAATCAGTCAAAGGACGTTATCACCTCTCTTGAGTTTGAGCGTTTGACAAATGCCGCAGGACCGTCTGCAGGTAAGCTTGTTCGTCCCTCTGACGGCAAACACCCACACACAATTGTGTTTGTGCAGTGTGTTGGCTCCCGTTGTGCAGCTTGTGCCGAAAAGGGCAAGGAGTATTGTTCAAAGATTTGTTGTATGTACACCGCAAAGCACGCAATGCTCACAAGAGATAAGTATCCCGATACTGATGTTTATGTATTCTACATAGACGTAAGAACTCCTGGTAAGGCGTTTGATGAATTCTATCGCCGTGCCGTTGAGGAATATGGTGTTCATTACATCAAGGGTATGGTAGGTAAGGTATCACCTGAGGGTGACAAATTGATGGTTCAGGCATCTGACCTCCTTGCAAACAAGCAGCTGCATATTGAGGCAGATTTGGTTGTATTAGCCGCCGCTATTGAGCCTGACAAGTCTGCAAGACCTCTTGCAACTCAGCTTACAGCAAGTATGGATACCAACGACTTCTTTACAGAAGCACATCCTAAGCTCCGTCCCGTAGAAAGCCCCACAGCAGGTGTATTCTTGTCAGGTACCTGTCAAGGACCTAAGGATATTCCTGAGACAGTTTCTCAGGCAAGTGCCGCCGCCGCAAAGGTTATCGGCTTGTTGGCAAAGGATAAACTTACAGGTAATCCTTGTGTCGCAGGTTCAGACGAGCTTATGTGTAACGGCTGTTCCTCCTGTGAGAGAGTTTGTCCTTACGGTGCTATTACTTATGTTGACAAAGAATTCCGTATGCCTGACAGAACAACAAGGGTAAGACGTGTGGCTTCTGTTAATGAGGCTGTATGTCAGGGTTGCGGTGCTTGTACAGTTGCGTGTCCGTCAGGTGCTATGGACCTTAAGGGCTTTGCAACAAAACAGATTATTGCGGAGGTGGATGCTATATGCAGATAAATGGCGAATTTCAACCTAAAATAGTGGCTTTTTGCTGTAACTGGTGTTCATACGCAGGTGCAGACCTTGCAGGTAATAACAGGTTGGCTTATCCTGAAAATGTTAAGATTATCAAGGTTCCCTGCTCGTGCCGTGTAAACCCTATGTTTATACTCCGTGCGTTTCAACGCGGTGCTGATGGCGTAATCCTTTGCGGATGCCATCCTGGTGACTGTCACTATACATCAGGAAATTATTATACAAGAAGAAGAATGGCATTGCTGTTCTCTATGCTGAACTACCTCGGAATTGAAAAAGAGCGTACCCGTGTTGAATGGGTATCTGCCGCCGAGGGTGCAAAGTTTGCACAGACAATGAATGAGTTTACCGAGGCTGTTGCGGCTCTCGGCGAAAATAAGAGATTGGAGGATTTGAGATGCAAAAAGTAACTTGTGATACACTTGTAGCTAAGGCTTGCGAATTGCTGGAAAACGGAACTGTTGACCGTGTGCTTGGCTGGAAAAACGGCGAGTTTGTATACGACGTAACTCCTGCTCTCTTTACAACAGTTGACGATATCAAATCCGAGTTTGTTTTCAATGACTTCTGCGGTGCAAACTTCTCTAAATATTTGATAGAAGAAACACGTAAAACAGAAAGCAAAGTGCTTGTATTCTTAAAACCTTGCGATACATACAGCTTTAATCAGCTTTTAACCGAACACCGCTTTGACAGAGAAAAGGTGTATGCAGTAGGTATTCCTTGCGAGGGTATGGCTGATATAACAAAGGTAAAGGCTGCCGCAGGTGATGGTATTACCGCAATCAAAGCAGAGGGCGAAAACCTTGTTATTTCCACTTTGTATGATGACGATAAAGCTGTGGCTTGTGCCGACGTACTTGCTGAAAGATGTGTGGTATGTAAGAGTAAAAAGCACGTGGCATATGACGAGCTTTTGGGTGAAGACGGTGACGTTATCGACTCAAATCGTTTTGACGAGGTAGAAAAGTTAGAGGCTATGACAGAGGACGAGAGATTTGCCTTCTGGCAGAATGAGTTATCACGCTGTATCAGATGTAATGCTTGCCGTGACGTATGTCCTGCTTGTACCTGTGAAAAGTGTGTGTTTGATAACCCCGAGTCAAGTGTGGTTAACAAGGCGATTTCGGACAGCTTTGAAGAAAAGATGTTCCACATTATCCGCGCCTTCCACGTGGCAGGACGTTGTACCGACTGCGGTGAATGTTCAAGAGTTTGTCCTCAGAATATTCCCCTTCACTTACTCAACAGAAAGTTTATAAAAGATATTAACAGCTTCTACGGTGAATATCAGGCAGGGGCAGAGGCAGGTAGTCGTGCTCCCCTTGTAGACTACACCACGGAGGACATTGAGCCTACCGATGCTGTTCTGAAAGGAGCGTCAGATAATGCGTAAATGTTCAATTCAGAATTTAGATGCTGTGTTCTCTAAAATTGCGGAGGAGGCTAAACTCTATATTCCGCAAGATAGCGAAAAGGGTACAGATTACAAGGAGTGGACAGATGGTGCAGTATTGAGCAATTCCCTCAATACCAACAGAAGCCCTAAGGACTTCTTCTTCCCTCAGACCGAAAATCTTATGGAATTTAAGACAAGCGGTAAGGAAATCGAGATAATTGATAACAGGGACGAAATGGAGGATTTTGTTGTATTCGGCGTTCGTGCCTGTGATGTAAAGAGCTTTGAGATACTTGACAGAGTATTTTTGGTTGAGCCTTATGACAGCTATTATGCCAACAGACGTGAGCACGGTGTTATAATTTCAATGGCTTGCACAAGACCTGTTGAAACCTGTTTCTGCCAGACTTTTGGCATAGATGCGGCAAATCCTGAGGGTGACATTGTTTGTCACAAGACGGAGAATGACGTTTTCTTTAATGCAGTAACCGAAAAAGGTAATGCCCTTATGGAAAGGCTTAAAGGTGTGACCGAGGACGCAGACAGCAGTGAAGTTGATGCACAGATAGAGAAAACTCACGAGATTATGAAGAAGCTTCCTCTTGCTAATCTTACAGCCGATAAGTTCGGCGCAGACAAGACAAATGAGTTCTTTGATGCACCACAGTGGAAGGAGCTTTCACAATCGTGCTTAGGCTGCGGTACTTGCACATTTGTATGCCCGACTTGTCAGTGCTATGACATCAAGGACTACAACACAGGTCACGGAGTTATTCGTTTCCGTTGTTGGGACTCTTGTATGTATTCAGACTTTACAAAGATGGCTCACGGCAACTCCAGAAACTCTCAGCTTGAGCGTTTCCGTCAGAGATTTATGCACAAACTTGTGTACTATCCTACAAACAATGACGGCTTGTTCAGTTGTGTAGGCTGTGGCAGATGCCTGGCTAAATGCCCTATTTCTATGAATATTGTAAAGGTTATGAAGACGTTAGGAGGTAAAGATAATGAATAATCGTGAGGAAACTTTAATTCCAAAACTTGGTGTAATTACTGATGTTCGTATCGATACACCTGATGTAAAGACTTTCCGTGTGGTAACTCCCGATGGCAAAAAGGCTTTTGAGCATAAACCTGGTCAGTGTGCAATGCTCTCTATCCCAGGTGTGGGAGAGGCTATGTTTTCTATAACATCTTCGCCGACCAACACCGAGTTTATGGAATTTTCCATTAAAAAGTGTGGTTGTGTAACCGAGTGGCTCCATCAGGCTGAGGTAGGACAGCAAATTACCATAAGAGGTCCCTATGGAAACCCTTTCCCTGTAGATGATGCATTTAAAGGACAGGATTTGCTCTTTATTGCAGGCGGTATCGGCCTTGCTCCTCTGCGTTCGGTAATCAATTATTGCAGACATTACAGAGATAATTACGGCAAGATTGATATTGTGTATGGTTCAAGGAGTAAGGACGACCTTGTAGATTATGACGAGATTATCAACGAGTGGGTAAAGGACGACGGCATTGACGTTCACCTTACCATTGATAACGAGCAGGAGGGTTGGGATGGTCACGTTGGCTTTGTTCCTAACTATGTTAAAGAACTTGGTTTTGATACCAACAAGACAGTTATTATTTGCGGACCGCCGATTATGATTAAGTTCACACTCCAAGGACTTATTGAGATGGGTTATGATAAAACTCAGGTTTATACAACTATGGAGCTTCGTATGAAGTGCGGCATAGGCAAGTGCGGCAGATGTAATATCGGGTCAAAGTATGTTTGCAAAGACGGCCCTGTATTCCGCTGTGACGAGCTTGAAGAACTGCCTGATGAGTATTAATAAGGAGGAAATCGAAATGGAAAATATGGTAAATATATTTCTGTTCGGAAAAAAGTATGAAGTTCCGGACAATCTTACAATAATGAGCGCAATGGAATATGCAGGTTATCAGTTGGTTCGCGGTTGCGGATGCCGTAACGGCTTCTGTGGTGCTTGTGCTACAATTTACAGAATTAAAGGTCAGACTGAGCTTAAGGCTTGTCTTGCTTGTCAGACTAAGGTTGAGGACAATATGTATATTGCAACATTGCCCTTCTTCCCGTTAGTTAAGCAGACTTATGACATCGAAAAGATTGCTCCCACAGAGCAGATTATGATGCAGCTCTACCCCGAGATTTACGCTTGTATCGGCTGTAACGCTTGTACAAAGAGCTGTACTCAGGAACTTAATGTTATGCAGTATATCGCATATGCTCAAAGAGGCGAATACGAAAAGTGTGCTGAGGAGTCATTTGACTGCGTAATGTGCGGAGTATGTTCTTCACGTTGCCCTGCAGGAATTTCACATCCTCAGGTTGCAATGCTTGCAAGACGCCTTAACGGTAAGTATCTGGCACCTAAGTCCGCTCACCTTGAAAATCGTGTTCAGGAGATTAAGGACGGCACATTTAATGAACTTATAGAGGCTCTTATGCAAAAGCCCATAGACGAAATCAAAGAACTTTATAACAACAGAGAAATAGAGAAATAAGGAGGTGTTTTCTAATGTATGCAGATAGATTTACTGAATCAATAAAGGCGGTTGAAGCCGCAAGAGAAGAAAATATTAAACTTGAGCCAAGACGTATGACCGCACAGGAAAAAGAGGATTTACTTAAGGCTTATCACCCTGACTATAAGGTTGACGAATTTGAGGAATTGAAAATCGGACCTAACAAGGGTGAGAAGGTTCCCACAGAGCTTGCAGCTATACTTCAGGCACACAGCCGTATAAAGTCAGATGCAGTTGATTTGAATAAAGTCGACTATGACGTTGATGTTTTGGTTATCGGCGGCGGCGGTGCAGGCTCGTCTGCGGCAATCGAAGCAAACGAGGCAGGCGCAAATGTAATGATAGTCACAAAGCTCCGTATCGGTGATGCAAACACAATGATGGCAGAGGGTGGTATTCAGGCGGCAGACAAAGAAAACGACTCTCCTGCAATTCACTTTGTAGATGCTTTTGGCGGCGGTCACTATGCTGCAAAGCGTGAGCTTTTGTCAAAGCTCGTATGTGATGCACCTGAGGCTATTCAGTGGCTTAATGAACTCGGCGTTGAGTTCGACAAGGACGAGGACGGCAGAATGATTACAACTCACGGCGGCGGTACATCACGTAAGCGTATGCACGCGGCTAAGGACTATTCGGGTGCAGAGATTATGAGAACTCTCCGTGATGAAGTTATAAACCGTGGTATTCCTGTGGTTGACTTTACTTCTGCAATCGAGCTTATTCTTGATGAAAACGGAAATGCCGCAGGCGCAGTTCTTATGAATATGGAAACAAAGGAATTATTGGTGGCTAAGGCTAAAACTGTTATTATTGCAACAGGCGGTGCAGGCCGTATGCATTATCAGGGCTTCCCCACATCTAACCACTATGGTGCAACAGCAGACGGACTTGTCCTCGGCTATCGTGCAGGTGCTAAGCTCTTGTATGCAGACACCCTTCAGTATCACCCAACAGGTGTTGCATATCCTGAACAGATTTTTGGTGCCTTGGTTACAGAGAAGGTTCGTTCACTTGGTGCAAAGCTCATTAACGCCAATGGTGAAGCATTTATGCATCCCCTTGAAACAAGAGACGTTTCAGCCGCATCTATCATTCGCGAATGCTCAGACAGAGGCAACGGCGTAGACACAGGCAACGGCCTTGGCGTATGGCTGGATACTCCTATGATTGAGAAAATCGGCGGCGAGGGTACTATAGAGGCAAGAATTCCTGCTATGATGCGTATGTTCGCTAAATACGGAATTGATATCCGCAAGGAACCGATTTTGGTTTATCCGACACTTCACTATCAGAACGGCGGTCTTGATATTAATGCAGATTGTATGACAACAGAGATTGAAAACCTCTTTGTTGCAGGTGAAGCAGTAGGCGGCATTCACGGAAGAAACAGACTTATGGGTAACTCACTTCTTGACATTATCGTATTCGGACGCAGTGCAGGTAAGAATGCTGCTGCTAAGTGCAAGGATGTTAAGGTTGGTACACTTTCACTTAAGCATATCGATAACTTTGAGGCTGAAATTTCAGCAGCAGGAATTGATACTGATGTAGTTTCACCTAAGTTACTGCCTGATTACACAAGAAAATAAAAAGATTTTATTGATGTCAGCTGTTTTTCAGCTGACATCAATAATGAGTAAAGAAAAGAGGTTTTTTAAAAATGAGTTTATTTGGCGGAGTTATTCCAATAACGGGAATTACATTTTTAATGTTCTGCTTATTTGCAATTTTGTTTGTGGGCTACGCCTTGGGTCGTATAACCATAAAGGGAGTGTCCCTCGGTGATGCAGGTGTATTTATTATTGCCCTGCTTTTTGGATGTTTCTTTTATAAGCCCCTTGAAGCACAGCTTGCTATTAAATTCGGTGGAGAAATGGTGCACTACACAGATAAGGCACTGAAGATTATCGAAAACTTTGGTCTTATCTTGTTTGTTACCTCTGTTGGCTTTATTGCAGGTCCGAACTTCTTTGGCAATATGAAAAAGAACTTTAAGTCATATGTGCTTATCGGTCTTATGATAATATTATTCGGCGGACTTGCGGCAGTTGGCTGTATCTACTTAGGCTTTGCATTGGGCGAGCCAAAGGACGGCAGCTTTGTAGCTATGATAGTTGGCTTGCTTTCAGGTTCACTTACATCGACTCCTGCTTTCTCGGCAGCTAAGGCAACTGTAAACCCTGAGTTCGAGAGCCTTGTATCAGTAGGTCATGGTATCGCATACATATTCGGCGTAATCGGTGTTGTACTGTTCGTTCAGCTTATTCCTAAAGTTACAAAGGCTGATATGGATGCAGAGAGAGCAAAGATTATTGTATCAAAGGAACAATCAACAAAGAAGGCTGCTAACGTCAAACTTTTAAGCCTTGATGAGCACGGCTTTGCGGCATTTGCACTTGCGGCAGTTGTTGGTATGGTTGTGGGAATGATTAAAATTCCACTTTCATCAAATGGACTTAGCGGTACAACCTTTGCTTTGACTACAACAGGCGGATGTCTTTTGACATCACTTGTATTCGGTCACTTCGGCAGAATAGGCAAGCTGAATATTATGCCTGATACTTCAACACTTAAACTGTTCCGCGAGCTTGGTCTTGTACTCTTCCTGGTAGGTGCAGGTATCCCTGGCGGTGCAGAGTTTGTAGCACACTTTAACCCAATGTACTTTGTATATGGTGTAATTATGACCATAGTACCTATGTTTGTTGGATATCTGTTTGCAAAGCATATCTTAAAGCTTCCGTTATTGAACAGCCTTGGTTCAATCACAGGCGGTATGACATCAACTCCTGCACTTGGCACACTTATCAATGTTGCAAAGACAGAAGAAGTTGCATCAGCGTATGCTGCCACATATCCTATTGCGCTTATCGCAGTAGTGCTTGTGTCACAGTTCTTGATAATCTTATTCTAAGATATAAAATTTGAGAGGCTATTAAAAAGTATGACATAGCGGTATGTCGGAAACCGTCAAATCTTACATTTTGTGTGAAATCTAATCATCATACAAAATAAATTGTAGGAGACGGCGTCCTCGACGTACTGAAAAGTACTTTTTTAACAGCCTTTTGTTTTTTGAACAAATATATTGCAGATTTCAAAACTACAAAATTCAAAATAAATTTTTCATTGCAGTTGGGTATTGCGGGACGTCGGGGACGCCGTCCCCTACAATGCAACAGCAATTTTATTGTATAACATAGGTATGTTGCGGTACGATGTGGGCATCGTTTCCGACAATGTATTGTGCAATTATTTATTAAAATTATTTTGAAATAACATTTTATACAACTATGTTCTGCAACGGACAATATGTTGCACATTTGTTGGCGTGTTACGGGACGTCGGGGACGCCGTCCTCTACGTTACGCAAGGGAGCCGAGGTTTAGCCCTCATTGTATTGTAGGGCAGGGGCTTGCTCCTGCCGAAATTGTAGGGGACGATGCCCACATCGTTCTGCAAACATAGGAACAAATATAAAATCAAAATATTTTTTCTTCCAATTTTTTTCTTGGATAAAATTTGTCATATTGCAAACAATACTTTTTGTAAAATAAATTTGTAAATTGGAGGAAAATATATGAAAGCAACAGGAATTGTGAGAAGAATTGACGATTTAGGGCGTATTGTAATACCGAAGGAAATACGCAGAACTATGCGAATACACGAGGGCGATCCTTTAGAAATATTTACCGAAAGCAACGGAACTGTCATATTTAAAAAGTATTCGCCCATAGGCGAGCTTGGTGAGTTTGCAACTCAGTATGCCGAGTCGCTGTCAAAGTCAACGGGGTTGCCTGCTTGCATAACAGATAAGGACAATATTATTGCGGTTTCGGGTGTGCCCAAAAAGGAATTGAGAGAAAAGAAAATTTCAGGTGACTTAGAAAAAATTATGAATTCCAAATCGGTATACACAGCAAGTTCGGGTTCTAAAAATATTCAGATTGCAGATGAAAATGACAAGTATGAGGCAGGAGTTGTTGCGCCTATTGTATTTGAGGGGGACAGTATCGGAACAGTAATTTTTATTGCCGAGCCTACATCAAAGGTTGGTGAGGTAGAAAGTAAGTTGGCAGAAACGGCGGCAGGCTTTTTGGGCAAGACAATGGAATAGCTTTTAAAAGTGTATAGCATATCTAACCTGTTTCATAGAAATTTGACAAGCTGTGCGGAATGTTGGCGTAAATTTGTGGTTGGTTTCCACAAAAAAGCGTATATTTTATTGACATATTGCCAATAAAGTGGTATTATAATAATATATTTTCAAAAGGGGTGTAAGGGATGAAGATGTTTAGAGCCTTAAAGTTAAATAATTCATCAAAAGATGCAAATAGCTTTGCACCTTGCACTTGTGATTGCAAAAATAAATTTAATATTATCAGATATACAGACATTGCGTTAGCCGTGTCTGTTTTATTTTGCCTTGCCATAATTATAATTAGCGGCATTAAAGTCATTGATATTATTATAGGAATAATTATTATAAGCATAATTATAATACGCAGTTTAAAAGTTAATGAAAAGGCAGTAAATCAAATCGTTTGAAAGGCTTAAACAGCAAATCATACGGGCTCTGCTTTTTCGGCAGAGCCTTTTTTAGTAAACGGAGGGTCATCAATGGACATCATTGATTTTCACACACATATATATCCTGAGAAGATAGCGGCAAAAGCCGTTGCCAGCGTAGGCGATTTTTACACATTGGCTATGACGGGCGGGGGAACCTCTGAGGACCTTATAGAAAAAGGCAGTAAGTGCGGTGTTACAGGTTACGCAGTCTACTCTGTTGCGGTAACTGCAAAAAACGTACAGACTATTAACAACTTTATTGCATCAGAGTGTGATAAGCATAAAGAGTTTTACGGTTTTGGAACTATGCACGCTGATTTTGAGGATAAGATAACAGAGGTTGACAGACTTATACATATGGGTCTTAATGGTGTTAAAATTCACCCTGACACACAAAAATTCAATATGGATGACGACAGAATGTTTGAGCTGTATGATTATCTAAGCCAAAAAGGCATACCTATCATAATCCATTGCGGTGATTACAGATATGACTATTCTCATCCGAAACGCCTTAAAAGATTGCTGAGGGAGTTCCCTGAATTGATTGTAATAGGTGCTCACTTCGGCGGTTGGTCTTTGTTTGATTTGGCGTATGAACTCTTGGGTGATGAAAATTGCTTTTTGGATACTTCAAGCTCCTTTGCTATGCTGGGACTTAAGCGTTCCAAGGAATTAATCAGGCTGTATGGCGCAGAAAGATTGCTTTTTGGCACTGATTATCCTATGTGGGATACCCAAAAGGAGATTGACAGCCTCTTGTCAATGGAACTTTCAAACGAAGAAAATGAGCTGATTTTCCATAAAAATGCCGAAAGAATACTCGGTATTTAAAAATAAGAAAATAATTATATTACATATAAAGCGTTAAAACGCTGTTAAAAATTTAATGTTAAGAGTGTTGACATACTGTCAACAAACTAAGAAAGGATGATAAAAATGGATATTAAAATTGAAAGGACAACGGCACCTAAGGAAAAACAGACCGAGAATTTGGGCTTTGGTAAGATATTTACCGACCATATGTTTATTATGAATTACAACAGAGAAAAGGGCTGGTATAATGGGAGAATAGTTCCTTTTGGAAGTATCGAGCTTCATCCTGCAACAACTGTTTTCCATTATGGTGCAGAGATATTTGAGGGATTAAAGGCGTACCGCAGAGCAGACGGCAAGGTTCAACTGTTCCGTCCTATCGAGAACGTAAAAAGAATGAACAGCTCAGCTGAACGTATCGGACTTCCGCAGATGCCTGAACAGGATATGCTTGAGGCTATACTCAAGTTTGTTGAGGTTGAACAGGATTGGGTGCCGTCAGGCGAGGGTGAGTCCCTCTATTTAAGACCTTTTATGATTGGTGCTGACGAGCATTTGGGCGTTCACTCAATCGAAAATGCAATATTCTATATCATTGCATCACCAAGCGGAAGCTATTATACAGAAGGTATCAACCCTGTTAAAATTATGATTGAGGAAGAAGACGTCAGAGCCGTAAGAGGCGGTACAGGTTATACCAAGTGCGGCGGTAACTATGCGGCAGCAAACAGAGCAGGCGAAAGAGCAGAGAAAAAGGGATATACTCAGGTTCTTTGGCTTGACGGCGTTGAAAGAAAGTACATAGAAGAAGTTGGAGCTATGAATGTTATGTTCAAGATTGACGGCACAATCGTAACACCTATGCTTTCAGGTTCTATTCTTCCGGGTATTACAAGAAAGTCCTGTATTGAAGTATTAAAGAATTCGGGCTACAAAGTTGAAGAGAGATTGCTATCTGTTGACGAGTTGCTTGCTGCAATGCAAAACGGAACTCTTGAAGAGGCTTGGGGCTGCGGAACAGCCGCAGTTGTATCTCCAATAGGACAGCTTTACTACGGCGGACAGACTTATACTATTAATGACAACAAAATCGGTAAGGTTACTCAGGAGCTTTATGACAAGCTGACAGGTATTCAATGGGGCAAGATAGGGGACACTTATAAATGGACAGTTCAAATATAAAAAGAGTTACTGTTTTCGCAGGACACTACGGGAGCGGTAAGACAAATATCGCTGTAAACTACGCTCTTGAGACTGCAAAACTTGGCAGAAAGACGGCGATTGCCGACATTGATATAGTCAATCCCTATTTCAGAACAAAGGACTCGGAACAGGTTTTGGAGGATGCGGGGATACGTTTGATTTCGTCTGAGTATGCAAATACAAATGTTGATACACCTGCTTTGCCTGCTGATATATATTCCGTCTTTGCCGACAAGAGCATAACAGCTATTATTGACGTAGGCGGTGACGACAGAGGTGCCTTAGCGCTCGGCAGATATGTTCCGTATATGAGGCAGGAGAATGATTACGAAATGTTGTATGTAATCAATAAATACAGATATTTGACTGCTGATGCAAGGTCTGCCGTTGAGGTAATGAGCGAGATTGAAACAGCCGCAGGCATTAAGTTTACGGGAATAGTAAATAATTCAAATATCGGAGAGGAAACAACAGCCAATTCGGTTTTAAAGTCTGTGGAGTATGCGGAGGAGGTTTCGCATCTGACGGGACTTGATATAAAAATGACAACTGTAAAAGAGGAGCTTGTAGGAGAGCTTTCAGGGAAAATAGATAACGTACAGCCGATTAAGCTGTATGTCAGACAGTCTTGGCTGAGAGAGAGGAGATAAAAATGGCAAAGGTAAAATTTAATGAAAGTTTGTGTAAGGGATGCGGATTATGTGTGTCCGCCTGTCCTAAGCATATAGTTAAATTAAAAGACGACCTTAATTCAAAGGGATATCACCCTGCGGGTGTTGAGAATAAGGAGGAATGCATAGGCTGTGCTTTCTGTGCGACTATGTGTCCTGACTGTGTTATTACTGTAGGGTAGTTTTAAGAAAGGAATGAAATAAATGTCAGAAAAAGTATTAATGAAGGGCAACGAGGCAATGGCTGAAGCCGCTATTATGGCAGGCTGTCATCATTACTTTGGATATCCTATTACGCCTCAGACAGAGGTTGCCGCATATATGTCAAAAAGAATGCCTAAGGTTGACGGCGGTGTTTTCTTACAGGCAGAGAGCGAAATTGCAGCTATAAATATGGTAATCGGTGTTGCCGCTACAGGCAAGAGAGTTATGACATCATCATCAAGCCCGGGTATTTCTCTTAAAAGTGAGGGGTTGTCATACTTAGCAGGCTGTGACTTGCCTGCTTTGGTAGTAAACGTACAGAGAGGCGGCCCGGGTCTTGGTGGTATTCAGCCTTCACAGTCTGATTACTTCCACGCAACACGAGGTGCAGGACACGGCGACTTTCATATGATAGTTTTGGCACCTGCTTCCGTTCAGGAAATGGTTGACTTGACCTTTAAGGCGTTTGACCTTGGCGATAAGTACAGAATGCCTGCTATGCTCCTTGCAGACGGAACAATGGGACAGATGATGGAGCCTGTTACTCTTGATGCAAAGAATGTTACTAAGTACGACAAGCCTTGGGCTTTGACAGGTACAAAGGAAAAGAGAAAACCGAATATTGTAAACTCTCTGTTCTTAAAGCCTGAGGAGCTTGAACAGTTCAACTTTGAAAGATATGAGAGATACGCTCAGGTTGAAAAGAACGAGGTTATGTATGAAGAATACCGAATGGAAGATGCTGAAATCTGTATTGTTGCCTTTGGCGTTGCCGCACGTGTTTCTCAGAACGCAATTGACGAGGCAAGAGAAAAGGGAATAAAAGTCGGAATGATAAGACCTATTACTCTTTGGCCGTTCCCTAAAGATGTTTTAAATAAGGCGGCGGATAAGGTTAACTCATTTATATCCGTTGAGCTTAATATGGGACAGATGATTGAGGATATTGAGTTGGCAACAAGATGTAAGAAACCTGTTCTGCTTTGCAATCGTGTAGGCGGAATGATTCCTACAACACAGAATGTTCTTGACAAAATTGACGAAGCAGTAAAAATGGGAGGTGCAAAATAATGGCAGTATTTGAAAAACCAAACGCACTTACAGACGCAGTATTGCACTACTGCCCTGGATGTACACACGGCATTATTCATAGACTTGTGGCTGAAGCCATTGATGAGTTAGGCTTAAACGGCCGTACAATCGGTGTCGCATCTGTTGGCTGTTCTGTTTTTTCGTATAATTATTTCAACTGTGATATGGTTCAGGCGGCACACGGCAGAGCTCCCGCAGTTGCAACAGGTGTAAAGAGATCGGACGAAAATAACATTGTATTTACATATCAGGGTGACGGCGACCTTGCCGCAATCGGTACTGCCGAAACCGTACACAGTGCCGCAAGAGGCGAAAATATCACTGTTATTTTTGTAAACAATGCTATTTACGGAATGACAGGCGGGCAGATGGCACCTACTACTTTGCCTGGTCAGGTTACACAGACTTCGCCTTACGGCAGAGATGTGTCTAAGGTAGGATATCCCGTTAAGGTTTGCGAACTTTTGTCAAATGTTGACGGTGCAACCTATCTTGAAAGAGTTGCGGTAAACAATGTTAAAAATATCAAGGCTGCTAAGGCGGCTATTAAAAAGGCATTTCAAAATCAGGTAGAAGGAAAAGGTTTTTCACTTGTTGAAGTCCTTTCAACCTGTCCTACTAATTGGGGTATGACTCCCCTTGATTCTATGAAATGGCTGGAGGAAAATATGATTCCGTATTATCCTCTCGGAGTTTATAAGGACAAGGGGGCACAGGCTGATGAATAAGCAAATATTAATCGCGGGCTTTGGCGGACAGGGTATTCTGTTTTCGGGAAAGTTCCTTGCATACGAGGGTTTGATTGACGGAAAAGAGGTTTCGTGGCTGCCGTCTTACGGGCCTGAAATGAGAGGCGGTACAGCAAATTGCAGTATTATAATCAGCGATAACAAAATCGGTTCTCCCATTGTTGATAAGCCTGATATCTTAATCGCAATGAACGCTCCTTCGTTTGATAAGTACATTAACGAAATAAAGCCTGGCGGTAAGGTCTTTGTGGACAGCTCTTTGATTGAAAAGAAGAGCGAGAGAGAGGACATAGAGGCATATTATATTCCTGCATCAATGCTTGCTTCAGAAAAAAAACTGAATGGTCTTGCAAATATGATTATGATAGGTCTTATGATTAAAAACACGGATATAATTCCAAAGGAAAATATCGAAAAAGCAATGAAAAAAGTTGTATCTGCCAAAAAACAGAATTTGTATGACCTCAATATGAGTGCAGTAGAACTTGGATATAATTATGAAGGGTAGAGGAGGTACAGATTATGAGCGAAGAAATTAAGAACGAGCAAATTAAAGATATTGGTATGCGTCTTGCAGGGCTGCGTGACGATATGGAGATTTCGGTTTCCGAAATGGCTGAAAAGTTAGGTGTTGACGAAGAAACATATGTGGCATACGAAAAGGGTATGATGGACTTTTCCTTCAGCTTTATATATAACGCTGCTGAGATTTTGGGTGTTGATGTCCTTGACTTGATAAGCGGTGACGCACCCACATTGTCAATGTGCTGTATGGTCAAAAAAGGCAAAGGCTATTCTGTTCAGAGAGCACACGAGTATGACTATAAGCATTTGGCTTATACCTTCAGAAACAAAAAGGCAGAGCCTTTCCTTGTTACCTGCACACCCGACGGAAAACCGCCTGTTATGCACGGACACGAGGGTCAGGAGTTTAATTACCTTTTGTCAGGTAAAATGAAGCTGTATATCGGTGACATTTCCTATGAATTATCAGAAGGTGACAGCGTGTACTTTGACAGCAGTATTCCCCACGCAGAACAGGCAATCGGTGACGAACCTGTTAAGTTTATCGCCGTTGTTGTGAAATAATATTTTGAGGTGAACGGAAAAAATGGCTATTTATGAAAAATATGTAGGTGCAAGCCGTGATGATTTTATATCACTTAAGGATGCACAGAAGAACTATACACTGACATACCCCAAAAACTTTAACTTTGCATATGATGTAATTGACGAATTAGGCAAGCAAAGTCCTGATAAACTCGCTATGGTATGGGTGTCAAAAGATGGTGAAGAAAAGAAATTCACCTTTAAAGATATGATGATTTATTCAAACAAGGCGGCTAACTATTTTCATTATATGGGAATAAAAAAAGGCGACAGAGTTATGCTTGTTTTAAAGCGTAGTTACTACTTCTGGTTCTGTATTTTGGGACTCCATAAAATAGGTGCCGTTGTTGTTCAGGCAACAAATATGCTCAAAGCAAAGGACTATGTTTATCGTTGTAACGTAGGTAACATCAAGGCTGTCGTTATCACAGGCGATGGTAAGGAAACAGAATACTTTGATGAGGGCAAAGACAGTTACGAAACCATAGAAAAGAAGTTCGTTACAGGACACAAAGATGCAGGCGAAGATTGGATAGACTTTGAAGCAGGCTTTGAAATGGCAAGCTCCGAATGGACAAGACCCACAGGTGAGGCTGATACAATGGCTGATGACACTATGCTTATGGCGTTTTCGTCAGGTACATCAGGTTATCCTAAAATTATAACTCATAACTTTAAATATCCTTTAGGTCATATTATGACAGGTGTTTTTTGGCACAGAGTTGTAGACGGCGGCCTGCACTTTACAATCTCAGACACAGGCTGGCTTAAGTCCTTATGGGGTAAGCTTTACGGACAATGGTTCGGCGAAAGTGCCGTATTCGTATATGACTTTGAGAAGTTTGATGGCGCTGATATCCTTGAAAAGATTGAAAAGTATAAAATCACAACCTTCTGTGCACCGCCAACTATGTACAGAATGATTTTACAGAATGACGTATCAAAATATGATTTATCAAGTCTGACACATTGCTGTACAGCAGGTGAGGCGTTAAACCCTGAAATTTACAACAATTGGTACAACAAGACAGGACATAAGATATACGAAGGCTTTGGACAGACCGAAACAACAGTTTGTATCGCAACTATCTATCCTTGGTGCGAACCTGTCCCTGGATGTATCGGTTACCCTGTTCCGGGATATGATGTTCATATCTTAGGTGAGGACGGCGAGTCCTGCCCACGTGGTGCAACCGGTGAAATCTGTGTCAGAGTATTGAGTAAAATGAGAAAGTCATGTGGACTTCTCGACTCATATAACTTTAGTGCAGAAGACACAAAGAAGTCAATGCACGACGGTTTCTATCACACAGGCGATACTGCATATCGTGATGAAAAGGGAATGTTCAGATACGTTGGCAGAAATGATGACGTTATTAAGTCGTCAGGTTATCGTATCGGACCTTTCGAGATAGAGAGCGTATTGCTTGAACATTCGGCAGTATCTGAGGTTGCTGTTACAGGTGTGCCTGACCCAATCAGAGGCTTTGCCGTAAAAGCGACAATCGTTCTTGCAAATGGTTACACTCCGTCAGATGAACTGACTAAGGAGTTGCAGGTATACGTCAAAGAGAATACCGCTCCTTATAAGTATCCGAGAGTTATAGAATACGTTGAAAATCTGCCTAAGACCTTCAATGGTAAAATCAGAAGAAAAGAAATCAGAGATAACGACGTAGAAAATTACAAGAAGTAAAAATACTTTAAAACCCCTCAAGCATACGTGCTTGAGGGGTTTTGGCTATCTTGCGTAAATCGCTAACATATTTTACTTTTCGTAATGAGGTAATCTGTATTTTTGCTTATAGGCTTTATAATCGTCAAAATACTCATTTTCACCATCTGCCTTAACGTGTTTTAAATAGTCGTGGGTTTCAAGTGTTTCTATCTCAGGCTCCAAAAGGCTGACGGCGATATTTGAACAGTGACCTGATACCCTCTCATATGTTGTGAGAAGGTCGGATAAAATAAATCCCATTTCCACAGTACAATCACCATCACGCAGACGCTTAATATGATTATTCTTGATTTTATATTTCAGTTTGTCTATTACCGCATCAAGAGGCTCTACCTTTTTGGCAAGGTCATAATCTTCATTGATAAATGCATCAATGGTTATATTAATTATTTCATTGACTGCCGAGGTAATTATATTTATATCCTCAGCGGCTTCCTTTGAGAATACAATACCTTTTTCAGAAATCTCACGGGCAACATTTAAAATGTTTACCGAGTGGTCGGATACTCTTTCGATATCACCGACTACGTGCAACAGACGTGTAACCTCAAGGCTGTCATTTGCCGACAGTTCTTTCCCTGCGATTTTAACCAGGTAGGCACTTGTCTTATCCTCATACTTGTCAATATTGGCTTCATTTTCAACTATATTCTTTGCCTTTGCTTTGTCAAATTTAGTGAGCAATGAAGTTGCCTCCAAAAGTGAATGTCTTGTAATTTCAAACATATCAAATACAAGAGTTCTGCACTTTTCAACAGCGAATGACGGAATAGATAAAAATCTGTCGTCCAGAGTGGAGAATACGTCGCTTTTCTCTTTTTCGCCTTTAATTGTTTTCTTGGATATTTTTTCTATCCAACCGCAGAAAGGCATTATAATGACAGTTGAAATAATGTTAAACAATGTGTGAATTATGGCAATTGAAAGTACGGAAACATTTTGGTCCATAATGGAGAACTTGAATATTGCATTTAATACATAGAAAGCAACCGCGACAACAATAACGCCAATCATTTTAATATAGACACAGGCGGCAGCAACTCGTTTGGATTGAACATTACCGCTTATTGCCGACAGAACAGGTGTGATAGTCGTACCTATATTCTGACCCAATATAATCGGTATGGCGGTGGAATACGGGATTGCACCCGTAAGAGATAACGCCTGAAGTATACCGATTGAAGCTGATGATGATTGAATTATTGCAGTAAACAAAGTGCCGACTATGATACCCATTACAGGGTTAGCGAACATAATCAACAGCTTTGTGAAAGCATCATTGTCCTTAAGTCCTTCCATAGAGGAGCTCATTGTTTCCATTCCGAACATAAGCAATGCAAAGCCGATTAATATGGAACCGATATTTTTGCGGCGGTCGCTATCGCTTGCCATTATCATTACAACACCTATAATTGCAAGAATAGGTGAGAACGATTCGGGCTTTAAAAGTTTAAGGAAGAAGCTGGCACCTTGGATACCTGTCATACTGAGGAGCCAGGATGTAACGGTTGTTCCGATATTGGCACCCATAATTATACTGATGGTCTGGGATAAATTCATAATTCCCGAATTTACAAAGCCCACAAGCATAACAGTAGTGGCAGAAGATGATTGGATTATTGCGGTAACAATAAGTCCAAGCAAAAAGCCTTTAAATTTGGTTGACGTCAGCTTTCCTAAAAATGTTTCAAGCTGACCGCCTGCCAACTTCTTTAAGCCGTCACCCATTAAGTCCATTCCGTAAAGGAAGATGGCAAGTCCGCCGATAAGAGTTAATATAGAGAAGATGTCCATATAAATCAGCCTCCAATGCGATATTGCAAATCAAGTTTAATCCATTATATATTATATATCGTATTAAGCTAAAAATCAAGAAATTTTTACAAAAAAATATCCCATATAAGATATGGGATATTACATTAATTAAATAATTATGCTTACGCTGTATAAAAACAGGAATATTATAGGCGCTACAAGAATTATGCTGTCACATCTGTCCAGCATACCGCCGTGCCCGGGGAAAATGTTTCCGAAGTCTTTAATTCCGAATTGACGTTTAATGGCAGAAGCCGTTAAATCACCAATCTGAGAAACAATAGATGCAATTACGCCAAGGATAAACAGCAAAATCAAGTTAAAACTGCCTCCGTTTAAGTAGCTTGTAAAGAATATATTTACGATTATGCCATATACAACAAATGACAAGCCACCGCCTATCACACCGCCGATTGCACCTTCAATAGTTTTTTTAGGGCTGATGTTCGGACATAATTTATGCTTTCCCAGATAAGAACCGACAAAATACGCACAGCTGTCAGACACAAATGCGCCGATAAAAACAAGCCACACATAAAATCTGCCGAAGTCCAACGAATGTATATATATTATGTGGGAGAGGAAGTAGGGAATGTAAACCAAACCGAACAAAAGCTCTGCCAGGTGTTTGATATTTATTGTGCGATTGCTAAACAGCATCAGCAGAAACAGTGCAACCACATATAAATACACCAACGTAAGTGATAAGGCAACTGACAGCTTAAGGCCCACAGAGATAACTATTGCCGCAATGTAGCCCATTACGCATAAATTTTTATGTTCTGACAGACCTGTTGCCTTGTAGTATTCGTGCATTCCTATAAGAGAAACAATCATAACAACAAATGTTATAACTGACTTAGGAGCCAACAATATGAGAATGATTATAGGTATACCAATCACAGATGTCAGTAAACGTGATTTAAGAGAAGGTGTCATAGTGCAAAATCCTTTCTTGTCTTATACACCGCCATAACGTCTGTCACGCTTTTGGTACGCAATTATTGCGGCATCCATATCGGAAGAAGAAAAATCAGGCCAACAGATATCGCTGTACCAGAACTCAGCATAGGCAGCCTGCCACAGCAAAAAGTTGGACAGACGTTGTTCGCCGCTTGGGCGGATAATCAAATCTACCTCAGGTAAGCCGCAGGTATCAAGATATCGCGAAAAAACTTCTTCATTGACATCATCAACAGAGAGTCTGTTTTCGCTTATATCGCCGTATAACTTCTTTGAGGCACGTACAATTTCGTCCCGTCCGCCGTAATTGAGTGCGAGATTTATTATAATTCTGTCACCATCTTTTGTTACATCAATGGCGTGGTCAATAGCCTCTTGAAGTTTGGGACTGAACCTGGAAATATCACCGCTTACCATAAACTTTGTCTTATCGTTTTTGAACTTTTCTTCAACCTGAATTAAATACTCATAGAGTAAGTCCATCAAAGCGTCAACTTCTTCTTTTGGCCTGTTCCAATTCTCAGTTGAAAAGGCGTATGCGGTAATTACCTCAACTCCGATTGAAGCACAGTAATCTGTGATGTTTTCAATGGTTTTGGCACCCTGGCGGTGTCCTGCTTTTCGGGGAAGACCTTTGCTTTTAGCCCATCTGCCGTTTCCGTCCATAATTATACCGATATGCTTGGGTATGCGTGTCATATCCATTGTATCGTTATTCTGCTGTTTTGGCTTTTTTCTAAAAAACATATTATCACCTATAAATTAGCATATTTTGCTAAACTGATTTAGAATTATACTTCCATAACTTCCTTTTCTTTTTCAGCGGTGATTTCATCAATTTTCTTAACAAACTTATCAGTAAGCTTTTGAATTTTCTCTTCTATGTCTTTCAAATCATCTTCAGTTATTTCGTTATTCTTCTTTTGCTTTTTGTAAACTTCGATAGAGTCACGTCTGATGTTTCTGACAGCAACCTTTGCCTCTTCGCCTCGCTTAGAAACACCCTTGCTGAGCTCCTTTCTTCTCTCCTCAGTAAGCGGAGGGAAGTTAAGGCGGATAACTCTGCCGTCATTGTTAGGTGTTATACCGATATCAGATGCAAGAATTGCCTTTTCGATATCCTTTAATATGGTTGCATCCCAAGGCTGAATAATAATAGATCTTGCCTCAGGAACAGAGATTGTACCTACCTGTGCCAAAGGTGTGGGAGCCCCATAGTATTCAACTGAAATTTTATCGAGGATTGCAGGATTGGCACGGCCTGCACGGATTGATGCAAAGTCGGCTTCAAGAGAAGCGATGGCTTTGTTCATTTTATTTTCTGTGTTTTGCATAATATTTCAAACCTTTCTTGCTAATTTAGTATTTACAAATTATTTAGTAACAATAGTTCCGATTTCTTCGCCCATAACGGCACGCTTGATGTTTTCAGGGTCGTCAAGACCAAAAACAACAAGGGGAATATTATTGTCCATACAAAGAGATGTAGCGGTTGAATCCATAACAGCAAGTTCGCGGTTTAACACTTCCATATATGTCAGCTTGTCAAATTTGGTTGCGTTAGGATTGATATGCGGGTCGCTGTCGTATACGCCGTCAACCTTCTTGGCGAGGAGAATAACCTCAGCATCAATTTCAGCAGCACGGAGAGCGGCTGTTGTATCGGTTGAGAAGAATGGGTTACCTGTTCCGCAGGCAAATATAACAACTCTGCCCTTTTTCAAGTGAGAAGCGGCTTTAAGACGGATATACGGCTCTGCAATCTGGCGCATCTCTATGGCAGTCTGAACTCTGCATTCAACACCGAGGTGTTCAAGGGCATCAAGCATAGCGAGGGAATTGATAACGGTTGCCAACATTCCCATATGGTCGGCACGTGACCTGTCCATACCTTCACCGCTTCTGCCTCTCCAAAAGTTACCGCCGCCGACTACAATCGCAATCTGCACGCCCATATCATAACATTCTTTGATTTTGAGTGCTATTGCATCAATGGTCTGCTGGTCAAGTCCAAAGCCTTTGGTTCCTGCAAGTGCTTCACCGCTGACCTTGAGCATAATTCTTTTGTATTTTGGTTTCATATTGTTTATCTCCTTATATATTTATTTTAAAATAGCCGTTTGTATTATATTTTCTGTTGCAGAATATTATGTGTGACTAATCAGAATAAGTCAAGCCAGACGAGCTGCTTGAACCGTTCGAAGAAGAACTTGAAGAACTGTTCGATGAATTACTTGAGCTGTTTGAACTTTTAGAACCCGAACTGCTTGATGAACTGCTTGAACTTCCTGAAGATGAGCTCGTCGAATTTGATGATGAAGCGGAAGAAGATGACTTAGAGGAAGATGAGCCTTGCTTTAAAATATCATTTTCTTCTTTTAAACGTCTGTTTTCCTCCTCAAGTTGAGTGACCGAAATTTTCAGACGGTCAACCTCTGCATCGAGTTCGCTCTGGCTTTTTTTGCTTTCCTTAGGAAGCATCATCATCTTAAAGGAAAAGCCGAAGGCGAATAAGAATATTCCCACAGTCACAAAAAAGATACCAAGGACAGCGAGAACTTTCCGTCCGCCTGAAGTCTTTTTAATATCTTCTGTTTGAGATTTATCTGTTTGAGTTTGTGACATTTTGTGTATCATCCTTTCGTATTTCGTACGAATATAAAGCTGTAATCAGTATAACATAGCAGATAGTTTTTTTCAAGATAAATTTTATCGAAATAAGTGTATGTATAAATTATTTTTTGCGTTGCCTGTTCTCTCTGCGTCTTTTAGCCCTTTTGATATTGTTATACATTGTAATAATAAACACAAAAATAAATGTTACAGCCGCTATTATAATCAAATATATGATTGTACGCGTCACTTTGTTTCCCCACAGAAAATCACCGACTGCCATTACAGGCCAGAAGAAACTCCGCTTGACCGATGTGGAGGCAATTAATTCAAACGATGAAAGTTCTTGTCCGTTAAGCGTGACAGACATTGTGCCTATTATGTCACCTGCGTTTACGGGAGCCGTTATCGAGTCGGGAATTTTTGACTCAAGCTTAACGTCGTTGGTGTTTGTTCCTTTTGGAACTATAACAGTGACAGAAGACTTTGCCGATAGAGCCAGCTTGTCAGAGCCACTGCTTTGCTTGACCTTTATATCATACATCATATCTCCCTTTGAAACAGGAGTTATGGGGGTGAACTTTTCAAAGCCATAGTTGAACATATTAATAGTGCCGTTGTGAGAGTTTGCAACTTCTTTGCCTCCGTATACCACGCCTATAAATTCCATACCATCACGTTTGACAGAGGATACAAGGCAGTTGCCTGCTTTTTGGGTAAAACCCGTCTTTATGCCTGTTGCACCTTTGTATGCAAAGTTCGGATATCTCATTGTGGAAAGCAATCCGTTTGTATTTATATAGTAGCGTTCAGGCGACATATTTGTAGGCGGAATTTTAATGTGAACGCAATCCACTATGTTTCTGAAATCATAGTGTTGCATAGCCGCTCTGGCAATTTTAGCCATATCTGCGGCAGTTGTGTAGTGGTTGTCGTCGTGAAGACCGTCAGGGTTTGCAAAATGTGTGTCAACACAGCCCAATTCCTGTGCTTTGGCGTTCATCATATCAACAAATGTTGCTGTGCTTTTGCCTACTGCTGTGGCAATAGAACAAGCGGCATCGTTCCCTGAGGGGATAAGCATACCCTTTAACAAGTTTTCAAGACTTACAACTTCGCCGACCTTGAGGGACATTGTACTGCCTGTGGGGTCAAGTCCGTCTATCATTTCTGATGTAATCTCTATTTCTGAGCCAAGGGATATTTCACCTCGTTCAATGGCTTCAAAGGTCAGCAAGGCTGTCATAACTTTTGTGGTGCTTGCAGGGTACATACGTTTGTTGCTCTCTTTTTCAAAGAGTACATTTCCGTTACCTGCATCAATCAAAATTGCAGTTTCGCCATCATTAAATGTAGGGGGCTCGCCCTCTTTGCGAACCTTTTTTTCTGTTATAACTTCTGTTTCGGTTTCGGAGGAGTCATCCTCTACTGCGATAATAGGTGTGATGTAACAGACGGAAAGTATGAATACCAATATGTAAGAAAGTATTATTTTTGCACTATTTTTCATTTGGTTTTCCTCCTATGCGTTCAAGGCGTTCTCTCTCAGCTTGTGATAATCTCAAATAAGTAGGCTTAAGTTCGGCATAACCACATACGTCACCTAAGAGCATTTTCTCGTAGCCAAGCTCAGCTACAGATGCCGCTAAGTTCATCATCTGCATACGCTGTGCAAAGACAGCACGTCTGCCAAGAGCCTTGTTTATCTTATCTGCGTGAACAGGCAAGCCGTCGCCCACAAAGATAATCTTTTTGTCGGTGCTTTCAAGCTCTTTGCAAAGGTCGTCAATGGAAATCGCTCTGTCATCGGCAATGCGGTCAAGGTATTGCCCGTCAAAGAGAGCGTTGTATACCTGACCTCGCCTTGCATCCATAATCGGACAGATAATGCCGTCAAAGGGAACGACATTGTTGGCAAGAGCCTTAAGGGTGGACACGGCAATACAGGGTTTGCCTGTTGCGTGTGCAAGAGCCTTAATCGTTGCTACACCTATTCTGACACCTGTAAAAGAACCGGGGCCGACAGCGACGGCAAAACCGTCAACGTCTTTTACGGAAACCTCTGCCTGAGAGAGCATAAAGTCTATCATAGGCATAATATTTTGTGAGTGAGTTTTTTTATTATTCTGAACCACCTGTGCAACAAGTCTGTCATCAGACATTAACGCAGTTGTTGCCGCCATACAGCAGGTGTCAATTCCCAATACAAGCATTTGTTTTGACCTTCCTTATATTATTCGACTATGATTTCGCGGTAATCCTCACCTTTTTCAGGCAGTTTTTTAAAGGTTACCATAATTGTGTTTTCGGGCAGGACAGCTTTTATGTTATCCGCCCACTCTATCAAAGAAATTCCGTCTGAAAAAAAGTAATCATCCATCCAATCGCATTGTTCGGGTGCAGGATTTTCAAGCCGATACACATCAAAGTGATATATTTGTACGGTACCGTCATACTCGTTGACAAGGGTATATGTGGGACTGCTGACGTCATCAGAGTTGCCGAAGTATTCGACAATACCCTTCACAAAAGCGGTTTTCCCGCAGCCTAAATCGCCGTTTAATGCAACTATCGAGCCGACAGACAGCCCTTCGGCAAACTTTTTGCCTACCTCTATTGTTTCGTTTTCTGTTTTTGTTATATATTTTTCCAAAAATACTGTCTTCCCTTCGGAATAATTTTGAGATTAAATATATTATATAAATTTAATGCCGTAAAGTCAATAACGTAATTGCTCTAAAAACAAATTTTTAACAGGATTATAAATGAGGACACATTTGCCATATTATAAACTGTTATTTTTAATTGTTTGTTAAATATTTGATGTTGACGTAAAAAAACTTTTGTGATATAATACTTTTGCTATGTTAAATTGGGGCGTTAGCGGTGCCTTGTAACCCTCAATCCGCTACAGAGGGAATGAAAACTTGCCGTGAGGGATTGCGATGTTCGGTCTGTCCCTGTATAAGTGATGTTGACGGTTTGGTCTTACGCAATTAAAACCTGTGAACCTCGTCAGGGCGGGAACGCAGCAGCGATAAGCAGTAATTTTGATGTGCCGTAAGGAAGCCAGACCCGAGTTAACTGTATAGGTAACGCGGGTATCTCTTTTTCAAAGGCAAGCACATAGCTTTTTTATTATAAATAATCAGAAAAGAGGCGGAGAAAATGTCCGTATATCAGGCTTTATACAGAAAATGGCGACCAATGCGTTTTAGCGACATATCGGGACAAAATCAGGTTTCGGATACACTTAAAACAGCAGTTGCAAACGGACGTACTTCTCATGCGTATTTGTTTTGCGGTACAAGGGGAACGGGCAAGACGTCAACGGCTAAGATTTTTTCGAGGGCGGTAAACTGCGAAAGCCCCATTGACGGAGAGCCCTGCAACGAATGTCCCACCTGCAAAGGAATATTGGACGGCAGTATTTTAGATGTCTACGAGATGGACGCGGCAAGTAACAGAGGTGTTGAAAATATCCGCGAGATAAGGGATGAGGTTATATACACACCTGTGGGCTGTAAGTATAAGGTTTATATAATAGACGAGGTTCATATGCTGACGGCAGAGGCGTTTAATGCCTTGCTGAAAACACTTGAGGAACCGCCGAGTCATACCATATTTATCCTGGCTACCACAGAGCCGCACAAAATTCCCGCTACTATTTTATCAAGATGTCAAAGATTTGATTTTAAGCGTATATCAGTAGACGATATCGCACACAGAATTTCGGAGATTACCTCTGCTGAGGGAATAGATATAACTCCTGATGCAGTTGAAACTATTGCGGAGCTTGGTGACGGCTCTATGAGAGATGCCATAAGCATACTTGACAGATGTTCGGCGTTTGGCTCTGAGAAGCTGACCTCGGACAGAATATCCGATATAATGGGTGTTGTCGGTACAACGAAGCTGTTTGAGATATGTGACTCTGTTTCAGAAAACAACGCAAAGCTCGCGGTTAAGCTGACAGATGATGTGTTGAGAGAGGGCAAAGAGGCACAAAACCTTATAGAAAATCTTATTGACCATTACAGAATTTTATTGGTGTGTAAGGCGGCAGAAAAGCCTGCGGAGCTGATTGAAAAAACCGAAATCACCGCTGAAAAGTTTGTAACACAAGCCGAAAAATACGGTGTTGAAAGAATATTATATTCAATTAAGACATTGGGAGAGTATTTATCTCAGGCAAAGTGGCTGACCAAGCCAAAGCTTGCGGTAACTCAAGCTGTTGTAAGGTTAAGCAATCCTGCATACAGCTCCGAAACAGAGGCTCTGCTTGCACGAATAGAAAAGCTTGAGGCGAAGGTTATGGATTTATCTCTCGGCAATTTGTCAGCAGAGAGTATTTCAGACAAAAAAACTGCCGATACTACAGAAAAGATAAAAACCTCTGATACGACGGTATCATCAGATGCACCGCCTTGGGATATGTCTGATGGCAAGACAAAGATAATCTCCTCAAAAGAGAATACAAGTGTTGAGGCTGAAAGCACGCCTGCCAAAGAGGCTGTGCCGTCAGAAACTGATGCTAAAGATGCAAATTCCTGGGAATTATGGAAGGAGGCTCTCGGCGAGATAAAAAAGGAGAGCAAACTTTTGTATGCGTTTTTGTACAACGGCAATGCCGTAAAAAACGGAAATGTGATAGAAATTGAGGTTGAGGGCAAGTTAGCTTACGAGAGGATTTCCACAGAGGATGGAATAAAATATCTTTCTAAGATGTTTTCAAGAGTGGCAGAGGAGCCGCTCACTGCAAGAGTTTATATAAAAAGCGAACGTCAAAAGACAGAGGAAACAGAAGAAAAAGTTGGCTTTTCCATACAGGATATAGCAAATAAAAAAGATGAATTCGGCGGTAAAATTGATATAATCTAAGGAGATAATGAACAATGGACTTAGAAAAAAATTCTGAGCATATAAAAAACAGTCTTAAAGAAATCTACAAGTATCGCACAGAGCTTCACGCTCATACTTCACCGATTAGCAGTTGTGCTGATTTCAGTCCTGAGGACGTAGTGGAGAAATATGTGGAAGCCGCATATGATGCACTTACCATAACAAATCATTTTTCATATCCCTATCGTGCCAGCAGATTTGAAAAAGAACCGACTGCAAGCGAGTTTGTGAATTGGTATATGAGTGATTTCTATAAGGCGTACGAAGTCGGCGAAAAGATAGGGATTAAAATTATTCTCGGTGCTGAGATAAGGTTTGCCGAAAATGAAAATGACTATTTGATATATGGCATTAATGAGGAAATTTTAAAAGAGATATATGAAATACTGCCCTATGGTGTTGCCGATTTTAAAGCCTCAGAAACACTGAAAGATGTTCTTATAGTACAGGCACACAGATTTAGAAACAGAATGGAATATATCGATCCGTCATATGTAGATGGAATAGAAACCTTTAATATGCACAGCGGTCACAATTCAAGAGTGGCTATGACGGTTAAGTTTGCAAAGGAAAACAATTTTAAAATAGTTACGGCAGGTTCCGACTTTCATCACGAGGGCGGAGAAGGAATGGCGGCTCTTCGCACAAAGGAATTACCGCAAAACTCCTATGAGTTGGAGGCGGTTTTGAGAAGCTGTGATTATGTTTTTGAAATAGGAGAAAATTCTATTGTTTTACCATAGAAAAAATAAGAGGTTAAGAAAGGAAGATAAAAATGGCAAAAGGCGGATTTCCAAGAGGTATGGGCGGCGGAGCTAATATGAACCAAATGCTTAAGCAGGCACAGAAGATGCAGGAACAGATGCTTAAAATGCAGGAGGAAATGGAAGCTAAAACATATGAGGCGACAGCAGGCGGCGGTGCTGTTAAGGTTACTGTTGACGGAAAAAGAGAACTGCTTGATGTTACAATTTCACCCGAGGTTGTGGACCCTGATGATGTGGAGATGCTCCAGGATTTGATAGTTGCCGCAGTAAATGAGGCGTTGAGAGAGGTGGAGGCTGAAAGCACAGCTCAGCTTGGCTCTATCACAGGCGGTATGAACATACCGGGATTATTCTAAAAAATTTTGGGAACTATAAAGCGGAATGACTTATCATTCCGCTAAAATTATGTGGCAAGCAATGAGGTGTTTAACTTGATAGAATATTTTTTAACGGTAGGACATCAGATATTGATGATGTTCCTTATGGTTTTGGTGGGTTTTTGTGTTGTTAAATTTAAAATCGTGTCAGAAGAAGGCATAAAACAAATGTCTGTTTTGCTGATTAAAATCGTTGTGCCTATGATATTGATTTCAGCATTCCAGAGAGATTTTGAGGTAAATCTTTTTATTGAGTGGCTGATTATGTTCGGAGTTTCTGTTCTTTTGTACGCGGTGCAGATAGCTCTCGCAACGATTTTATATCGTGATCGCAATGTGAGGGGCTTTGCCGAAAACAGAATGTGTGTAGTTATGCCGAATAACGGCTTTTTGGCTTTTCCGTTGATGATGTCATTGGTGGGCAGTCTTGGAATATTCTACGGCTCGACAAATGTTATCATATTAAATATTTTGCAATGGACCTACGGACTTAAGCTGTTAAAGCCTGAGGAAAAGCTAAATGCGAAAAAGATGTTTTTAAATCCGGGCACAATATCTGTAATTATAGGCTTGATGCTGTTTGTATCGCCGTACAAACTGCCTCAGCCTGTGTTTGAGGCGGTAGATGCAATAGGCTCGCTTAACACGCCTATCGCAATGATTGTATTAGGTGGCTTGATAGCCCAAACAGATTTGAAGAAGGAAGTAAGGCAATTGTGTTTTTACAAGCTGTCATTTGTAAAATTGATAGTATTGCCGTTGATTATGTTGCCGATATTCAAATTTTTACCCCTTTCAAACGATATAAAGCTGACAGGGTTTATCTGTGCGGTAACTCCTGCCGCAACGGCTGTAAGTATGCTGTCGCAACTGTTTGACGGAGAGTACAGATACGCAACGAGTGCCATTGTTGTTATGACATTGCTGTCTGCAATTACCATACCTGTTATCCTTGCAATAGGAAGTTTTGTTCTCGGCTATTAATCGCAAAAAGAACCTCGGAATGAGGTTCTTTTTTGCACGTGAGATTTAAACACACCTCCCTTGTGCAAAGGGAGGGGGACCGCCGAAGGTGGTGGAGGGATTGGCAACTATGCCCTACAATCTCCAAGCCCGATTGTGAAAAATTATTTTGAATTATATGTATCATTATAATTTGTAGGGCAGGGGCTTGCTCCTGCCGAATTTGTATGGGACGGCGTCCACGACGTCCCGAAATATACGAACAAATGTGCAACAAATTATGCGTATGGTGAAATATGTTTCACATTGTAGGGGCGATGCCTACATCGTCCCGTTTGTCAGCGACAGCTGACATTCACCTAAGGCTCCCTTGCGGTGTAGGGGCGATTCACGAATCGCCCGTTTGATACGCCAACAAATGTGCAAAATTCAAAATAATTTTAATAAATAATTGCCCAAAGCCCATACAATCGCCAAACCCGATTGCAAAGAAAAAATTATTTTGAATTTAAGGCTACCTTGCACATCGTTCTGAAACGCAAAACCGCTTTTTGCTAAACTAATGGTTGAAATATTTTTAACTTTATGGTAGAATGTATTAAGTTTTAATTCTCGTTATCAGGAGGAAAAAGATGAGCAATCGTCGCGAAAATATACGCAATTTTTCAATAATAGCACATATAGATCACGGCAAGAGTACACTTGCTGACAGAATACTTGAGCTTACAGGCACCTTGACTCAAAGAGAGATGCAGGAACAAATACTTGACAATATGGACCTGGAGCGTGAGAGAGGTATAACAATCAAGGCACGTGCTGTCAAGCTTTTGTATAAGGCGAAGGACGGCAACGAGTATGAGCTTAACTTGATTGACACCCCGGGACACGTTGACTTCAATTACGAAGTATCAAGAAGTCTGGCGGCGTGTGAGGGTGCGGTTTTGGTGGTTGATGCCGCACAGGGCATAGAGGCACAGACCTTGGCAAATACCTATCTTGCTCTTGAACACGATTTGGAGATTGTTCCCGTTATAAATAAAATTGACTTACCTGCCGCAAGACCCGACGAGGTAAAACAGGAAATAGAAGATGTTATCGGTATTGACGGGGAGAATGCCCCTTGTATTTCGGCTAAAAACGGCATAAATATCGAAGCCGTTTTAGAAAAAATAGTAGAGCTTGTTCCGCCTCCCCAAGGTGACGAGAACGCACCTCTTAAGGCTCTTATATTTGACTCGTATTATGATGCATATAAGGGTGTAATCGTCTACGTAAGATTAAAAGACGGAACACTGAAGGCAGGACAGCGAATAAAGATGATGGCGACAGGCGGTGAGTTTGACGTTGTTGAGGTCGGTTATTTAAGACCTAACGGAATGATGCCTTCAAAATTATTGGAGGCAGGAGAGGTTGGTTACATTGCGGCAAGCATAAAAAATGTTCGTGACGTCAACGTCGGTGATACGGTGACCTTGTCCGAACGTCCTGCCGATGATCCGCTACCGGGCTACAAAGAAGTAAAGTCAATGGTATACAGCGGTATTTACCCCGCTGATGGTGCAAGATATGACGATTTGAGAGAGGCACTTGAAAAGTTGCAGTTAAATGATGCCGCACTCAATTTTGAGGCAGAGACTTCAATAGCTTTGGGATTTGGGTTCAGATGCGGTTTTTTGGGACTCTTGCATATGGAAATTATTCAGGAGAGATTGGAGAGAGAATACAATCTTGACTTGGTTACCACAGCACCGTCTGTTGAATATATTGTTATAAAAACAGACGGCGAACAGCTTAAAATAGATAACCCAACCAACCTGCCTGACCAATCGGAGATAGATTATATGATGGAGCCTATCGTTAAGGCTACGATTATGACTCCAAAAGATTATGTGGGAAGTATTATGGAGCTGTGTCAGGACAGGCGTGGCAACTATATCGATATGACATATCTTGATGCCACAAGAGTTTCGCTCAATTATGAGCTGCCGTTGAATGAGATTATATATGACTTTTTTGACGCTCTCAAATCAAGGACAAGGGGTTATGCTTCCTTTGACTATGAATTTGAGAGATTTGAAAAGGCAGAGCTTGTAAAACTTGATATGCTGTTAAATGGAGAGCAGGTTGATGCTTTGTCGTTTATTGTTCACAAAGAGAGAGCCTACGGCAGAGGCAGAAAAATGGCTGAAAAGCTGAAAGAGGTTATACCGAGACAGTTGTTTGAGGTTCCCATTCAGGCGGCTGTGGGCGGTAAAATAATAGCCAGAGAAACCGTCAAGGCAATGCGTAAGGACGTGCTTGCAAAGTGTTACGGCGGTGATATAACAAGAAAGAAAAAACTGCTTGAAAAGCAGAAAGAGGGAAAGAAACGTATGCGTCAGGTGGGCTCGGTAGAGGTGCCTCAGGAGGCATTTATGTCGGTTTTGAAGCTTGACTAAGATGAGAGATTTATCACTAACGGGACGTCGGGGACGCCGTCCCCTACAAAATTGATTTACAGATTATATTAATTTATTGGTGTTTTGCAAATGGATATACAATAAATTAGCCGTATGGCAAAAAAGCACTCTTTATCGCGTAGGGGACGGCGTCCCCGACGTCCCGAAATACACCAACAAATGTATATCAAATCACGCGTTGGGGATATAATGCATAATTGTAGGGCAGGGGCTTGCTCCTGCCGAATACATTACAAAGAAAATTTATGATTTGTATCATACGCAAGGGAGCCAAAGGCGTATAAAACAAAAGGAGATTGTTATGTCGCTTGGAGTTTATATTCATATTCCTTTCTGTGCGGCCAAATGCAGATATTGCGATTTTAATTCTCATATTTCGGATTACAGCGAGCGGAAACTTTATGTGTCCGCTCTTTGTGATGAAATAAGAAATTTCAAAAATGACGATATGCAGGTTGACACAATCTATTTTGGCGGCGGTACACCGACAATTTTAGAGCCGAGTCAGCTTGCACAAATATTAAATGCGGTGTATGATACCTTTAATGTCGATAAGACCTGTGAGATTACCACAGAGTGCAATCCTGCCACAATAGATAAAAACGGACTTGAGTTGTTGCGTTCATCGGGCTTTAACCGCATAAGTATAGGTATGCAGTCCGCAAATGATGATGAGTTAAAGTTTTTGGGCAGAATACACAGCTTTGCAGAGTGTGAAAAATGTGTCAGAGATGCGAGAGAGGCAGGGTTTGAAAATCTGTCTGTTGACTTGATGTTCGGCTTGCCCCGCCAGACAATTGAAACCTGGAAAACAACTTTGAGAAAAGCTGTTGCACTTTCTCCCAATCATATATCCTGTTATGGACTTAAGATAGAAGAAGGTACGCCGTTTTATTCGATGAATATAGACATTGATGAAGAACTGAGCCGAGATATGTATGATATATGTGACGAATTTTTATATAAAAACGGATATGGAATGTATGAGATTTCAAACTTTGCAAAAAGCGGATGCGAGAGCCGTCATAATATAAAATATTGGAAATGTGATGATTATATCGGCTTTGGTGCAGGTGCGTATTCCTGTGTAAATGGTGTCCGATTTTCAAATGTCAGAGATACAAATGATTATATAAACAGAGAAGGTAAAGTTATTGATAAGTATGAGCAAAGCGAATTTGATAAAATAAGCGAATATATTTTTTTAGGTTTGCGAATGGTTGACGGCATTGACCTTGCGGAGTTTAAAAATAGGTTTAGCAAAAGCATTTACGAAGTTTTTGAGAAGCAAATCGAAAAGAATATTCATCGCGGTACAATGATAATAAAGAATGACAGATTGATTATTCCAAAAAAATATTTATATGTCAGCAACGCCATATTGGTGGATTTTGTATAAAGGGGTTGAGATTATGGCTGATATTTTAACAAGAGCGATAACAAAAGATGGTTTTTTTAAGATAAGTGTGGTTGTTTCCACCGAAACAGTTGAACAGGCAAGACAGTATCACAAGACAATGCCGATTGCAAGTGCGGCACTTGGCAGACTGCTCTCTGCAGGGTTGTTAATGGGAAGTGAACTGAAAGAGGAAAACTCAAAGCTCACCATTCAGTTAAAGGGTGATGGCCCTATCGGAACTGTTCTTGTTGCGGCAAATTCCAAGGGCGAGGTAAAGGGATATGTTGACAATCCCCTTGTTGATTTGCCCTTAAAGAGCAATGGTAAGCTTGATGTGGGAGCGGCTGTGGGCAAGGGTAACTTGTGTGTAATAAAGGACCTCTGTCTTAAAGAGCCTTATGTGGGGAATGTAGATATTCAGACAGGCGAAATAGGCGACGATTTGGCATATTATTTTGCCGTGTCAGAGCAAGTGCCGAGTATGGTATCGCTCGGCGTACTTGTGGATACGGATTACAGCATAAAACATTCGGGTGGTTTTATAATACAGGTAATGCCCGAATGTGATGAAGAAAGCCTTTGCAAACTTGAAAACAGCGTTCAGGGGCTTATGAGTATGACGGAAATGCTGTCAAATGGTATGGACGGAAAAGAGATAATAAAGTATGTTATGCTGGGCTTTGATACTGACATATTAGAGGAAAGAGAAGTCGGATATGTGTGCGGCTGCAGCAGAGAGAGAATGGAAAAAGCAATAATCTCTCTTGGCACAGAAGAAATTGACGGAATGATACAGGACCAGGGCGGAGCGGAAATCGTATGCAGTTTCTGTAATACTGCATATAAATTCAATTCTGACGAGCTTGAAGAGATGAAAACCAAGACAAAGCATATTAAAAGGAAAGACGAAAACGGCTGATAACAAGAGAAAAAGAGAGAAAACAGTATATTTTATTTATATAATCAAATATAATCGAGAATGTATGTCTTGACTTTTGTGTGCAAGGTGAGTATAATATCTAATGTTGTCGCTTTAATAGGCGGGAGCATTTAGATGAGGGCGCTTAGCTCAGCTGGGAGAGCATCTGCCTTACAAGCAGAGGGTCATAGGTTCGAGCCCTATAGTGCCCACCATATTAAATACGGTCCGGTAGTTCAGTTGGTTAGAATGCCAGCCTGTCACGCTGGAGGTCGTGGGTTCGAACCCCATCCGGATCGCCAACTGCTGTATCTTGGATACAGCTTTTGCCTCTGTAGCTCAGTCGGTAGAGCAGGGGACTGAAAATCCCCGTGTCGGTGGTTCGATTCCGCCCGGAGGCACCATATTTGCGGGAGTGGCTCAGTGGTAGAGCGTCACCTTGCCAAGGTGAACGTCGCGAGTTCGAATCTCGTCTTCCGCTCCATAACAAAACAGACACCTATTCAGGTGTCTGTTTTGTTATATAGCGAAAGGCCTGTGGACAAACTATGCATGCGAGCGACCGAACGCAGTGAGGAAGTGCCGAACGAATGTTCGGCGTCGAATCATATGTAAGAAAAACGATATGTATTCCACAGACACCTATTCAGGTGTCCGTTTTGTTATATAGCGAAAGGCCTGTGGACAAACGATGCATGCGAGCGACCGAACGCAGTGATGTAGGGGACGGCGTCCTCGACGTCCCGAAATACGCCTACGATTGTGCAATATTCAAAATAATTTTATTGAATAATTGCCCAATGCCCATACAATCGCCAAGCCCGATTGCAACGAAAAAATTATTTTGAATTTGTATGGATCGGCAAATTCTCGGCTCCCTTGCGTAAAGGGAGCTGTCAGCGACAGCTGACTGAGGGATCGGTTACTATGAGCCACAACATATAATTTGTGCACAATCTACGCATACTACCGATCCACCCGTCACACTTCGTGTGCCACCCTCCTTTATGCAAGGAGGGCTAATTCTCGGCTCCCTTGCGAATTTACCTGAATAAATGTATAAAAATTAAAAAAAAATTTCAAAATAAAAGAAAAAGACATAAAATAAAAGAATTAGACATACCATTTTTAAATTATTTATGTTACAATTACTACGTAAATATATAATCAATACTAATTATTAAAAATGAAAAATAATTAAAATTATTAAATATAGGAGTGTTTATTATGAAAAATTTAAAAAAGATTTTTGCACTTATTACTGTTATTTGTATGCTTGCATCAACAATGACAGTGGTATTTGCGGATGATGTAACTTATTTCTTTAAGTATGACTATGATGGCGCTAATAATACTGCAACAGTTACAGGCTTTGAAACAGTTCCGACTGCGAAAACAGATATTGTCATACCTGCTACTGTTAAAAAAGATGGTAAAACCTACAATGTTACCACTATAGGTGAGAGTGCTTTCCAAAATAATAAAATGATTAATGGGGTAACATTCGGCAAAGATGGAGAAGATTACCGGATTACAACATTAGGAAATCAATGCTTTGCAAATGCTTCAATCACGTCAATTGTTATGCCTGATACAATTACATCTATATTAGGAGTTAATAATTTTTATAACTGCGGTTCACTTGCATCTGTTACTTTATCAAACAATATTGATTCTTCATTAACAACAAGTATTGGTATGTTTACAAACTGTAAAGCACTTAAAGAAGTTCATTTGCCTACAGGTAGTAAATTTACAAAAATTCCAAGTAAAATGTTTAGAGGCTGTGAGCTTGATAAATTGTATGTTCCTGATAATGTTAAAGAATGCGCCAGTGATGCTTTCATAGTTAGTGGCTACACTACTTGGGTAAATGAAGTATACGGAAACGGAGGTGTGGTTCCGAATACTACGAAGGCGGAAGATGGTTCTGCAACAAAGGTATATGCAACCAACTTCTCATATAGAGTCCTTGATGAAACTAATAAGACGTGTGCTGTTAACGGATTAAATGGCAGTGGAAAACTTGTTGGTGCAATTTATATGCCTGAAACACTTGATGGTTACACAGTAACTGCGTTTACGTATCAGGACGGAAACTTATTTGTGAATCAAAAAGACCTCACTGAGTTTTATATGGCAGACACAATTACGAAAATTATACCTCCAGATGGTTCGACAGATACTAATCACTATAATAATATGTTTTATGGTTGTGAAAATCTTAAAAAATTACACTTGTCAAATAATTTAACAGGCGTAATTCGTAATATTTGCTTGACCACAACAAAAATTACAGAGATTGAGATACCTGCAGGTGTTACAAATATTAACAGAATTTTTAAAAATCAAACTTCTCTCAAATCTGTACGTGTTGCACCAAATTCTCGATTGAATAAAATAAATGCAGAATCATTCAATGGATGTACTGAACTTGAGGAAATCGTACTTCCTACCGAAAGTGTGATCACAGAGCTTAGTATGTTAGCTGGTGTATCTGATTTTTCAAAATTAGCTATTATCACAAATGAGGCAAATGCTGAAAGCGGCAGAGCATTGCGTACCTTTGCAGATGGAAACAATATAAAGGTTTACACAAATCTTGATGCAAATATAATCGCAGATGCGGTTGTTGCCGAAAATGGTACAGCTGTTACTGCGACATTGCGTAGCAGAGGTTTAGGTTACAATACAATGGGAAATGGTAGTTTCTATTATATTTGCGCTGTTTATAATGATGAAGATGGTACATTAGCACAGGTTAAGGTATCTGATTCTAAAACAAATGTTGATTTCACCTCAAGTTTGATAGGCGGTTCAGAAACTATTACATTAGATAATCCTGTTACTGTTGGTCAAACAGTTAAGGTATATGCTTGGTCAGATTTAGATGATATTGTTCCTGTTGCACAGCCTGCAAAGTAATTTAAAAATGACATTAAAAAAGAACCTCGATATCGGGGTTCTTTTTTTGTGCAGAAATACGTTTCATCTTGTACGTGCCGCCATTCCCGACGTCCCGAAACGCACCTGCGAATATGAAAAAATTATCTGTTTGATGAAATATGTTTCATCTTGTAGGGGACGGCGTCCTCGACGTCCCGAAACATACCTACGATTGTGCAATAAATAATATGTTTGATGAAATACGTTTCATCTTGTAGGGGACGGCGTCCTCGACGTCCCGAAACATACCTACGATTGTGCAATAAATAATATGTTTGATGAA
>CACWIG010000007.1 GCA_902760955.1 uncultured Ruminococcus sp. | reverse complement strand
GAGTTTCACTTGCTATTCTTTTTTTGCCGACATATTTTGTTATGAGTTTACTCGTAATAAAATATGCCGGAATGTAACACATCTATTGTAAACCTACAACATAAAATTACCTCATTTTATTTTAATACTTGAAAAATAGACAACTATATGTTAAAATATATTATAACCGAGATGAATTATTATATTTCTCAAAAATCAGGAGGTTAGTTTTATGAAGAAATTTTTATCGCTCACACTTATCTGCTGTATGCTCATCTGTTCATTCAGTGCATTTGCAGCAGCAGAAAACATTGTTATTGATGGAGAAAATGCAGTAATTCCAAGTGAAATGGGTAAAATTGTCGAAATGAACGACAGAACCTATGTTCCTATCCGTTTTGTTATGGAATATCTTGGCTGTGTTGTAAACTATCAGGAAACAACACAAACGCAAGACGGTAAATCAAAGGTACTATGCACCGCAACAATTACAGACCCTAAAACAAAAATATCATATTTTACAACTGCAGGCGATAACAAAATCTTTATACTCGGCACTCAGGCATCTACCGTTAATATGGATACACCTGTTTTCATAAACGAAGAAGAAGGCCGTATGTATGTTCCTATCCGTTTTCTTGCTCAGGCACTTGGCTACACAGTAGATTGGAACGAAGATGCACAGACAGTTTCTCTTACATCTGCTGAATAATTTTTAGGGAAGGTAACAAAATTGAATAAAATTTTAAAGAAAATAATCTGCATCATCGCCGTCGGCGGTATATTGCTCACATCCATCAACGCATTTGCTGTGGCTGACGTTATTAAAATCAATGGCGTAGAGGCCGAAATTCCTAACGGAATGGGCAAAATTCGAGAAAGCGATAATCGTACCTTTGTACCGCTCCGTTTCGTATCTGAGTTTTTAAACAATACTGTGTGGTATGATGAAGAAACCAAAACCGCTTGTGTTTCTTCGGGGGAACAGGTTATATTTGCTCAAAATGGTAACTCGACTCTGTTTATTTCTATGACAGCCACAGGCGAAAGCCGTTCAATCGAAATGGACACCTCTGCGTTTATAGATGCGACAGAGGGCAGAACATATGTTCCTATCCGCTACTTAGCTGAAGCATTGGGCTATGAAGTCGGCTGGGACGAAGCAACTCAAACTGTTACGCTTGACAAAAAATCTGAATAAAAAAATACTGTCGGAAACTCTCTTCCGACAGTATTTTTATGTACTAAACTTAATATCCTATTGAACGAATATAGTCAATGCTTATCTTTGCATCTTCCAAAGGAGCATTCTGAGGATGTTGGTCTTGCTCAACGATTACATATTTAATCTTTGTGCCTTCCATTGCTTCAAAGAGAGCTTTAACGTCCTGTCTGCCGTGACCTGTCGGACGGAATTCAAAACCATCACTTGCTCTGTCTCTCTTTTCTCCGTCATTACCCTTATCGTCAACCAATCCATATACAGGACCTGCATTTAAGTTCTTGCACTCAAAGTCCTTAAGGTGAATAACCTCTTCAATGTCACCGTACTTTTTGATATATTCAATCGGGTCGCAGCCTGCGTAGTGAACCCAACAAAGGTCCAACTCAGGACAGAGAAGTTCAGAATCAACATCACTGTAAAGTGCATCAAGTACAAACTGATCTCCGTGCTTTTGAGTGAGCTCAAAATCGTGGTTATGATACAATAATTGAATACCATTGTCCTTTAAAAGCTTACCAACCTTTTTGATATCACTTACGTTTTCATCATAGTTTGTTTCCCAACCATCCTTCCAAGGAATAGCTGAATACTTAACACCAAGAGTTTTTAAGAAGTTAACAGAGTTCTCTGCATCCTCTAAAAATACGCCGTATCCCTGATGAACAGATGCAATTTCCAAGCCGTACTTGTCGCACATTGCCTTAACTTCTTCTGCAGTGTGTCCTGCATATCCTGCGAATTCTACACAGTCATAACCCATTTCAGCAACTTTTTTCAAGGTTCCGTCCATATCATTTGCAATATCATCACGAACGGAGTAAAGCTGAAGTCCAATTTTATATTTTCCCATATTTTTCTCCTCCTACTATAATATGTTATGCTCATTTTATCACACAACAAAATGTATGTCAAGACAAAAACAACACACTTTTAAGGTATAAATAGCAAAAAAAGGCAAAAGCTCAATCGTTTACGATTTAACTTTTACCTTTTAAATTTCGTATAAATTTTTCTGTTTTTAAAGCTCTATTTTGCGTATTCTACAGCTCTCAGCTCACGAATAACGTTAACCTTAATCTGTCCAGGATATTCCATCTCATCCTCAATCTTCTTAACGATATCCTTAGCCATAAGTACAGTTTCATCATCGTTTACAACGTCAGACTTAACCATTATACGAACCTCACGTCCTGCCTGAATTGCAAATGAACGCTCAACGCCCTTAAATGAATTTGCAATTTCTTCAAGACTTTCAAGACGCTTGATGTAAGATTCAAGGTTTTCTCTGCGAGCACCGGGTCTTGCAGCCGAAATACCATCAGCCGCCTGAACAAGACAAGCCTCAATAGTTTTAGGCTCAACATCGCCGTGATGTGCCATAATAGCATTTAAAACCTTATCGTTTTCCTTATACTTTTTAGCAATGTCCGCACCGATTGTAATGTGAGAACCCTCAACCTCGTGGTCAACAGCCTTACCTATATCGTGTAACAGACCTGCTCTCTTAGCCAATGTAACATCAGCACCAAGCTCACCTGCCATAAGTCCTGCAATATGTGATACCTCGATAGAATGTTGAAGAACATTCTGTCCGTAGCTTGTTCTGTACTTTAATCTTCCAAGCAAACGCACAAGCTCAGGATGCAATCCGTGAACGTGTGTTTCAAACGTAGCACGCTCGCCTTCCTGCTTTATGATATTATCTACTTCCTTAGTAGACTTTTCTACCATTTCTTCAATTCTTCCAGGGTGTATTCTTCCGTCTGTAATAAGCTTTTCAAGAGAACGCTTAGCAATCTCTCGGCGTACAGGGTCAAATCCCGAAAGTATAACCGCCTCAGGCGTATCATCAATTATAAGGTCAACGCCCGTAAGTGTCTCGATAGTTCTGATGTTACGTCCTTCACGTCCGATTATTCTGCCCTTCATTTCGTCGTTTGGCAAGGACACAACCGATACTGTTGTTTCTGTAACGTGGTCAGCCGCACAACGCTGAATAGCACCTGTAATGATGTTTCTCGCCTTTTGTTCAGCTTCTTCCTTCACCTGTTCCTCAATGCTTTTAACAAGCATTGCCTTTTCGTGAACAAGTTCCTCCTCTACTTGCTTCAGCAAGTATTCCTTTGCTTCTGACTCAGAAAATTCAGCAATCTTTTCAAGCTGTGCCATCTGCAATTTTTTAATGCGATCAACTTCCTCCTGCATTTTTTCAGCTTCGGCAACCTTTTTGTGAGCTTCTTCCTCACGCTTTTCTATTTGCTGGGTTTTCTTGTCAATAGTGTCTTCCTTCTGCTGTACTCTTCTTTCCTGTCTTTGAATATCATTTCTGCGATCCTTGATTTCCTTTTCAAGCTCGTTTCTGAGCTTATGTATCTCTTCTTTTGCTTCAATCAACTTTTCCTTTTTTATATTATCTGCTTCTTTTTCAGATTCAACAGTTGCAGACTCTAAAATACGCTTAGCTTCTTCCTCTGCACTGCCTATCTTAAGTTCAGCAAACTTCTTACGATATGAATAGCCGTACTTAAAAGATATAAACATACCTGCTACTGCAACAACCGCAAGAACTGCAATTATTATTATCGATGTTGTAGATATTTCTTCCACCCCCTAAATTATTTCGACATATTTTAACTCATAAAAATATAAAAAATCAAAGAATCAAAAATTAATATATAGCATTTAATTTTAGTTAGAAGTACACCCTTTAATTTTACACACTTTTCACTAAAAAGTCAAGCATTTTTTGTATAACTCTTAACAAAAAAAGGTGGCTGTTAAAAAAGTGTGACACAGCGGTTTGTCGGAAACCGCCAAACCCTACATTTTGTGTGCAATCTAATCATCATACAAAATAAATTGTAGGGAACGGCGCCCCCGACGTTCCGAAAAGCACTTTTTTAACAGCCCTAGATTATTTAATTTTTTAGCCTGGAGGCCAACCGAGATTTCTGCCTGCAAGCAGGTGGAAGTGTATGTGTCCCACAGTCTGACCGCCGTCCTCACCGCAGTTGTTCACAATTCTCCAACCCTTTTCCGCAAAGCCTTTTTCCTTTGCGATTTTTGCAGCGACAGCAAAAATATGACCTATAACCTCTGCGTTGTCGTCCGTCAGCTCATTTGAAGACGAAATGTGCATTTTAGGCACAATGATTATATGTATCGGTGCCTGAGGCTCAATATCGTTAAAGGCATATACCTTGTCGTCCTCATAGACTTTGGTAGACGGAATATCACCTGCAACTATTTTACAAAATAAGCAATCTTCCATTAGTAACACCTCTTTTCGCACATTGAGATACTATACTCAATATTCTTAAGCATATTATCTCATACTCTTGAATATTTCAACAACCTTAGATATAGCCTCTTCGGCTTTTTCGGGGTTTTTGCCGCCTGCTTGAGCTGACTCAGGCTTACCGCCGCCTCCGCCGCCCATGAGCTTTGCAACCTCAGATAAAACTTTACCTGCGTGAGCGCCGCTTGCCACAGCCTCTTTGGTAGCCATTGCAACAAGGTTTACTTTTCCGCCGTCCTTAGATGCCAGCACGATAAGAGCGTTTTCTTTATTCTGCTTAATGCTGTCACCCACACCGCGAAGTGTATTCATATCCATTCCGTCAGCCAAAAGCTGTGCAATGACGGTAATACCGTCCACAACCTCTGCTTCCTTGCCTATATCACTTGCGGCAGATTGAGCCATTTTGCTCTTCATACTTTCAACCTCACGCTTGCTTTCGTGAAGTTCCTGCATAACCGCATTAGCTCTTGAAACAAGGTTTGAAGGGTTAGCTTTAATTGCAGCCGCAGTTTCGTTAATCAATTCGTTCTTCTCATCAATCAATTTAAGAACGCCAAGACCTGTAACAGCCTCTATACGTCTTACTCCTGCCGCAACTCCGCTTTCGCCGATTATCTTGAACAAACCAAGCTTACCTGTAGAGCTTGCGTGGGTACCTCCGCACAACTCCATACTGAAGTCGCCCATTTTTACAACACGTACAACAGCGCCGTACTTTTCGCTGAACAATGCCGTTGCACCCATTGCCTTCGCTTCTTCAAGTGTCTTTTCACCGCACTCGATTTCAGCATCAGCCAATATCATTTCATTAACTTTATCCTCTACCTGTTTAAGTTCCTCAGGTGTCATTGCCGCAAAGTGAGAGAAGTCAAATCTCATTCTGTTCTCATCAACATAAGAACCTGCCTGTGCAACGTGATTGCCCAGGGTATTACGCAAAGCCGCCTGCAAAAGATGTGCAGAAGAGTGGTTTCTTCTGATCGCAAGTCTGCGAACATTGTCGATAGCACACTCCGTTTTATCGCCAACCTTTACGCTGCCGTTCTCCACAACGCACATATGCAAGAACTTGCCGTTTCTCTTTTTGGTGTCGGTAACCTTTACAACAGCGTCACCGCATTTGATAACACCCGTATCGCCTACCTGACCACCGCTCTCTGCATAAAACGGAGTCTTGTCAAGAACAAGAGTAATCTCGTCGCCTTTATTTGCCGTATCAACTCTCTCGCCGTCCTTGCCTATACCAAGAATGGTAGCTGTATATTCTGTGTTGTCATATCCAACAAATTCGGTTGCCTCTTTAATATTTGCAAATATATCCTCTTTCCACGCTTCGCCCTCCATATCACCTCTGGCAGAACGAGCACGTTCTCTCTGTTCGTCCATCAATTTTCCGAAGGCTTCTTCGTCTACTGTATACCCATTCTCTGCAAGAATTTCCTTTGTCAAATCAATCGGGAAGCCGTAGGTATCGTAAAGCTTAAAGGCATTTTCGCCCGAAAGCTCTGTCTTGTTCTGAGCCTTGAGTTCTGCCTCATAACCATTTAATATTTCAATACCCTGGTCAATGGTTTCCTCAAAGCGTTCTTCTTCGTTTTTAATAACCTTTTCGATATACTCAAAGTTCTTTTCAAGTTCGGGATAAGCAGACTTTGACTCGTCAGCAACAACCTTTGCAAGCTTATACAAGAATGCGTGGTTAAGTCCCAACAATCTGCCGTGTCTTGCGGCACGTCTTAAAAGTCTGCGAAGAACGTATCCTCTGCCCTCGTTTGAAGGCAGAATACCATCTGATACCATAAACACTGTACTTCTGATGTGGTCCGTTATAACTCTGAGTGATATATCTGTTTTCTTATCTTCGCCATAGGTAACACCAACCATATCAGCCGCTGTATCCAAAATCTTTCTGATAGTGTCAACCTCAAAAATAGATGTAACACCCTGCATAATACAAGCAATACGCTCAAGTCCCATACCTGTATCTATATTAGGATGTGCAAGTCTGTTATAATTGCCTGCCTCGTCCTTATCAAACTGTGTAAATACAAGGTTCCAGAATTCAACATATCTGTCGCAGTCACAGCCAACAGCACAATCAGGACTGCCGCAACCATATTCTTCGCCTCTGTCAAAATATATTTCAGAGCAAGGGCCGCAAGGACCTGTGCCGATTTCCCAAAAGTTGTCCTCTTTGCCGAGATAAACTATTCTGTCAGGGTTTACACCAACCTGTTTTGTCCATATCTCAACGGCTTCCTTATCCTCCTCGTACACACTTACCCAAAGTCTGTCCTCAGGAATTTCAAGAACCTTAGTAATGAACTCCCACGCCCAAGCAGTAGCCTCGTTCTTGAAGTAATCTCCAAAGGAGAAGTTACCAAGCATCTCAAAAAAGGTGCCGTGACGTGCAGTAAGTCCTACGCACTCGATATCAGGAGTTCTGATACACTTCTGACAAGTTGTCACACGCTTTCTCGGCGGAACCTCCTTGCCCAAGAAGTATGGCTTAAGCGGTGCCATTCCCGCATTTATAAGCAAAAGGCTTGCATCCCCTTGAGGAACCAACGGGAATGACGGCAAACGTAAATGCCCTTTGCTTTCAAAAAATGAGAGATATCTCTCACGAATTTCATTAAGTCCAAGCTTTTCCATATTATTTCATACCTTTCTGCCTGCAATACACAGTTTTCATACAAAGTTTATTTTATCACATAGTCGTTAATTCGTCAAGAGCTACGCTTGTTTATCACAGCTTTGGCATAAATTTTTTCAAAATAGTTGACAAAACGAATCTTATTCAGTATAATAGTTATAGAAAAAGGCAAGACCTCGAACGGTTATGCCAAAAGAATGTATTTAAAAAATAACGCTTCATTTGACGGTGGGCGTTATTTTTTTATGGAAATTACTAAAAGTAATAGAATAATCATAAATGAAATTATGTATTCATTATCCATAGCAACCACCTCCTTTCAGGGAGATGATAGCATAACCGCCCGGCTGTTACACTGTTTTCAGTCTTACCTTTTTGTCAGATTTCTCTGACAAAAACATTATACAACATATTTTATATTATATCAACATCTTTTTACAAAAATAAAAGTTCAACCAGCATAAAGTTAAGTAACAAGACTTATTGTGAATTACATTTTTCTATTCTCGTCCTATTTATCCATTATCTTCTCGATAATTGATTTATATATATCGTCCGCCTCTTTTGCAAGAATTTTAGCTGCACGCTCTGCCTCCAATCTACTGCCTGCATTTATCTGAAGCTCCAACATAGGAACATTTGCATCCAGCATCTTAAGTGATGCCATATATTGATGGGGAGCAATTGGAATTACCTCACTTGTGACAGAGTTGGGATTATACTGCTCCTCAAACTTTATTGAAGAAACAGCATCATCTATCCTCTTTCTGACGCTGTTGGGCACACGCTCATAAAAGAACGAGTTTGTCTCCTTTCCCTTTTCGCTGAGGCAGAAGGAACGCTCATCTCTGTAATACTTGCTGTCCACAAAGCCGTCCTCTATGAGTTCGTTCAGCATCAACGCAACGTCAAAATAATTCATAACCTGTTTTTCCCAGGTCAATATATCACACAAATCCGGCATCGATATGGGCTCTGTATATTTTTCGAGAGTATACAAGATTGCAAACTTCATCTCATCGTGTTCCAAAAACATACTCAAACCTACCTCTCAGTATTGAAATTTACTTATTCTCATATTCGGTGTATGGCTTTTTATGCTTAAAAGACACACCAACCAAGCCTGTTCCTGCGTGAGATGTAATAATAGGCCCAATCTTTGCATACGTAATGCTTTTTGGTTTTACCCTCTCTCTTATAAGCTGCTCAACAATCTCAACCTTATCAGGTGCATTAGAATCCAATATAACAACTTCGTTTTCCGTTGGGTCTTCCATTCTGTCTTCAACAAAGTCCACCAATGTGCTGAGCGCCTTCTTTGTTCCTCTGACCTTTTTGAATGCCTCAACCAAACCGTCATTTATATTTAAGATAGGCTTTATATCAAGCACCTTGCTTATTGCCATAGCCGTTGCCTTAATTCTGCCGCCCTTGCGTAAAAACGTCAAGTCGTCAACAAGAAAGTAAGCCGTATCTCTTGCATAGGCTTCGTTTGCAAAATCAATTATCTCCTGTTTGGAAGCACCATTCTTAGCCATCTTAGCCGCCTCCACGACCACCTTGCCTATGACATATGCGAACATAGTTGAGTCGATAACTGTTATATCAAAGCCTTCCTCGTTGAGCTGACTTGCAACCAGGTTACAGGTATTATTAATTCCGCTGCCCTTGGATGATATAGTAATGTGAATAATCGTATTCTCCTTGCCTATACTGCGATATAATTCCTCCACATCCGCAGGACTCATCTGACTTGTTGTGGGAATTTCCTCACTGCTTTCAACAATCTCATAAAACTCCTCAGGTGACAGATTTATATCAGCCAAAATTTGTTTTCCGTCTATGTGTATCATAAACGGAAGCACCTTAATATCAAGTTCCTCCGCAACGCTTTTGGGAATATCCGCCGCCATATCAGTAACCAATTTTATCATGTAATGCACCCTCTCTTTCAAGATTTTCAAAGCCGAACTGTCTTAAAACATCATATGCAATTATTGCAACCGAATTCGACAGGTTCAGCGATCGTTTATTTATTTTCATAGGTATTCTTATACATCTGTCATAGTTATCGGCAAGGAGTTCTTCAGGCAAGCCTTTAGTCTCTTTTCCGAATACTAAAAATATATCTTTGTCAGCAAATTCTGTGTAATCTATATCGCTGTAAGTATTTTTTGCTTTTGTTGTGCAATAGAAAAATTCACCATTGGGATATTTTTTACGCACCTCATCAAATGACATATACTCGTGAAGCTCCAACTCGTCCCAATAATCAAGTCCTGCACGTCTGACCTGCTTTTCACTTATGTCAAACCCAAGAGGGTGAACAAGATGCAACGGAGCATCAATAACCGAACAAGTCCTTGAAATATTACCTGTATTTGATGGTATCTCAGGTTCAACCAATACAATATGTAATCTCATTGTAATAATCTCCTTCAAATTTTATGACCAAAACTTTCTGTCAAGAGATCTGTATCGTATAGCCTCAGCTATATTTTCTTTGGAAATTCTCTCTTTGCCTTCAATATCCGCAATGGTTCTTGCGACTTTTAAAATTCTGTTGTGTGCCCTCGCACTTAAGCCCAGCATCTCAAAGGCATTTTTCAGCAATTCTGCCCCATCACTGTCCAACCCACAGAACTCGTCTATCATAGCCGCCGTCAATGCACTGTTAGAGCATATGCCCGTTCCGCTGTATCTTTTCAGCTGAATTTCTCTTGCCTTATCCACCCGTTTTTTAATTTCGGCTGAGGTTTCCGCATTGCTTTTAACGCCAAGATCTTCGTAGTTCACAGCGGGAACTTCAATATGTAAATCTATTCTGTCAAGTAACGGACCGCTCACCTTTGACAGATAGTGCTGAATTTGCTTTTGAGAGCAAGAGCAGTCGTGATTTTTATCTCCGTAATATCCGCAGGGGCAAGGATTCATAGATGCCACAAGCATAAAGTCAGACGGATAAGAGAATGTTCCTCCCGTTCTTGTTATTGTCACAATTCCGTCCTCAAGGGGCTGACGCATAACTTCAAGTGCATCTTTTCTGAATTCAGGCAATTCGTCCAAGAACAAAATACCGTTGTGTGCCAGACTGATTTCACCTGGTCTTGGAGTTCCCACACCTCCGCCTGTAAGTCCAGGAGCGGAAACCGTATGATGTGGACTTCTGAAAGGCCGTGTTGTTATCATCGGTATGTCCTTAGGCAACCTCCCCGATATGCTGTGAACCTTTGTAACCTCCAAAGACTCCTCAAAGGTCATATCAGGTAAAATCGAGGGTATTCTCTGTGCAAGCATTGTCTTGCCCGACCCTGGAGGTCCTATCATAAGTATGTTATGTCCGCCTGCGGCGGCAATCTCCAAGGCACGCTTTGCACTTTCCTGACCCTTTACATCAGAAAAATCAAGTTTATGCTCGTTTGTATTTTTAAACAGCTTTTTTACATCAACCTTTGTAGGTGTAATATATTCATCTCCTGTAAAATGCTTTACCAATTCTTCAATACTTTTTACACCATATACTTCTATGCCGTCGACAACTGCGGCTTCGCAAGCATTTTGCTCAGGAAGAAAAATCTTTTTTATGCCGTGCTGATAAGCGGTAATCGCCATAGGCAACGCACCGTGAATACCACGCAGAGTTCCGTCGAGAGAAAGCTCCCCAAAGAAAGCGTATTCAAATAAATTGTTAATGAACATCTGCTCACTTGACACAAGTATGCCAACAGCAATCGGCAAATCAAGACAGGTGCCCTCCTTTTTAATATCCGCAGGAGCAAGATTTACAAGTATTCTTCTGCCTGGTATCAAAAGCCCTGAATTTTTAATTGCAGTACGTATTCTCTCCTTAGATTCCTTAACAGCAGTATCAGGCATACCTACGATTTCCCACGTTGGTACGCCATTGCTTATATCTGTTTCTACGCCTATACAAAACCCTTCAAGGCCTGTAAGTCCGACACTGTTCACCTTTGAAATCATTTGTTTTCTTCCTTTGTATGCTTATTTTCTTGTGAGAGTAATTTAAGTTCATTCTCCGTAAGCTCACGGAGTTCTCCCTCTTTTAAGGTTTCGTCTAACACAAGATTATTCATCTGTATTCTTTTAAGGCTTAAAACCTTTTTGCCAACCTTCTCAAACATTCGTTTTATCTGATGGAACTTTCCTTCAGCTATTGTGACCTCTGCAACACATCCCAAATCTGTGTTCTCTATAACTCTCAATTCCGCAGGCTTGGCAGTAAAATCACCTAAGTCCATTCCCGATTTAAAGCAGGCTATATCACTATCCCCCACTCTGCCGTCAACCTCTGCTATATATTTTTTAGGAATGTGCTTTGTCGGGGACAACAATCTGTGTGCCATCTCTCCGTCATTTGTGAGGACCAAAAGTCCCACTGTATCTATATCAAGTCTGCCCATAGGAAAAACGTCAAAATGCTTATATTCCTCAGGCACAAGCTCCGCAACTGTTTTATAGTAATTATCCCTGACGGCTGATACATAGCCTTGGGGCTTGTTCAGCATCAGATACACATACTTGCGGTATTTAATAATCTGTCCGTTTAAATATACGATTGCGGAGGTTTCATCAATTTTAATATCGGGCGTTGCTTTATTCACTCCGTCAACTCTGACAGCACCCGAACGAATAAGTTTTTTTATCTCTGACCTTGTTCCGACTCCGCAATCGGACAGATACTTATCAAGCCTGAGCAAGACCTCTCCTCCATTCTTTCATATCTATTGCAAAATTCGCATAAGCTATATTATATGCCAAACATCAAGGAGTTCATAATATGAAAAGAGTATCGAGCTTTCATATAGTTTTTGCAATATTTTCAATACTGACGATTTGTGTAATATTGATATTTTTCAAAGCAGACGACGAAATTAACAAGTCAAACATTGACTTCATAAATGCGTATAATTGGGAGGTTGAAGAGAATCCTGCCGACATCGTTCACATCACTATTCCCCAGGAGTTCGACCCTGTTTTTTCTGCTTACTCTAAAATTGTATCCCGTGACGGATATGATTTGAATATGTACCGCGGCAAAAGAGCCACGCGATATTCATATAAGGTTTTAAATCACAAAGACTCCGACAGCGGTCTGATACGAATTAACATAATCATCTGCGACAATAATATTATTGCCGCCGACATATCCTCCCTTGCCGCCGACGGCTTTGTTCTGCCTATCAGTAACACTTCGGGGATTGTATGATAACATTGTATCATAAAACATTACTAATTTCCATAGAAAAATGCAAAAAAATGTTTGAAATTTTATATTTTATATAATATTGCCATTTTGAAGTTGCATTTTTAAAACATATGTGATAAACTAAAATAAAAAATCGGAGAAAAAAATGTCAAAATACAGACTCTTGCGTTTAATCATAGGGATAGCATTTCCTGTTGTGGTTATATTCATACTTTTTTGGGGATTATATGTAAAGATACCTATTCCTTGTGTATTCAATCAAATCACAGGATTGTATTGTCCTACCTGCGGCGGAACCCGTGCAGTAATTTATCTTATACACGGCGATATAACAGATGCTCTTAAAAACAACGCCTTTATTACACTATCGGCAATTCCGTTACTTTTTGTCTTTACGGTGATGTGGTTAGGTGTAATTTTGAACCGTAAAGAGTGGTTTATACCAAATACCGCTATGGTTAAATTCTTTTGTGTATTTGCTATGCTTTATATAATATTCGGCATTGTCCGCAATATTCCGACAATACCATTTATATGGCTTAATCCGATAAATTAAAAAGGGGGAATAAAAATGTCTAAATGTAAATTCTGTGGCGCAGAAATTGCCGAAAATACAAAATTCTGTTCAAACTGCGGAGCAATGGTCAACAATACAGCTTCGGCTGAGTCCGCAACTGACGCAAATAGCACATCAGAGGTTAATCAGGCTCAACCCATATATACCAAAAGAAGTATAAACGGCGGAATGCTCGCCTGGTCAATAATCAATTCTTTTTTTGGTCTTGTAGGCTGTTGCACTTTTCTGCCCGGTATATCATTAATTCTCGGCGTAATCGCCCTTGTCTTAACCATTCTGGCACAGGACGCCAAAACCGACAAAGACGAAAAAAGCAAAATTCGTATATCAATGATTTTAAACATAATTGCGACTTCGTTATTTGTTATATCAATTATTTTGGCAATCGTTCTCGTATTCAACTTCTCAACAAATCCTGTTCCTTACAACAACTTTAACATTGACGAATTTATGAGGATGTATCCTTCACTTGATTAAAAAAATAATGGAATGTGAGATTACATTCCATTATTTTCATTTTACCCCTATTTTATATCTTTGTAAAATCTGATTGACTTTTTCAAAAATCAATCCTACTGCAAACCAGGCAGGTGCATAGTCCAAGCGAATTACTCCGCATACGGCAAATCTGCAATTATAATGCCACGCCTCAATTCCCATACTGTGCAATAAGATACCGCTTATAAACTCAATCACGAATATCATAGCCATCCACGCACAGCCTCTCACAAACATATTGCAGTCTGCAATTATGCGATAGACAGGCTCAAATATAAACACAGCAGAGCCGTAAATAAAGAACATCCACACAGAAGTATGCCCTATCAGGTTAAAGTTTCCAGCCGAATAAGAAGTTATGCCTGTCCATAACACCTCCATATTCCAGCCGAGCAATCCGTAAATAATAAATCTTTTTAACATATTATATATAATTTCATAAACTTAAAAAATTATACATAAATCTATATTCCCGAAATTGCGTTCCATCTTCCGCCTGCCACAATTATGTGGGCTTTAAGTTTTACTCCTATCACATTTAAAGCGGCATCAATCTCTCTTGTCAGCACACAATCCTGAAAAGAAGGTTCAAGTACTCCGCCAGGGTGATTATGTGCAAGTATCACGCTGCTCGCCTCTGCCGAGACGGCAGTTTTGACAATCTTATGCACAGAGATATCCGTTGATGTATGTATCCCCTCAGAAATTTTATCAGATCTTATAACCTGATTTCCTGAGTTCAGGCATACCATATACAAATTCTCAACGATTTTGTCATAGAACAGAGTTTTTGCATACTCGCCAATCTTATCTTCGGTATCAAGGGTTACCACACTTTTATCCTTCATAATCGAACGCTCAACAACACCGAGTAACGGCAACAAATCACTTAGGTATTCTGCCGTTCTTTTGCCAACGCCGTCGATTTCCTCAAGGTTATCCGCCTCAGCGGACAGAACGCCGTAGATAGAGCCAAATCTATCAATCAGTCTATGTGCAATTTCATTTGTATTTCCCCTGGGAATTACCGCGAACAAAATTCTTTCAAGCTGTTCGTGTTCCTCTAAGAACTCAAACCCCATAAGGTTGCATTTTTCGTTTATTCTTCGTCTGTGGCCGCCGTGTATTTTGCCTTTGTTATCGGAAGACATACTCATTTTACGTTTCTGCTGCCAGGCTTTACGAGGGGAGCACCTGTTTTGCAAATAGGACACTCGTCTGCCTCATATGATGTGATATCCATTGAAAACGCACTCTTATAAGGTACGCCAAAGTCAATCTTGCCGCCTGTTCTGTCAACGATAGAGCCAACTCCTGCAACAACACCGCCGCATTGCTCAACCAACTCAATAACCTCTCTTACACTGCCGCCTGTTGTAACAACGTCTTCAACCACAAGAACTCTCTGTCCCTTTTCGATTGTGAAACCGCGTCTTAGAGTCATCTTTCCGTTTTCACGCTCTGCGAAAATATTTTTAACTCCAAGCTGTTTTCCAACCTCATATGCCATCTGAATTGCACCGATAGCAGGTCCTATTACAACTTCAATGTTGTCATTTTTATACTTTTCAACAAGCTCACCGCAAAGGGGAACACTGTACTTTGAGTCTTGGAAAATCTTTGCACACTGCATATACTTATCACTGTGTCTGCCCGAAGTCAAAAGGAAGTGTCCCTCCAATAAAACCTCTGCCTCTTTTAACATCTCAATAATTTCATTATTTGTCATATTCGTCAATCCTCTCTTATAATTTTAGTATAATTCAGCCTGTCCCACAATGTCGGTTACTTTTTCTATTTTATTTTCAACTAAATATTTTTCAATTCCGCAAACGGTATCAACCCAAGCATATGGATTGACAAAGCCCGCTGTACCTACTGCAACGGCAGTTGCCCCTGCAAGCATAAACTCAATGGCGTCCTCACCATTTGATATTCCGCCCATACCTATCAACGGCAGTTTAACAGCGTGATATACCTGGCTCACCATTCTTACAGCAACAGGTTTTATAGCAGGGCCTGAAAGTCCGCCCGTGTTGTTTTTCAAAATAGGTTTTCTTGTATGAATATCTATCTTCATACCAAGCAAGGTGTTGATAAGCGACAATGCATCTGCACCGCCTGCCTCAGCAGCCTTTGCTATCTCACATACGTCTGTTACGTTTGGCGACAGCTTAACTATCAAAGGTGCCTTGGCAACCTTTTTAACAGCAGTTGTAATCTCTTCGGTTGAACGTGGGTCTGTTCCGAAAGCCATACCGCCAACCTTAACATTAGGACAGGAGATATTGAGTTCCAGCATATCAACGCAATCGCCCAACATTTCTGCCGCCTTAACATAATCGTCGATTGAACTTCCGCAAAGGTTCGCTATTATCTTGGTGTCATATGTTCTGAGCTTTGCAAGATAATTTTCTTTAAAATATTCAACCCCTGGGTTTTGAAGTCCAACGCTGTTTAAAATTCCCATAGGTGTTTCTGCAATTCTCGGTGATGGGTTTCCCAGCCTCGGAACAGCAGACAAAGCCTTTACGCAGACCGCTCCAAGTGCTGACAAATCAAAATACTGACCGTATTCCTCACCAAAACCGAATGTTCCCGACGCAGTTGTTACGGGATTATTCCACTCAACTCCTGCAATATTTATCTTCAAATCAGGCATCCCATTCCACCTCCGATGCAGAAAATACAGGTCCGTCCTTGCAAACCCTTTTACGTCCGCCGTTTATGTTGCAGGTGCAAGTAACGCAAGCACCTATTCCGCAACCCATACGCTCCTCTAAAGATACTTGTGTATCAATCTGCTTATCTACGGCAACAGAGGACACAGCCTTCATCATCGGCATAGGTCCGCAGGAATATATCCTGTCAACTTTATTTGTTTCCAAAATGTTTCTCATTAAATCTGTGATATAACCCTTATATCCGCAGGAGCCATCTTCTGTTGCAACAAATATTCTGTCGGTATACTTTGCAAATTCGTCTTCGAGTATAACATTTTCAGCCGAACGGAAGCCGAGTAAAACTATCGCCTTTTTACCAAGTCTTTTTGTGACCTCCAAAAGCGGAAAAATTCCTATACCGCCGCCGATTACGATAACATTGTCACATTCTTCAAAGGAAAAGCCGTTACCCAAAGGACCAAGTACATCTATAGTGTCACCCACATTTGCATTGGCAAGTGCTGTCGTACCCTCGCCCTTGACCTGAAATATAAATCTTACATACTCACCATCAATAACCTCGCAGATACTGATAGGTCTGCGGAGATACCCATTGCCTCCGCACAGAATATGCAAGAACTGTCCTGCCTTAGCATTTTCCGCAAGAGATGTTGATTTTATTTTAAAATCATATATATTATCAGCTAACTTGTTTTTTTCGGTTAAAATACAATCCAATTAAAATTCCCCCTTTAGAGAGCACTTGTAATATCGTCACGCATTCTGATGGCTTCTTTTCTTGCCGCCTCGCCGACAGAACCTCCGTTCTTCATATATGCACACATAATAGAACGCGATGCGTTAACAATAGCACCCATACCATCATTATTAAAGCAAGGTACAACATCCTTTGCACCACCGCCTTGTGCACCATACCCCGGAACAAGGAAGTAAGTGTGAGGCATAAGTTTTCTTAAAACCTCAGCTTGTTCGGGATATGTGGCACCGACAACTGCACCGACATTGCTGTATCCGTACATACCGATTGTTGTACTTCCCCATTCCTTAACTAAGTCAGCCACAACCTCATAGATATATCTTCCGCCTGACTTTAAGTCCTGAAGCTCCCCTGACGATTTATTAGATGTTTTTACAAGAGCGAAAATTCCTTTATTTCTGCTCTCGCACATTTTTACAAAAGGCATTACGCCGTCAGAGCCAAGATAGGGATTGACTGTCAGACAGTCCGCATCAAAGGCAGGCTCTGTTTTTTCGCCAATTTCGGTGTTGCCCAAATATGCTGTTGCATACGCCTCAGAGGTGGCACCGATATCCCCTCTTTTAGCGTCAAGAATAACATACATTCCCTTTTCTTTTGCATAATCTATTGTCTTTTTCAAGCACTTTATTCCCTCTATGCCATACATCTCGTAGTATGCGGATTGGGGCTTAACAGCAGGAACAATATCATACAGAGCATCTATCAATTCCTTGTTAAACTCAAATATAGCATTTGCCGCTCCTTCAAAGGTTTCGCCGTATTGGTCAAAAGCCTTCTTTTTCATTTCCTCAGGAAGATATGCAAGCTTTGGGTCAAGTCCCGCAACTGTCGGGTTACCCTTCTCCTTAATCTTCTCAATTAGTGTATCTATCATTTCAGTCAATCCTTTCTGACATTTAGTTTATAGCGAAAATACAGTTTTACCGCCTGTTATTGTGCGATGCACCCTTCCGTATAATTCCATATTATTAAACGGAGTATTCTTGCCCTTTGAAGCAAATGAAGATGCGTCAACCGTATATTTTTCGTTTTCATCAAAGATAACAATATCAGCAGGTGCACCCACATTGAGAGTACCTCTGCCGCAATTTATAATTTCAGCAGGCTTTGTACTCATTTTTTCAATAAGCTGCATCATAGAAAGTCTGCCTGTTTTAACAAGATAAGTTATTCCCAAAGGCAGTGATGTTTCAAGCCCTACTATTCCGTTTGCAGCCTTTTCAAACTCAATTCTCTTATCATCGCTGTGATGTGGAGCGTGGTCTGTTGCGATTGCATCAATTGTTCCGTCAGCCAAAGCCGAAATAATAGCCTCTACATCCTCATCATCACGGAGGGGAGGGTTCATTTTTGCGTTGGTATTAAAGCCGTCACACGCCTTGTCCGTAAGAGCAAAATAATGAGGGGCGGTCTCAGCTGTTATTCTTGCACCTCTCGCCTTTGCCGCACGTACAGCCTCGATTGAGTTTTTTGTGCTGATGTGGCAAATGTGAAGTTTAGCTCCAAGCTCTTCGGCAAGGAGTATATCACGACTGACAGCCGCACTCTCGGCAGATTTAGGTATACCTCTGAGTCCAAGATAGGTGGAAGTAAACCCATCATTCATACTGCCGTTATCCACAAGAGATAAATCCTCACAATGGTCCATTATAGGCATATCTATCATATTGGCATACTGCAACGCACGACGCATAATACCTGATGATGATACGGGTCTGCCGTCATCAGAAAATGCGACGGCACCTGACTCTTTAAGCTCAGCCATCTCTGTCAGTTCCTCGCCCTTCTGTCCCTTGGTAACACAACCTGTTGTCAGCACGTTTATAAGTCCTGCCTTTTTACCACGGTTAATAACATATTCAACAAGTGCCGCATTATCAATGGGAGGGTTGGTGTTTGGCATACACAAAACTGTGGTAACACCACCCCTTGCTGCAGAACGGCTGCCTGTTAAGATATTCTCCTTATGCTCGTACCCGGGTTCCCTGAAATGCACGTGCAAGTCCACAAGCCCCGGTGCAACAATCATATTTTCAGCATCTATAACTTTGGCATCATAGTCGTTTATATTTTCTGCTACTCTTTCAATAACTCCGTAATTTATCAATATATCGGCTTTCCCCGAAAATCCTTGTGCAGGGTTTATCACAAAACCGTTTTTTATAATCTGCTTCATAGTTATCTCCATTCCGCCGTTATGTATCGGCATAAATCTGTCTTTATTAGTCTATTTATTTCCTCCTGTAAGCATATCAAGAACAGCCATACGCACACATACGCCGTTCGTAACCTGACCGCCAATAACAGATTGAGGTCCGTCTGCCACATCTGCCGAAAGTTCAACGCCGCGGTTCACAGGACCAGGGTGCATTACGATGGCATCCTTCTTTGCAAGTGCCACTCTTCTGCTGTCTATACCGAACAGCTTGTGATATTCGCGGACAGATGGGAACAAACCGCTCTTTTGTCTTTCAAGCTGTATACGCAAACCCATAATAACATCTGCATTATGTGCCGCATAATCCGCATCAGTTGTAACCTCTACATTTAGTCTTTCGATTTCGGCAGGCATAAGTGTTGTGGGTGCACACAATACCACCTCAGCACCTAACTTAGTAAGTCCGTATATATTACTTCTTGCAACACGGCTGTGCTTTACATCGCCTATTATAGAAACCTTAAGTCCTTCAAAACTACCATACTTTTCACGCATCGTCATAAAGTCAAGCAAAGCCTGAGTCGGATGCTCATTCATTCCGTCACCTGCATTTATAACAGATGCATTAGTGTAGTTGGAAAGCATATGGGGCGCCCCCGAAGAAGCGTGCCTTACAATAACAGCATCGGCCCCCATCTCGTCAATGGTCTTTCCTGTGTCCTCTAATGTTTCGCCCTTTTCCACGCTGCTTCCCGATGCAGTAATATTTGCCGCTGTCGCACCTAAATATTTTGATGCAAGCTCAAATGACAAGCGAGTTCTTGTGCTGTTCTCATAAAACAGAGTGATAACACTCTTGCCCGACAAAAGATTGTCCTTCTTGCCGCCCTCCAGAACCTCGTGTTTCATTCTTTCAGCTCTGTCAAGAATTTCAATTATCTCCTCGGTGGTTAGTCCTTTTATTCCAAGCAAATGCTTCATCCTGTGTTCTGTCCCCCTCTATATTTAACATATCATATTGATTACTATACTTATCTAATCTATATTTTACCACAAAACAACAGCTCTTGTCTACTTAAAAAATAACAAATAATATATATATTTCCACATATTTTTACAAATACTTTAATAAAATAATTCACAAAAAGGGCGGCCGTAAAATCGGTCACCCTTGTAATGCTATTCAGTTACATAAATTCTGCTGCCGATAGGAAGTCTTGCGGCAATCCAATCTATATCCGATTTGTGAAGTCTGACACAGCCGTGAGAAATCATAACACCTACACGGTCATCATACGGAACACCATTGTACTGCAAAAGTGTAGAATGAAGTGCATATCCCCCATAGAACACAAGACACGGGCCTACATAATATCCTGAATAATTCCAGCTTGATACTCTGTATTGATATTCAAAACTTCCTGTGATAGTAGGTGTCCCTGGGGCACCGATTGCACACGGGAATGACGCAACCTGCTTCCACTTATACTGAGAGCCTGTATATACACGGACTCTGTAATCAGATTTATCAACCCATACAAGATATGACGTTCTGCTTGTAATTCCATATCTGTTCACAGGGATTTGCTGCATATACTCTTTTACAACAGGTGATTCGCCAATACAAACATCTATATGGTCATCAAAATCAAGAGCCTTCACCTCTGCTCCGAATGCTTCGGCGAGGCTTCTTATCGGAACAAAAACCGTATCGCCGATAAATGTGCAGGTTTCGGGAAGGTATGTATCTTCTCCCAGCAATGTTGCATACTTCATACCAACATTAAATATAGCCTGCTTTCCGCCTATTTCGCATACAACGCTGTTATATCTCTCATCATAGCGAACATCAAGTCCCATAGCCTCAGCCACAGGTCTTACAGGCACCATAGCAACGTCGTTAATAAGTCTTGCATATGGTGAAAGTTTTATCTGCTTACCCTCAACATATGCAACAATACCGTGTTCATACTCAGGACAACCGTCCAATGCAAATCTGTTGCCCGCAACAAATTCACCCTTGTCGTCTGTATATCCGTATGTATCAAGTTTAATCCCTTGCTCTGCCGTATATACATCATCATAATACTTGATGTAACGCAAACCGCCTTTTAATTTTAGAATAAAACTTTCACCTAAGCTGTATTCGGGAACATCAAACTCAAAGCTGAGCTTTTCGGTTATTCCGCCTACCCACTCAACCTTTTCTTCTATGACCTTATCATCTTTGGTGCAAATCTCAAGTTTAGCAAACGAATCTACGACTTTCATTCTTGGAATAAGTTTTAAATCTACATAAATCTTATCATATGTCAAAGACTTGTCATCATCATTCTTTTCTTCCTTTGCTGTTTCTTCTTCAACAGTATTAAGTTCTTCATTTACTTTTTCCTCTGCAATGGACAGAACATCCTCGTCAGCGTAAACCGCAAACGCAGATGTCAACATAATCGCTGTCAACAAACCGCATAAAAATTTTTTCACAAATACCTCTCCCCATATAAATTTATTTTATTATATCATATCATTTATTTCTCAAAATGTACAGAACATTTTTATAGTAATCGGGAATTTCTGCTTCAAATTCCATATACTCACCGCTGACAGGGTGAACAAAACCAATTTTATAAGCGTGCAAAAGCTGACCGTCAAGTTTAAACTCCTCTTTGCGTACACCATAGGTCTTATCCCCCACAACAGGATGTCCGTGATGTGACATATGCACTCTTATTTGGTGAGTTCTGCCTGTTTCTAAAATACACTCCACATAAGTATATTTGCCAAACCGCTCTAAAACATTGTAGTGGGTAACCGCCTCACGAGAGTTCTTATAACTCACCGCCATCTTTTTTCTGTCAATAGGATGCCTGCCGATAGGATCGGCATACATTCCCTTATCCTCGGTAAACCCTCCGTGAACCAAAGCCTTGTAGGCACGTGTCAGGCTATGCTCTTTTATCTGCTCTGCCAATCCCAAATGTGCTCTGTCACTTTTGGCAACCATTAAAAGTCCGCTGGTGTCCTTATCTATTCTATGCAATATTCCTGGTCTTTTTTCTCCGTTTATTCCCGACAGACTATCTCCGCAATGATACATCAGAGCATTTACCAATGTTCCCGTGTAATTCCCCACAGCAGGGTGAACAACCATACCCTGGGGTTTGTTCACAACAAGCATATCGCTGTCCTCGTAGACTATATCCAGCGGAATATTCTCAGGCAGAATATCAGGCTCCTTTATCTCAGGAACGATAACAGTAATTACATCACCATTTCTTACCTTATAGTTTGACTTAACACCATCGCTGTTTACGGTTATATTGCCTTCGTACATTAACCTTTGAACATATGAACGTGTCAAGTCTTCAAGGTTATCGCTTATAAACTTATCAATTCTGATACCCGAAAACTCCTCCGTCACTTTTATAACAAAAGGCTCATTCATCACCCTTATCCTCCGCCGAACTGACATTTTTACCATCAAAGAACAAAAAATGTATAATCAACATTGCGGCACCCACACATACAGCAATGTCCGCAATGTTAAACACGGGGAAATCTATAAATTTTACCTCAATAAAATCAACAACAAACCCCTTAATAATTCTGTCTGTCAGATTGCCCACAGCACCGCTTATTACCAATGCTCCGCCAAGCTTTAAGAACGCACTTCTGCTCAGCTTAGGTGTCTTAACGACAACAAACACAACTGCCGCAAGTATGATTACAGACACGATTATAAAGAAAACTCTTCGTCCCGCAAACATACCAAAGGCAATCCCCCTGTTTTCAACATAAGTAAAACTTAAAATATTTTTTATTACCTCAACGGAGCTTATGGGCATCAGCACTTTAACCGCCGAAATCTTGGTAATAATATCAATCAACCATACAACAATCGCAACAATAATATATGTCATAATACATCAAATCTCCAAATTAAAGTCAACAAAAGGGAACACTATGTGTTCCCTATTAAATTTATCTGTCTATTTATCAGATACTACATATTTGCCGTTATCATCAACAGAAATACGAGGCAGTTCCTGTGTTGTTTTTTCTACTGTCTTATCCTCCGCCGTATCAGCGCTTTCTGTATCGCTGACAGTTTCAATCGGCATTGTGTTTTCACAGGTATCTTCTGATTTTTCCACGTCTTCTTTTACAAGGGATGTTTCACTTTTTCTCTTCCACATCTGCTGTTCGTGAGTTTTGCCTAAGTTACTTTCAAAATCTCCCGATTGGGGATATTCTTTTAGGACACTCAACTGTGCATTCAGCAAATCTATGATTTTACCCTTGTAAATCTCTATCTCTCTCTTTATAGTATCTAATCTGTATGCCTCGCTTGCAATTTTCTGCTCTGCACCTGCCACAATCGACTTTGCAGTATCTTCGGCATTTTTTATTATTGCCGCAGCTTTTTGTTTTGCGTCAATCTCGATTTCGCTTGCCGACTTATCAGCCACAGTAACCGCATCCGTAATGGTTTCTTCCATTGATTTGTACTGTCCTACCGCATCAGATAAACGCTTTATACTGTCTTGATACTTCTTGTTCTCGCTGTAAATTTCAACATAGCTGTCGCAAATTTCCTGCAAAAAGTCGTCAACCTCAGAAACATCATAACCACGGAAAGATATTTTAAAAATTTTTGTTTCAATATCCTTAGGTGTCAGCATACAAAATTCACTCCTTAAAATTATTCAAACTTATCAGCAATAATACCCAATCTGCCTTTTCTTGTCAAACCGCCAAAGCATCTTATTCTTGACCTGCCCACTCCTCTGACAGAAAGCAAATCACCCTGGCAAACTTTTGCGGAAACGTTATCTGTAACTTCCCAATTGACACAAACCAATCCCTTTTCAATCAATTCACAGGCTTTGCTTCTTGACGTGCCTGCAACAAAGGCAACAATCGCATCTAAACGCTCCGACGGAACAGTTCCCTGCAACTCCTTATACTTAGGCTCGGGGATTTTCGCCTGTGAACATTTAACAACCTTGGTATTTATTCCTTTTCTGCCAATTTTATTGAGATTTTGCACTATATAATCTGCAATCTCGCCTTTAACAAATATAAAAGCACCGCTGTCAGACACCAGAATATCTCCGATATTCTCCCGTGTTATACCAAGTCCCATCAGGCTTCCCAAATAATCTCTGTGAGAAAGTCCGACAAGTTCTCTGCCCGTAATCTCTATTACAGAAACAATATCGTCAATGTCATATTCATCATACTCAGGACAGCATACAAACATAGTACGCTCCGCATCGGGATATCCCCCGTCAAACAAACACTTGCACCCATAGGCATTACCGATGTTTCTGCTTATCAAGGTACGCTGATGTGGGTTTAAAAAACCTACCGCCTTGATTAGATACTTATTCCTGGCAAAGTCAACAGCATCCTCCGCCCTTGACAAAATCAGCTTATCCTCTTTATTGCTCTGTTCTGCCATAGTATTTATATTTGATTAATTCCAAGGAAATGCAGGCTTAACATCACCCTTGATATCATCGCTCATAATATCAACATTGTTGGGAGCGATAATAAATATGCCGTTAGAAACCTTCTGAATACTTCCGTCCAAAGCATATACAGCACCGCTTAAAAAGTCTATTATTCTTCTTGCAACAGTCTTGTCAACTGACTCAAGATTAATAACAATAGGCTTTTTGCTCTTTAAGTGATTTGTGATATCGCGAGCCTCCTCAAAAGCCTCGGGCTGAATTACAACAACACGCATCTGTGCGTTTGAATTGTGAAGTTTTACAACTCGGTTGCTGCGTCTTTCCGAAAATCTGTCATACATTGGCTCATCATCTAATTCTTCATTTTGTACTGTGTCATCAAATGAATTTTCATCTTCTTCATAATCATTCTCAAAGCCAACATAGTTAAGCATTTTGTTCATAAAGTTTTTCATTATATTTCCCCCTGATTATATATATTTACATTAATAAATTACAAATTTGAATAATCTCTCTCGCCGAATATTGCGGTACCTACCCTTATAATGGTAGCCCCTGCTTCTATCGCCGCCTCAAAGTCGTGTGTCATACCCATTGACAGTTCATCCATAGAAACATTTTCTATATTCTGCTCTTTAACTTCTCTTGCAAGATTTGCAAGTTTTTCAAACAACTGCTTGTTATCTTCATACGTATAGCCTTTGACCGATATAGTCATAAGACCTTTTATCCTGATATTATTCATCAAACTTATCTGTCTGCACAAATCAAAAAGTTCCTCAGGTTTAACTCCCGATTTGCTTTCCTCTCCCGATATGTTAACCTGTATCAGAACATTCTGAACTTTATCTATTGCTGCCGCCCTTTTGTTTATCTCCGCGGCAAGTTCAATGCTGTCAACAGAGTGTATAAGGCAGACCTTGTCAATAATCATTTTTACCTTATTTTTTTGAAGGTGTCCAATCATATGAAAATTGACATCTGCACCTTCAAACATAGGAAACTTCTCAGCAATCTCCTGTGGTCTGTTTTCTCCAAAATCGTACATTCCGCACTCATATGCTTCTTTCAGCATTTCAAAAGGTTTTGTCTTGCTGACAGCCACAAGTTTAATATCTTCAGGATTTCGCCCTGCTTTTTTTGCAGCAGCACTTATTTCAGAGAGTACATATTTGATATTGCTTTCAATACTCATTACATCAGCATCTCCCATATCGATTACCTGACAACCTTGCCGTCGCTGATATTTCTGCCCTCTACAATAACCTCATCATATATCTGAAGTTTATTGCTTGAGTTTATATTATCGACAGCGGAAACAACTGCCCAATCCTCATTTTTATATTTGACGTTCACCGACACAAACTTAGCCGTATCCAATCTGACAACGTACACACCTGTCACACCGTCCTGCACGTGCAAACAACTGACAGGCAAACGAATGCCGTCAACCTTAATCAAAATTATCTCCGTATTTGCACGGCTTGATGAATATATGCCATCAACATATCTGTTGGTGCTTACAACAATTGCTTTCTTGCCACTCTCTGAATCTGAAATATGGGATATTGTTCCCTTAACAGAGTCATTTGCCAAGTCATAGAACGAAAGATTAACGCTTGAACCTTCCTTTAAACCTTCAATTTTCTTTTCGTCAACAACGGCAGCATATGCCCATTTATAATTATTGACAATCTTGCACAGCGGCTGTCCGTAAGCGACAGTATCCGAAAAAGCAATATCAACCTTATCAAGCTCTGTAATAAAAGACGGCGATATGCTGTCAACATTATCCATTGTAAGCCTATCTTCCATATTATCTATTCCTGAGCTGAATATGCCTCCCACAGGAGCGACAATTTCAACACATCCGCCTGCCTGTTGCTTTAAGCTGTTGAGTTCCTGGTTTAGCTGTTCGGCTGTTTTGGTGTTAGCTTCACCTGACTCGGACTTTCTGCTGAGCATAAGATTAAGCTCGCTCTTTTCCTCTCGAACGGTCTTTAAATTTCTTTCCGTTCTGACGTCCGACATATTTCTTACCTTTTCAGAAGCAATAGCTTTAGAACCTGAACTTTCATCTAAATAGACATTGCTGTCAAGCTCACCGCTTTTTGAGCGAAGAATCATATGGGTTTTTCTCAACTGTTCCATTAAAGAAGGGTCGGGCTGTGTGTCAAACATATAAGCTACAACCTGACCTTTTTTTACTCTGTCCCCCTCACTGACAATACATTCAAAAAAGCCATCCTTAGGGGCGTTGATTACTTCTTGTTCACGCAAAACATATCCTGATGTACGGAAACTTTCAGATATAGAACCATTTACCGCATAAACAGTAGATATATTATTATGAAGACTTACAAAGATTGCGGCCGCAAGATATAAAAAGACAATAACTGCAAGCACGATATAAATTATGCGACGCACCTTATGCGGTTTATTTTTTTTGTGTGACCGTGATACCAATTCTGTATCAACTGCAGAACCTAACATTTTACATCCTCCTCCGGTTAGTTTTCCCGGAATACGTACAATACAGACACTATGTCACAGTACCCTTAAAACATATTATAACACCATTTTCAAGAGTGTAAAGTGCCTGTTCCGTTTTGTATCACAAATGTAATCATTGTGTAACAAATAACTACAGCAATATTTGGTATCTGCAAAATTAAGTATATGTAATTATAAAAGATTTTACTGCATAAAAGAATGAATTTGCAATATTTGAATAAAATTTGGCAATAATTACAGTTAAATGGTAATAATTACTTATAATCACCTATAATCACAGTTGATTTATTTTATTTAATTTTGTATTATAATAGAGTTAGCACTCAACAACGACGAGTGCTAACAAACAAACTAAGTTATATATTTTAAGGAGGTATATTTTATGAATATTAAACCATTGGCTGACAGAGTTGTAATTAAAATGCTTGAGGCAGAGGAAACAACCAAGAGCGGAATTATCCTTGCTGGCTCAGCAAAGGAGAAGCCACAGATTGCAGAAGTTTTGGCAGTTGGTCCTGGAGGCGTTGTTGACGGTAAAGAAGTTAAGATGGAGCTTGCAGTAGGCGATAAGGTTATTATGAGCAAGTACGCAGGCACAGAGGTTAAACTCGACGGCGAGGAATACATTATCCTCAGACAAAGCGATATCCTTGCAAAAATTGACTAATTTGATTTAAAATTTTTTAATTTTAAAATCGCAAAACTCTTATCATATAATACCTGCTGATGAGAGAAATCTACAATTATTATTGCCGATGCAGGACGGCAGAATGGAGATATGATTATGGCTAAACAGATTTTATTTGGAGAAGACGCAAGACGCGCTCTTGAAAAGGGCGTAAATCAGCTTGCTGATACAGTTAAAGTAACACTTGGTCCTAAAGGCAGAAATGTTGTACTTGATAAGAAGTACGGCGCTCCTCTTATCACAAACGACGGTGTTACAATCGCAAAGGAAGTAGAACTTGAGGACCCCTTTGAAAATATGGGTGCTCAGCTTGTTAAAGAAGTTGCTACCAAGACAAACGATATCGCAGGTGATGGTACAACAACCGCTACACTTTTGGCTCAGGCACTCATCCGTGAGGGTATGAAGAATGTTGCAGCAGGTGCTAATCCTATGATAGTAAAGCGTGGTATGGCAAAGGCTGTTGACGCAGCCGTTGCTGAAGTTGTAAAGAACAGCAAAAAGGTTGACGGCAAAGATGACATTGCAAGAGTTGCATCTGTTTCTGCCGCTGACGAAAATATCGGTAACTTAATCGCAGACGCTATGGAAAAGGTTACAAGCGACGGCGTTATTACTGTTGAAGAATCAAAGACAGCTGAAACATATTCAGAGGTTGTTGAAGGTATGCAGTTCGACAGAGGATACATCACACCTTATATGGTAACAGATACAGATAAGATGGAAGCCGTTATTGACGATGCATACATCCTTATTACCGATAAGAAGATTTCAAATATTCAGGAAATCTTACCTCTTCTTGAACAGATTGTTCAGTCAGGCAAAAAGCTTGTTATTATTGCTGAGGATATCGAAGGCGAAGCGCTTTCAACACTTATTGTTAATAAGTTAAGAGGCACCTTCACTTGTATCGGCGTTAAAGCCCCTGGCTTTGGTGACAGAAGAAAGGAAATGCTCAAGGATATTGCAATCCTTACAGGCGGTCAGGTTATCTCTGAGGAAATCGGACTTGAACTTAAAGATGCAACAGTTGACCAGCTCGGCCGTGCCCGTCAGGTTAAGGTTCAGAAGGAGAACACCATTATTGTTGATGGTCTTGGTGACAAGACAGAAATTGCAAACCGCGTAAGCAATATCAGAAGTCAGATTGAAGAAACAACATCTGAATTTGATAAAGAAAAACTTATGGAACGTCTTGCTAAGTTGGCAGGAGGTGTTGCAGTTATCAAGGTTGGTGCTGCTACCGAAATCGAAATGAAAGAAAAGAAGCTGAGAATTGAGGACGCTCTTGCCGCAACCCGTGCCGCTGTTGAAGAAGGTATAGTTGCAGGTGGTGGTACTGCATTTATCAATGCTATCCCCGCAGTAGAAAAGGTCGTTGCCGAAACAACAGGCGACGAAAAGACAGGCGCACAGATTGTTCTCCGCGCTCTTGAAGAGCCTGTTCGTCAGATTGCATACAACGCAGGTATCGAAGGAAGCCTTATCGTAAACAAGATTAAGGAAAGCGAAGTAGGTGTTGGCTACAATGCTTTAATCGACGAGTATATGGATATGCTCAAGGGCGGTATCGTTGACCCGACAAAGGTTACACGTTCAGCTTTACAGAATGCATCAAGCGTAGCTGCTATGGTTCTCACAACAGAAAGCCTTGTTGCAGATAAGCCCGATCCTGCTGCTGATGCTGCGGCTGCCGCTGCAATGGCAGGTGCAGGTGCAGGCGGTATGTATTAATATCGAAATTCTAAACTTGCAATATTTAAAAACCGCAGAAGCGATTGATTTCGTTTCTGCGGTTTTTATTTTGTAAATATCTCATTTCTTATTTGTTCGATACAATTAACTACATATCTTATTATGTTGTAGGGTTCGGCGTCCCTTACAATGCACAATAGAGTCTTTTTCACCAAACGCCATTATTTTGTGTCGTACCAGCTTTTGCCTACGTTCATATCCACCGAGAGTGGAACGGATAATGGATATGCATTTTCCATCTCCTCTTTTAAAATCTTTGATGCAATTTCCACTTCGTCTTTTGGAGCCTCCACAATAAGCTCGTCGTGAACCTGAAGCACAAGCCTTGCCTTAAGATTATTTTCTTTCAGACGTTTGTATACATTGACCATAGCAATTTTAATTATATCTGCCGCACTGCCCTGTATGGGGGCGTTCATAGCAACACGCTCGCCAAAGGCACGCATAATGTGGGAGCTTGCCGAAAGCTCAGGCAGATATCTGCGTCTGCCCGACACCGTTGTTATATATCCGTTTTGTTTTGCATTCTCCACAGTCTGTTTCATATATTCTGCCACTTTATCATAATGAGCAAGATAACCATCTATATATTCTTGTGCTTCTTTGCGTGTTGTGCCTATATCCTGAGCAAGAGAGAAGGCACCTATTCCGTATACAATACCAAAGTTTACCGCCTTTGCTCTTGAACGCATCTGCGGTGTTACTTCTGAAAGAGGAACACCAAAGACGTTGGAAGCTGTTTGAGCGTGAATGTCCTCACCGCTTAAAAATGCCTCTTTCATAGACCTATCATCAGCAATGTGGGCAAGCACACGCAACTCTATCTGTGAGTAGTCCGCATCAATCAACACCCAATCTTCGTTTTCGGCAATAAACATTTTGCGTATTTCTCTGCCAAGTTCTGTCCTGACGGGAATGTTTTGCATATTCGGCTCTGTACTGCTTATACGTCCTGTGCTTGTCACCATCTGATTGAACTTAGAGTGTATTCTGCCTGTCCTTTCGTTCACAACACTGCTGAGCCCTGTCACATATGTGGATTGCAGTTTTGCAAGCTGTCGGTATTCCAATATCTTTTCCGCAATGGGATGCTTGCCGCATAGCTTTTCCATAACATCAACGTTTGTAGAGTAACTTCCGCTCTTGTTCTTTTTGCCAAAGGGCAGACCTAACTTTTCAAATAATATAACACCCAACTGCTTAGGTGAATTTATATTGAACTCCTCACCTGCCAGTGAGTAGATTTCGTCACGAATAAGCAATATGCGGGAGCTGAGCATCTCCCCAAACTCTTTTAATGCATTTTTGTCTATATACATACCGCGTATTTGTAAGTCGGCAAGAACAGCGGTAAGAGGAAGTTCTATATCCTTATACAGACTCTCCTGCCCGTTTTCTTTTAATAAAGCGGCCATCTTTCCGTACAGCTCCTCAATGGCAAAAAGTCTGTTCAATATTTCTTTCTTTTCGTCATTGCTATCCTCATTTAACACACCAAGCATAGAGATTTGGGTATCGTTGTTTTCATTACTGTTGCCGCCTATGGCTTTGCCTAAATATTTCAGGCAAAGACTTTCAAGGGTGTAGTCCGAGTGCGACGGGTCCAATATATACGCCGCAAGCATAATATCAAATTCAATTCCGTTAAAGTCTGTGTCGGCTGTATCTATGCCAAAGCCAGACAGTGAAATTATATCTTCTTTTATATTAAAGCCTATCTTTTTTATTTTATCATCTGCAAAGAATTTAACCATACTCTGCTTGTCCGCTTTGGCATATATGGCGGTGTCGGAGGTACATTCTTTTACGTACAAATAGCCATTGTTTGCAATATAGCTGACAGTATTTTTAATATTCAAAATATCCTCAACAGAGGCGAGCTTTCCCTTGCCTTCTATAACATCAGTTGTTTCAGCATCCGCTGCTTTTATATCAAGTTTTTTTATAAACGAGTTAAAATTTAACCGTTTAAAAAGTTTTAAAAGCTCTGCGTTGTTATATTCTTTTATAAGCGCGTCATCGAAATTAAAGTCAATGGGAACATTGCGGTCAATAGTCGCCAAACGATAACTCATAAAGGCATCTTCCTTGCCCTCCTCAAGTTTTTTGCGAACGCTTGGTGTTACATCAAGTGCATCTGTGTCCGCATAAATATTTTCAATGCTCTTATAATTTTGTATCAGCGACATAGCTGTTTTTTCACCAATTCCCTTAACTCCCGGGATATTGTCCGAGGTATCACCCATAAGTGCTTTTACATCTATAAAGGCATTGGGTTCTATTCCGTACTTTTCGACAAATTCCGCCTCACCATAGTCGGTCGTTGAGGTCTGTCCCATTCTTGTTATAACAAGCTTGATTACAGTATTGTCAGATGCAAGCTGAAGGTCGTCTTTATCGCCTGTCAGGATACGGCACTCTGTTTTTCTCTCGTCACACAGTCTTGAAATCGTACCTATTATATCATCAGCCTCATAGCCAGGGAGTTCAAGGCAAAGGCAGTTCATTGCCGACAAAACCTCTTTGATAACAGGAATTTGAGCAAGAAAGTCCTCAGGTGCAGGCTTACGCTGAGCCTTATACTCTGTATACATTTTATGCCTGAAGGTTTTTTCTTTGACGTCAAATGCCACGCAGAGCATATCGGGCTTTTCTTCGTCAATGTATTTGAACAGTATGTTCAAAAAACCATATACCGCATTTGTGGGCGTACCGTCAGGGGCGGTCAAAGGACGTATGCCGTAGTACGCTCTGTTTAATATGCTGTTTCCGTCAATAATCAATAATTTTTTCATTTGTTGTTCCTCTTTGAAGAATTATATTTATTTTAAAATACCACATTTTTTTGTCTTTGTCAATTTTGAAAGGGGCGTAGAATAAATTGCCGAAACAACACTGCCAAGTGTGAGAGAACAGGTAAATATATTGCTGAGTGCAACCATAAGTATAAATGCTGACATTTTTCCGTAGGGCAATATAAAATATATCACCGAAAAACGAAGTGTAAAGTCGAGTATAGAAAACACTAACATTCTGACCTGCTTGCCCATTCCGTTTAATATGGAACAGGACAGGGAGTCCATAAACATTATGGGGCAGAGCGGTGCAAGGTAAACCACAACCTTTGATGCCGCATCTGTTCCATAAAATATGTAGCTTAGCCTGTGGCCGAACAGTAAAAAAATTATACTGATTAAACAGCCTATACCAATACCTGCCTTATAAACCTTTATGGCGGTATGCCGCAGACGTTGTTTGCCGTGGGTGCCCGCTCTTGAAAATTCAGGCACAAGCAACGACATTACTGAGCCCGCAAGGTTCAACGGCAGAACAAGCAGGGGCATTGCCATTCCGTGAATAATGCCCAGAGATTGTATTGCAGAAGAGTGACTTAAGCCTCCCCGTTCAAAGGCAGACACAATCAAGACCTCCTCCTGCATACGAAAGCCGCTGCTGCACAGAGAGGTTATCATTGACGGCAGAGATACGCCCAACAGCCTACATATGATATCCTTGTTCTCAGGACAAATATCGTCAGATGAAGAAAAGCCGTAAGCGTTTTTTTCTTCACGCAGATAGAATATACAAAGATACGCACAGGACGAAAACTCGCCTATTGATATACCTGCAAAAACAGCCGCACAGCCGTATTCTATGCCGTAGGGCAAGAAGAATTTAAGCAGAGTGCGAATAGATATAAACTTAACTATCTGTTCAAGAATTTCTGAAGATGCAGGCGGAAGAATTTTGCGTTGAGCGTAAAAACAACCTTTTAAGCAATATGAAATTCCCATAAAGATTACGCTTGGTGCAAGGGTGCAAAGACTTGTAGATACTCTGCTGTCACCCAATATATTATTTGCAAGATATGGCGAAAATATAAAAGTTATTATTATAACTGATATGCTCAATACAACAACGCCGTACATAGCGTCGTGCATACAGCATTTGACGGCATTTGGCTTTTTAAGTTCCATATATTCCGAAACAGTTTTAGATACGGCAACACCAAGCCCTGCGGTAGAAAAAGTCAGCATCACGCTGTGCAGAGAAAACCCCAATGACAATAGTCCCATTCCCTCTGCTCCCAGCATATGAGAGTAATAGGCACGAAAGCAGAAGTCAAACAGCTTGGCAATTATGCCCGATATGCCGAGTATAATAATATTTTTTATAAATCTGTGCTTAGACATATACTACCTCTTATTAATTTTAAGAAAAATTTTTATAAATCTATTTCAATTTTATGCTTTATATGTTAAAATAATGAAATGTAAAGTTAACGAAAGGAAGATAGTCAATGCTGCATATTAAAGAGGTTATTGTGGTTGAAGGCAAGTACGACAAGGAACGGTTGAAAACCATTACCGATGCACCGATAATTTGTACTCACGGCTTTGAACTATACCGCTCTAAACGAATAATAAACAGTATAAAAACAATGGCAAAAAACAGAGGTGTTATAGTTCTTACCGACTCCGACCGCGCAGGCTTTAGAATAAGAAACTATATAAAGCAATGTTTAGGTGACAGCGTTGACGTAAAGCACGCATATATACCACAGCTTAAGGGTAAGGAAAAACGCAAAGAAAGGGCAGGGGCAGACGGAATTTTGGGGGTTGAGGGAATGTCCGAAAAACTGCTTGAGGAAATTCTGATTAAAGTTGCAAACACCACAGATAGCGAACACGTCAATCTTAAGCCTGTGGACAAAGCCACATTTTATGCAGATGGCTTTTCGGGCAAGCCTGACAGTGCCGAAAAACGAAACAAACTTGCAAAACATATGAATTTGCCGAATATGTCCGCAAATGCTTTGCTTGATATCATTAATAAAACATACGGCTATGATGAGTACAAGGAATATGTCAAGAGGCTGTAAGGCTTGACTTTTTTGGTATTTTGTGGTATTATATGGCCGATATAAGGTCGCAAGGAGGGTTAATATGTTACTTACTATCGATATTGGAAATACAAATATAGTTCTCGGCGGCTTTCTGGACGATAAACTGATGTTTACTTCAAGAATATCCACAAACGCGCGCAAAACCGATTCAGAATATGCAACTAAAATTAAAAGTATTCTGACGCTTTATGAGGTTGACAGAAATGAGGTCAGCGGTGCTATTATATCTTCGGTTGTTCCGCCTCTTACCAAAACTGTTGTAAATGCGGTCAAAATGGTATATGGCGTTGAAGCACTTGTTGTAGGCCCTGGAATAAAGACGGGAATTAACCTATTGGCAGATAATCCTGCTCAGGTTGGTGCAGATTTGATATGCGGCTGTGTGGCGGCATATAACCTATATCCATCACCTGTTTTGATAATTGATATGGGAACTGCAACCAAGATGATGATTGTAGATGAAAATGCTTGCTTCGGCGGTGTTTCAATTATCCCAGGTGTTGAGTTATCGCTAAAGGCTCTCGCAGGAGGAACAGCTCAGCTTCCGCAAATCAGCCTTGAGGCACCGAAGCGTGTTATGGGACGCAACACTGTTGATTGTATGCAGTCAGGCATTGTCTTTGGCAATGCGGCTATGATAGACGGAATGATTGACAGAATTGAGGAGGAAATGGGGTACAAGCCCGAAATAATTGCAACAGGCGGTTTATCTAAAGCCATTATCCCTTATTGCAAACACAAAATCACTATGGATGATGATTTAATATTAAAGGGCTTACAAATTATTTATAAAAAAAATAAATAAATATATAATTTTAGACGTTGCATCATTTTATATGAGTGACAGTCAGGAGGAATTTAATATGGAAAAAACAAAAAAGACATTTGACACAAGAAGTCTGGTAACCTGTGCGATACTAACTGCTTTAGTATTTGTACTGCAGTTTATGGGTTCGTTTATACGTGTTGGCGTATTCTCGATTTCTCTCGTACTTGTACCTATTGTAATCGGCTCGGCTCTGTGCGGTAAATGGGCAGGCGGTTGGCTTGGCCTTGTTTTCGGCATAGCCGTGTTACTTACAGACAGTGCGGCTTTTATGGCGGTAAATCCCGTCGGCACAGTTGCAACTGTATTGGTAAAAGGTGCTTTGGCAGGCTTCATCTCGGGTTTGGTCTATGACCTTATTGCACAGAGGAATAGAACCGTTGCAGTCGCTTGTGCGGCACTTGCTTGTCCGATTGTGAACACAGGTATTTTCCTGATAGGCTGTAAATTATTCTTTATGGGTCTTATCACAGGTTGGGCAGAACAGCTTGGCTTTGCCAATGCCGCAAGTTATATGATTTACGGACTTGTCGGCGTAAACTTCTTAGTTGAAGTTTTGGTGAACATTGTTTTGTGTCCTATTATTGTAAGGCTTATAAATATCAGAAAGAAATAAATTGAGTTAAAATCGAAAAACTGCCGAGATCTCGGCAGTTTTTTAATGTGCAAAAATTATTGTGTAATATAGGGAATGTTGTCCTATTTTATTCCGAAACTATTATAACATCAATTTCAAAATAATTTTATTGACTAAATTATCCAAAGTCCATACTGTTGCCAAGCCCTACCGCAATGAAAAAATATTTTGAATTTGTATTCCTTGCTTAATTGTAGGGTTCAACGATAGGCTCAGTTACTATGTTCGCCAAACGCATAATTTGTTGCACATTTGTTCTCATATTTGCGGGACGTCGAGGACGCCGTCCCCTACAGATATAAAATTAACGGTAATGGTATTTATACGTGTGTGATGGGACGATGTGGGCATCGTCCCCTACAGACATAATTTGCATATATTGCACATATGTTCGGTCGCTCGCGTGCATCTTTCGTCCACAGGTCTTCCGCTCCATAATAAAACGGACACTCTAATGAGTGTCCGTTTTATTATGGAGCGGAAGACGAGATTCGAACTCGCGACGTTCACCTTGGCAAGGTGACGCTCTACCACTGAGCCACTCCCGCAAATCATTTAACAGATGCTATTTTACCACAAAACTATGGTTATGTCAATACCTTTTAATGATTTTTTATATTTTTTATAATCACATACCAAATAAAAATTTATATGTAAGGGCAATTATAATTCCAAGAACAGCGCCTGCAAAAACCTCAACAGGCTTATGTCCAAGCAATTCCTTTAACTTTTCTTCCTTTTTGACAGGCGAGGACTCCTCCAACGCATCAATAATCATATTGATGACCGACGCCTGCTTACCTGCCGCACGGCGAACTCCCGATGCATCATACATAACCACAAAAGCCAACGCACAGCATATCACAAATGTGGTGGAACCCAATCCGTCGTGTATGGCAACGGAAGCGGCAAGAGATGTCACCACCGCCGAGTGTGATGACGGCATACCGCCCGACCCCGTAAATCTTGTCCAATCAATTTTTCCATCTCTGACACACACAAGTATTCCCTTTATCAGACACGACAATGCCCACGAAAGAATTACTACTATAAGTGTTGTATTATTAATTAATTGCGTAAAATACATTAAATTCATCCTACCCCTAATAATTTCTCTTTAATAGATAGTCAGCAAGACAAGAGAAAAACTCACCCTTTTCACCCAAAGGCTCAAGCACAGCCTTTGCCTCTTGGGTACATTTGTCAAGATATTCCTTTGCGGAATCCATCCCCAATATTGTTACATATGTACTCTTTCCGCTCTTCTCGTCACTGCCTATCGGTTTGCCCAGCACCGCCTCGTCACCTTCAAAGTCTAATATATCATCTTTTATTTGAAAGGCGAGTCCTAACTTTTCTGCAAAATTGTCCAATATGTCTATATATTCATTGCCTTTGTCATTGTCAGCACACAGACAACCGCATTTTACAGCCCCTCGAATTAACGCACCCGTTTTGTTGGCGTGAATGTATGACAACTCCTCCAAAGTAACGTCATTGCATTTTTCGCACTCAAGGTCTACAACCTGACCGCCTATCATTCCGAATACCCCTGAGGCAACAGATAAACATCTGACTATTTTTAAAAGTGCCTTATCACTGATTGATTTGTATCTGCTTTTGTCAGATAAAATCTCAAAGGCGGAGTTTAAAAGTCCGTCACCTGCAAGAAGAGCTATATCCTCTCCGAATACCTTGTGACAGGTGGGTCTGCCGCGTCTTAAATCATCATTGTCCATACACGGCAAATCATCGTGTATCAGAGAGTAATTATGCACACATTCCATTGCAAGAGCAACAGTTGCCGCATCCTCCATATCCGCACCGCAAACCTCTGCCGCCGCCTGAACAAGCACAGGTCTGAGCCTCTTTCCACCTGCGGTAATCGCATATTTCATAGCATCAAGAACGTTTTTCTGCGGAATATTAAGAGATTTGAAATATTCTTCTATCTTTTTTTCAACCGCTTTTAAATATATATCATATTGTTCATTAAAGTCCATAGTCACACCTCAGCTATTCAGCATTAAATGGTTGTTCTGTCATTTCGCCGTTATCACGGTTTTTCATCAAAATTGTGATTTTCTGTTCTGCCGCATTTAATGCGTTGGTACATTCTTTGGTAAGACCTACACCCTTTTCAAAAAGCTCAATCATTTTGTCGAGGCTGACCTCGTTATCTTCAAGAGCCTTAACAACCTGTTCAAGCTCACTCAAATTCTTTTCAAAACTGTTTTTATCACTCATTACATTCACCTTTATATTAATCAATAACTTCTGCTTTAAAGTCGCCGTCCGATACCCTTATGGTAACTCTGTCACCTGCGCTCACCTGAGATATAGATTTAATAACCGCCCCAGATGAACCTTTAGCAAAGGCATAACCTCTGCCGAGAGTTCCCAAAGGGCTTAGTGCATCAAGCTTTGCGGCGTTTTCCGCTACCTTTTGACGTTTTGCGGCAACTGCCGTTTTACACGCTGTTTCGAACATATGTGCAAGATTATCAAGATACTGTCTGTCGCTGTCGATATTACGCAACGGGTTTTTAAACACAGCTCTGTCTTTGCACTTTTCAATCTGCAATCTTCGATTTTCTATAACCCTCAACGCCTGCCTATACATCATTTTGTAGACATTGTTAAACTTTTCGGCAAGTTCAATCTGCGAGGGAACCACAAGCTCCGCCGCAGCAGACGGTGTAGGTGCACGCAAATCGGCAACAAAGTCCGATATGGTAAAATCTATCTCGTGTCCTACCGCTGATACTATTGGTATCTCACTGTTATAAATGGCACGGGCAACAACCTCCTCGTTAAAGGACCACAAGTCCTCTATGGAGCCTCCGCCTCTGCCGACAATCAATACATCTGCTATCCTGGATTTGTTAAAATACTCTATGGCCTCTACAATGCTTGCGGCGGAATTTTCGCCCTGAACCAAAACGGGATATAACACGATATCCGAATAGGAAAAACGTCTTGTAAGCACGTTGATTATGTCGCGGATAGCCGCTCCCGTAGGAGCGGTAACAACGCCAACCTTCTTAGGATATTTAGGCAAAGGCTTTTTATGTATCGGGTCAAAGAGTCCCTCTGCCGCAAGCTTTATCTTAAGTTGTTCAAAGGCGGCATACAAATCACCTTGTCCGTCCTGTTGCATATCGTCTATATATAATTGATATTGACCGTCACGTTCATATACGCCAATTCTGCCGTGTGCAATAACTTTTGTGCCGTTCTGGGGTTTAAAATTCAATTTTGACGCACTGGAACGAAACATAACAGCACGGATAACACCGCTGTCATCCTTTAAAGACATATACATATGCCCCGAGGAATGAGCTTTAAAGTTTGAAAGCTCACCCTTTACAAGAATATCACAGAGGATATCATCTCTCGCTATTACATCTTTTACATATAAGTTGACCTGAGTAACAGATAAAGCCTTTCTTTCCTCAATCATAATCAGTTGAATTTCTCCTTAATTTTGCCCATTATTCCGTTAATAAACGGAGCCGCCTCTTCACCTTCAAATTCTTTGGCAAGGGCAACAGCCTCATTTACCGAAACAGCTGACGGAATATCGTCAACATACATAATCTCATATACACCAAGACGTAAAACAGCAAGGCTGACAGATGAAAGTCTGTCAACATCCCAATCCTTTGAAAATTCATTTATGACATTGTCTATTTCCTCTTTTTTAGAGATAACGCCCTTAACAACGTCTTCAATATAACTGCTCTGGTCTGCGGCATTGTTTTCCTCAAAAAATCTCTCTAATAAAAGCTCCATATCGTCAGGCTGAAATTTATACTGAAAAAGCAATAAAAACGCCTGCTTTCTTGCTTGTCTTCTGTTCATATTACCTGTCCTATTCCTCTGTAGCTTCATCGCTTTCATTTTTTTCGACAGCAGTGTCCTGTTTTAAACCATCTGCAGGAACATTTATTCCGTCAACAGATACATTTACACTTTCTACATTGATGCCTGTCATTGTTTCTATCTCAGTCTTTACCTTATCCTGAACCTCCCAGGCAACATCAGGTATATTAGAGCCATACTCTACAACGATTGACAAGTCAAGTGCAACCTTATCGGTATCCTTAACAATTTTAACACCTTTTGAAAGGCTCTTCTTTCCGAGGAGTTCCGCAAACCCCCCTGCGACACCGCCCGACATACCTGCAACACCTTTAACACCTGTTGCCGCCAATGACGCCATAACTGCAACTACCTCGTCAGAAATATTAACTGTTCCATTGTCCTTAAAAGTTTCAGTGTTTACTGTTTTATCCATATAAACATCTCCTTTATATAAAGTTATATACGTATTTACATTTATATTTTATATATTGTAATTTAATTATTCATTGTATTGCGGTTCGTCGAGGACGCCGAACCCTACAACAGCAACACAACACACCATAGGTATTGCTGAGTGGGGCTGTTAAAAAAAGTATGATACAGCGGTTTGTCGGAAACCGCCAAACCCTACATTTTGTGTGAAGTTTAAGCATCATACAAAATACATTGTAGGGGACGGCGTCCCCGACGTCCCGAAAGGTGCTTTTTTAACAGTCCCAATAGAAAATCTGAAAGATTTTCATTCCCCTGTAACGAAGCTGAGCTTGTCGATGCGAAGTGTTATGTTCAAATGTTCTTTCAGGCATCAAAATCTTTGATTTTGTTTATGCCGTAAGGTTATTATAACACATAAAATTTTATATTACAACATTTTTATTCAAATAATTAAAAATGCATTCCAAAGCCTTTTATCTTTGGAATGCACGTTTTGTTTTACAAAGCATTTATCTTTATATTTTTAACGGGAACATTTGTCACCGAAACAATAATATCTTTAATTTGAGCGACTTTCTCACCGTTTACCTCACCGCCTTGAACTGTTACTGACACACCGTTTTCGTCAACATAGGCAATACAATCCGCATATCCCTTTGCCTTGACCTGTGTTTCTATTTTTCTCTCTTTGTCTGCGTGGTCAGCCTCTGCGGCAATCTTTTTTTCGGCATCCTTTTTATTCTCAGCCGATGCATCATTGCTCTTTGTTATTTTTGTCCATTCCTCTGTGGATTGACTTCTTGAAGTATCACGCGTCTGTTTAAGCTTTGTTATCTCATCAGTGGAAGAACTTTCGCTCCCCTGTCCGTTATTGTCGCTTTGTTCTTGATTTTCGCCGTCGCTTACTGCCCCGTCAGACATTTCGTTGGCGGCAGGAACCGCTAACGACAGCTGTTCCTTTTCTATATTCCATCTGTAATATCCCGCAGTAATGACAAGAGCCACAAGCCCTAATAGTAAAATCTGCTTTCCTTTAAACTGAAAATTTTTATTTTGTTTGCTCATAATTCACATACCCCTTCAAAATTAATATGTAATTTTAATTCTGTGCGGTGCAATTCCGAACACAGCCTTGACCGCATCATAGATTTCAAGCCTGACTTTTTCGCTGGAGGCGCCCTCTGCCACGACTAAAACTCCCGATATCTCAGGTGTTCTTTCTTCTACCACATAAGGTTCCTCGCCCGAGCCTTTTCCGCCTTTGACAATTTGGCTTTCGTACTCCTCGTTTTTTGATAATTCAGAGCCGTTTGTCTCCTCTGAAAGTTTGTTTTTATTGTCACGTGCTAAAACCTTTTCACCTCCGTTGTCAACGCTTATAAACACCGAAACATCTCCTGCTCCGTTAATCTTTTTCAAAATCATTTCAAGTCTGCGTTCCTGCTCTCTTGCGAACTTTTCAACAGTGTCAGCATCACTGGTATTCTCTTTTGAAGGCGTGTTGTCCGCTTCAAAAAAACTGCTGAGAGCCAGAATAACTACTGCCAGAATTATTATTATGATTAAAACTTTATTTGGCTTTTTCTTCTCATAGCCATCTTCAGAGATTTCTCTTTTACTAAGCATATCCCTAAAACTCATTACGGAAATCGCCCCACTTATCGTTGTTACCCTAAGGTGATAGTATAAGTCCAAACGGTTCGGGTTTATACTCTCACCCTAAATACTTTATGCTTATGCACCCATCATCTATTCCATATATATTCTTCAAGGCTTCCACACATCTGTTATCAAGTCTTTCGCCTCTTTCTGCATCAACTGTTATCCATACATTTTTTATTACCCCAAAGCTATCATCATCTTCGCTGACATCACACTTGATATCAAATTCCAAATCAGAATATTTCTTTACTTCTTCGGTCATATTCTTACAAAGATTATCCTTGTATATCCTTAAAACTTCGTTTCTTTGTGTTTCCTCAGGCACTTCAAGCATTGCGTATGTTTCAGGCTCCATAAAGCTTGTGTCAATCTCCGACTTATTCCTCGCCAAAGGTGACAGAACAGCAAGACACAGCATAAGACCGATTGCCAAATGTATATATTTTTTGTACACTCCGCCCGGCAAAATCATCTCACACAGAGAGCCAAACACAATAATACCTGCAAGCGTCATTGTCCATTCTCTTAAAAACTCCGTCATATCTACCTTTCCTATCCGCCGAACATAATGGCACTGTTTCCTGCATTTATAAGTATTGTTACAACGATTATAAACATCACTGTGACAGCCACCACTATGGAAAACAGCACCGCAACGGAATCCGCAAGCCTTGATATACAATTTATCAGTTTAGGCTCTGACACAGGCTCTGCAACGGCGGCGGTCAAACGGAACAAGATTAGTATTGCACCAAGCTTTAAAACAGGTCTCAGGGCAATTAACACCAAGCATATTATCCCCAATATTCCTACTGAATTTTTGATTACAACACTGCAATTCATTACAGTTTCAACCGATTCAGCTAAAATGCCGCCAACCATAGGCACAAGATTAGAGGCTGCAAATTTGCTCAACTTGATGGTAAGTCCGTCCGCACCTGCCGAGGCTATGCTTTTAAGTCCTGCAAGACTTACAAAAATCGTCAGAGTAACAGATAAGCCCCATTTGACAACGCTGTTCAAAAGCTTAACCATTCTGTCCGTTTTGAACTTATCCGACATACCGTTTACTATATTTAATGCGGTAGAAATCATAACCGCAGGAATAAAAATATATTGCACAATAGGTACAACGATTTCTACAATTGCAAGCATTGTCGGCTCTAAAACAGTTGCCGAAATTGTAGCTCCGCTTGTCATTAACAACACCATTACCGAAGGCACAATTATCTTCATAAACAGTGCAACATTCTCTACAGCTTTTGATGCACAGTTTGCCGTATCATAAAAAACAGTTGCCGCTATTCCTGCGGTTACTATATAACAGACGTAAAACGCGGCAGTAGATACAGAGCTTTCACCAAATCCCGATTTTAAACCGCTTAAATATGAGCTCAATACCGCCATTGCAAGTATTACCGCCATCAGCTTTGCCGCCGAGTATACCTCGCCAAGCAAAAGCCTTAAAAAGTATTCTAACAACTGTTTTGGCGTGAATGCCACCTCGCCGTTGTTAAAACTTTTTAATACATCGGAAGCCTTGAACTCAGGCAACATATTCAAAAAGGAATTGCCGCCATCTATTTCACCAATTCCGTCTTCAAAAATCTCTCCGTAAAATTCGGCATAATCATCAAGAACCGAGTAAAAATCATCTTTATCTAAAGTGGTTTTCTCTGCCGCAACTTCTGCACTATACATCAGGATAAAAAGCAATATAACGATATGCACAATCAGCTTTTGTTTCATATGTATAACTCCGTATTTTTCTAAAGGTTTACTATTCTGCTTACAAGCTCTAAAAGATTATATATTATCGGCATAGAAAGAGTAATAATAACCACCTTGCCCCCAAGCTCGATTTTGCTTGCTACAGAGCTTTCGCCTATATCCTTGCATATATCAGATGCAAATTGGCATATATAAGCCACACCGATAATCTTTATTACTATTCTCACCTGGCTCATCTCTATACCTGTGCTGTCAGCCATATTTTCAATCATAGCAACAACTGTTTCTATATACGGGGCACAAATACCTATGATGATTACCGCCACAAGAATAGGTATTGCAACAGCAAGCTCAGGTTTGTACTGTCTTACAATCAATGAAAGTATTGCTCCCGTCAGTCCTATTCCGATTATCTTAAATATCAGCATATTTAAAGTCCAAACAACGATTTTATCGTATCAAACAAACCGCTTATCTCCTTGACGATTACAAGCAAAACCGTAACCAAACCTGCAATGGTTGTCATCAACGCCTGTTCCTCACGCCCTGCACGCATCAGCAAAACATTTAAAACAGCAACCAAAATACCGATAGCGGCAACCTTGAAAATCAAATCTACTCCATCCATATTAACCCTCACCGTTTAAAACAAAAGTATGACCGCAAACACTCCGCCTAATATTCCAACGCCCCTCCATAGTCTGCCCTTTTGGTCACGCTCGGACTCTGCCTCGGCTTCGGCAAGGTGTAACTTTGCTGCCGCCGCCTTGATGTTGTTCATTTCGCTTTCAGCGTCTCCTATACCAAGGTTGTCGGCAAACTCCTTGATAATCTCTCTGTCGGCAGAAGTCAGGCACAAGTCGTCGCCATACCTTCGCATTGCTCTGTCAAAGGCAACCGATGGTTTTATTCCGTTTGAAGATATGTCCTCTGCCGCACACATAAAGATTTTGTTTACTGTTCCTTTGACAAGTCCTGATGCACATTTTATAGAGTCCGCAACATTCATATGCAGAAAATTAATGTTAAAACCGATTTGAGAAATTCCATTGCTCAACTGCTTAAGCTGTCTGACCCGCGTTGAAAAGGCGGAGGACAAGAGAACGCCCGCATATCCGCCGCCGAATATGACCATTACGGCGGCAAGGAGCTTTAAAGAATAGTTCACAGCTTAACCGCCTTTGTGTATGTAACGGACTCGGGGGTGGAAAAATCTCTGCGGAGCAAGATTGCCTGAGAAAATATTTTATCTTCAAAGACGGGCTTTAAAAATTTTCTTGACATAACTTCTTCCACACAATCACCGTGAGTCGTTGCAATAATTTTAACTCCTGTTCCTGCCGCCACTCTGAGAGCGGCAACATCAGCATCAGAGGCTATCTCATCGCTGAAAATTACTTTAGGCGACATTGTTCTCAGCAACATTTCCACCGCCTCCGCCTTTGGTGCTCCGTCAATTATATCGGTTTGAGCACCTACCATATTTGTGGGTATACCCTGATACATAGCCGCAAGCTCGCCTCTGTCGTCTGCCGCTCCGCACTTAAAGCCCTTGTCGGACACCTGACGGAGAATATCTCTCAAAAGAGTTGTCTTACCCATCTGCGGCGGAGAGATAATCAATGTACTGTTTATCTCGTTCCCGTTTATTATTGTGTCGATTATTCCGTCAGCAAGTCCGATAATTTGATGTGAAATTCTGAAATTTAAAGAGCTTATCTCTTTAAACATTTTTATTCTTCCTTCCTCACAGACGGCTTTTCCGCAAATACCGACTCTGTGGCCTCCCTTAATCGTAATATAACCTCTTCTAATTTCTTCCATATGTGCGTAAACTGAGTTTTCACAGATTTTTCGGAACGCCGTACCGACTTCCTCCGACGTAACCTTATAAGCATCACTCTCATAATTTGTTATTCCTCCTGTGTTAGTTATAAAACAGCTCTCTCCCCACACCCCTACCGTCAGCGGTGCATTACATCTCAATCTTATTTCTTCAATCTCTATCCATTCATCCGACATAAGCCTGTTCAGCAAGTCGCCTATGCTCTGCGGAAGATAGTGCAACACCTCGGCTATCCTTTGTTTATTCATACCTTTCACCCTTTCACCCTAGGGTGATAGTATAAATCCGAACCGTGATTTTGAAAGGTAAATTTATGTTTATCTGCGTTAAAATACTCGGTAATCCGTCAGGATTATCTCCGCTTTTGCCTTGATAAACCAAAAATTTCCTCTTTCAAAATTCTCCGACCAAAAACATAGTAATTTTGAGCAGATTTTGGTGCGGAGAATGCAGATAGGCTGACGCCTATCAAAGACGACAAGCCGAAAGATGCCTAAATTAATTTTTTTTGGCAGGTTCGTTTTTGTACTTTCACCCTATGTTTCTTATAGAATATTGTTATGACACTTTGTCCCGAATTAGAACCACTTTTACATCATTTTTTCGTTCATTGCTTGACGGTGTGTCTGCATAATGGTATAATGCTAATGAGGAGGTGGGCTAATGAAGAAAAAACAAAAAAATTCTGTTATGTGGCTTTTAAATAAATCGAAAAAACAAATGGGGCTTATAATATTATTGACGTTTTTAAGTATGTTGGTATCCGTAAGTTATATTGTGCCTGCACTCCTTTCCAAGGCGATAATAAATTCGGCAGTGAATTCCGCCTCATTGGCTGATGCAAAGGGCGATATAATAAAGTACGCCATTGTCTTGCTCATCTTTGTTGTTGTAACAGTTGGTGTTATGATTTTGAACTCCCATCTGCGTGCCGTAATAGAGGGCAGGTTGGAAAAGGATATGCGTCACAGCTTTTTTGAAACGATAACAAAAAAAGAATATTCAAAGCTTTCCGATATGCATTCGGGTGAAATTTTAAACAGATTTACAAGCGATATTGATATAGTAATATCAGGTATAACCTCGTTTGTACCTGAGGCAGTATCTATTGTAGCAAAAGCTGTTGCTGGGTTTATATTAATCTTATCTTTCAGTAAAAGCTATGCCTGTTTTGTTCTGCTTGTGGGATTGTTTATAGTTTTATGTGCATTTTGCCTTAAACCCTTTTACAAAAAAATTCACAGAAAAACCCGAGAGGCAGCGGGAGTAATGCGAGGCTTTACTCAAGAATGTACTGAGAATATGGTGGTTGTAAAAACATTTTCAAACAGCGGACCGCTCCTTAAGAAGCTTGACAGCTATCTTCAAAAAATATATGATTTGCAAATTCTGCGTAATCATATGGGCAATATTGCAGGCGGAGGTGCAACCCTTATATACAGATTTGTATATTATGCAACTCTCTGTTGGGGAGCCTTTATGATTGCAAACAAAGCAATGGACTACGGCACATTGATGGCGTTTATGCAGATAGTATCTCAGATATCATCGCCATTCTTTAATGCATCATCTCTGATAACGCAATTATACAGTGCTATGGCATCGGCTGAGCGTTTAGCCGAGCTTGAGGATATTCCTGATGAAATATCCGCTTTAGACTTTGATGCAAATTCAGTATATGAAAATATGACACATATATGTGCCGAGGGCTTGAACTTCGGATACAACAAAAAGTCAATCATATCCAACACGACATTTTCTATTAAAAAAGGAGATTGTGTTGCTATAACAGGACTTTCAGGAACAGGAAAATCAACATTATTTAAGCTGATGCTTGGTCTGTACTCTCCCACATCAGGGAAACTTTTTGTCAAAACAAATGCATCGCCCATTGATTTAGCCGCCTCAACACGTTCGCTGTTTGCCTATGTGCCGCAGGGCAATCTGCTAATCTCGGGAAGCCTGAGGGAAAACATAACCTTCGGCAATGAAAATCTATCTGAAGAGGCAATGATTTCTGCCGCAAAGACGGCTTGTATATATGATTTTATTACCTCTCTGCCAGACGGCTTTGACACAAAAATCGGCGAGCACGGCTTGGGTTTGTCGGAAGGTCAGATACAGAGAATTGCGGTGGCAAGAGCCTTATGCTGTAACGCACCTATTCTTATGCTTGATGAATGCACCTCTGCACTTGATGCCCAAACCGAAGAAGATTTACTTGCAAACATCAAGAAACTTAACACAAAGACAATATTTTTTATATCGCACAAAAACGCCGCTCTTTCAATATGCGACACGCATCTTCATATGGAGGACGGACATTTTAAAATAGTTGAATAACAAAAGGCTGTTAAAAAAGTAATTTTCGGGACGTCGAGGACGCCGTCCCCTACAATATATTTTGTATAATTGTTAAACATAATACAAAATGTAGGGGTTGGCAGATTCCGACAAACCGATATGTTTGACTTTTTTAACAGCCTCTTTTTAAGTATATCACATATACTATAAAACTATATCGTCAATCATTTTTAATTCTTCCGCTGAAAACTCGGTGTTGTCAACGCACTTTAAGTCATCAAGAATTTGCTCTGACGAAGATGCACCAATTAATACACTTGTCACAGCCGTATCCTTTAACACCCACGACAGAGCCATTTGTGCAAGGCTTTGTCCTCTGTTTGCGGCTATATCTCTTAACCCTTTTACTTTAGCTATCAATTCAGGAGTGATTTGACTTGTCTTTAGAAAATGATTTTTAGATGCCCTACTGCCTGCGGGAATTCCGTCTAAATATCTGTCTGTCAATCTACCCTGGTCAAGCGGACTGAAGCATATTACGCCTTTGCCCTCACTCTCAGCCGCCTTTAAAAGACCATTGCTCTCTACCCGTCTGTCAAAAATATTATATCTGTTTTGATTAATGATAAACGGCACGTTCAGCTCATTTAGAATATCAGATGCCTTTTTCATATTCTCTCCATCGTAATTTGAAATTCCGATATATAGAGCCTTTCCGCTTTTCACAATTTGGGACAGGGCAAGCATAGATTCTTCAAGAGGGGTTTCGGGTGTCATTCTGTGATGATAAAATATATCAACATAGTCAAGTCCCAATCTCTTAAGGCTGGCATCAAGGCTTGAAATAAGATATTTTCTGCTGCCGCCGCTGCCATAAGGACCTTCCCACATATCATAACCTGCCTTTGTACTGATAATCAGTTGGTCACGGTATGCAGACAAATCGTTTTTTAATATTCGTCCAAAATTTGTTTCCGCACTTCCAGGTACGGGACCGTAGTTGTTGGCAATATCAAAATGCGTAATACCATTATCAAATGCCGTAAAACACATATCACGCATATTGTCATAAACATCTACAGAGCCAAAGTTATGCCACAGACCCAAGCTAACTTTCGGTATCTGTAAACCGCTTTTGCCGCTAAACGCAAACTTCATTTTATTATATCTGTCTGAATTTGCAACATACATCTTTTATCTTCTCCTTTGTTATTATATTTCATTAGCCCTTTGTAAAACGTGAATTTTCGCGTAAAATAGTGGGCTTTGCAATTCTCTTTTGTATATTTTCTCCGTTTACAGGCTCCTATGTAGCAAAGGGAGCTGTCACGAAGTGACTGAGGGATTGTTTTACATAGTAGTGACAATCCTCCCGTCACACTTCGTGTGCCACCCTCCTTTACTACATAGAGGGCTTTTTTGAGAGTTATCCACAATTTCGGATTTTTAATTTTATAAATTCAAAATAATTTTATTGAACAATTGCCCTTCGCCCATACAGTTGCCAAGCCCAACTGCAATGGAAAAATTATTTTGAATTTATAATAGGCTCCCTATGCATTTGTAGGGGCGATTCACGAATCGCCCGCTTGAGAAAAATTGGCAACTATGATATTCAATATAAAAGCACACCGCATTTTATTATGCGGTGTGACTTTATCTTTCTAAACAAACATAGCCTCTATTTCTTCCTTTGGTGCATATCCTATTAATTTGCTTGATATTTCACCATCTTTGAAATACAGAAGCATAGGAATACTCACAACATTAAACTTCATTGCAAGCTCAGGTTCCTCGTCTACATTTACTTTTGCAACCCTTACCTTGCCTTCGTACCGCTCCGCAATATCAGCGAGAACAGGAGCCAACATTCTGCAAGGGCCACACCAAGTCGCCCAAAAGTCAACAACTACGGGAATGTCAGATTTTAATACCTCTGTTTCAAAATTATTCTTTGTAACAACAACCTCTGCCATAATAGCCTCCTTTGTGCTGTTATTTTGATTTATAATACAACATACAATGACAAAAACCCTCAAAATCGGGGTCTGCAATCTGCTCGCGGAACTCTTTGCACATACACTTATTATCTTCAGTTCTTTCAAGTCTGCAAGGACAGTAACCGCCTGTCTTTTCAAGACCCATTTTCACAGTCTTAACAACTTCTTCATCAGAATTAAATGTAACCTTTTTCATACAAAGTACCTCCATTATTATTGCATACAAAGTATGATATATTATGCCTCAGAAAATTGGTCTTTGCCTACTCCGCAAAGAGGACAAACAAAATCGTCAGGTAAATCCTCAAACTTTGTGCCTGGTTCTATACCACAATCAGGACATCCAACTTCCTCATCATATTCCCATCCGCATACATCACATACATATTTCATAAAAAATTCCTCCTTAAGATATATATAATTATTATCTTAATTATAGTATTTTCTATACTGCTTGTCAATACATTTGCAAAAATTCATCAAATATGGTTCTTGCGTATTTTGCGAAACGCCTGGGACGCCGTCCCCTACAATACTATTCTGAATTCCGTTCCTTTTCCGAGCTGGCTCTTAACAAAAATTTTGCCGTTATGAAGCTCTACTATACTCTTTACCATAGACAAGCCTAAACCGCTGCTGCCGTATTCGTCATTTCTGACGTCATCTACACGGTAAAAACGATCCCATATCTTTTCCAAATTCTCGCTTGAAATACCTATGCCGTTATCAGCAACCACAATCTCCGTACTATCCCCATATTTTGATGCCTTGATTATAACGTGGCCTGACTCTCTGCCATATTTTATTCCATTGCTGATAAGGTTGGAAACAGCACTTAAAAGCAACGCCTCGTCTGCATTTACAATGGTGTTTTCACTGACATCTGTGAGAATAACTATGTTCTTGCTCTTTGCCAATTCCCTCATTCCGTCTGTGGCAATATCTACAAGAACGCTGAAGTCAACTTTTTCTTTGTTGATTTTTTGTCTGTTGCTGTCTATGCGTGCAAGGAGCAAGAGTCTTGAAACAAGCTTTGATACCTGATTTGATTTGTCAACAATGCTTTTAGCCAACTCCTTTTCCTTTTCGCTGTCGGCAATATCCAAAAGATATTCGCCCTGTGCCAGAATTACGCTGATAGGTGTTCTCAGTTCGTGGGAGGCATCCGAAGTAAACTGCTTTTCTTTTACAAAGTTTTCGTACTCATCATTGTTTCCCATATAATCAGGTGTAATAATTTTTTCTACATATATATTACTAAGCACCTCTGGCACACCGTCTACGTGGTCCTTGTCAAAGTGTGTAACAAAAAGACAATCAACATAGTTTATATTCTTTTCTGCTAAATACTTTACCACCTCATCACCATCATCTGCCTCACCGCAGTCAATAATAAAACAGTGGTTTTCTGTATTTATTATAATCGCATCAGCCTGACCGACCTTTAAAACCGAAATCTCAAGTTTATCTGTAACCTCAGGAGAAGTTACGCTTTCTTTTTTACTGCTTACGCAAGAACAAAACAAAAAGATTATTGTTAAGCTCATTGCTGTTAATAAACATATCGTACGTTTCATCGCCATCATCCTTTCTGTTTTTTATTATAAATTACATAGGTTAAATATAAGTTAATTATAATATAAATATTAAAATGCAGGAACCATACTCGGCTCCTGCATTTTCGATACAACTTATTCAATTATTTTGCCATCTGTTGATATTGTAACAACCTGCCACGGAATAAATTTTCCGCTATTTTGAATGGCTCTTTTTGCCGCATTTTCTATGCCGCCGCAACAAGGAACCTCCATACGTACTATTTTCACGCTTTTAATATTGTTGCTTGCAATAATCTGTGTCAGTTTATCCCGATAGTCACCCTCGTCCAACTTAGGACATCCGATAATCGTAATATGACCCCTCATAAATTCATTATGGAAATTTCCGTAGGCATAAGCTGTGCAATCTGCCGCAATCAAAAGATTTGCATCCTCAAAATACGGTGCGTTTACAGGAACAAGTTTTATCTGGCAAGGCCACTGCATAAGCTGACTTTGTATGCTTTGTGTCGGTACCGTAGAATTTGTCTCTCTTCTCAAAGTTTTTGACTGCGTACCTGGGCATCCGCAGGGAAGTGTGTCAGTACTCTTTTTAAGTTGCGCCTGTTTTACGGCTTCCTCGTCATACGCAGGTGCCTCACGCTCTTCAAAGCTGATAGCATCTACGGGACAGGCAGGCAAGCAATCCCCAAGACCATCACAATAATTCTCTCGTGTCAGTTTCGCTTTTCCGTCTACCATATCAATCGCACCCTCGTGACAGGCAGCTGCACAAGCACCACAGCCATTGCATTTTTCTTCATCTATTTTAATTATCTTTCTAATCATTGTTGTATACCTCCTTGATTTAATATCATAATTATAATATAATATTTATACAGAGTATGTTGAAATTTCAACAAAACGGAGATGTATATGAGAAAATTTTTAAATGTATTAAAAAAATGTCCTTTATTTTTTGATGTAACGGACGATAACATTATTACAATGCTCGGCTGTTTAAAGACAAAAACAGATATATTTGATAAAAAATATACTATATTATCAGAGGGGTCTCCTGCAAGATATATCGGCATAGTGCTTTCAGGTTCAGTACAGATAACCCGAACGGATTATTACGGTAACAGAAGCATTTTAGGCAATCTATGTGAAGGAGAACTTTTCTCAGAGGCATTTGCCTGTATGCAAATGACCTCTATGCCCGTATCGGTTATTGCCAATGAGAGAAGTGAAATTATGTTTATTGATTGCAATCATATTTTGCACACCTGCCAAAAGGGCTGTCCGCATCATCAGCAGTTGATTTATAATTTGATGAAGGATTTGGCTTTAAAGACTGTTATGTTTCAACAAAAAATTGAGGTTATATCACAGAGAACAACAAGAGAAAAGCTACTCACATATCTTACATTTTGTGCTAAAAAGAATAATCAAAACAGCTTTAAAATTCCCTTTAACAGACAAGAACTTGCAGACTATCTTGAAGTGGACCGCAGCGGATTATCTGCCGAAATCAGTAAACTCAGAAAGGATGGTATCTTGGAATGTAAAAGAAATTATTTTAAGCTGTTATAATTAAAATTAATATATTTGTCATAGTAACAGTGGCATTAATATAGGCTTTGCGTCACCGCAAAGCCTATATTTTGTGTTTATTTGGATAAACCTTCAATTTGTTTAAGCAACAATGGTAATTCATCAATAATTACATCAGCTATAATATTCCAATTTGTTCCGTCATAATCGTGAACAAGACGGTGTCGTAATCCCGAAATCATAGACCACGGAATATCGCTATTTTGTTCCTTATATTCTTTAGATAAATAATATACCTGTTCTCCGATATTATAAAGCGGTGTGGTTACAAGCCATTGCAGAGTGTAATCGTTCATCAATCCTTCTTTTGTTACATCGTGTTGTTTTATATAGTCGCATAACTTGGCAGCATAATCATATATTTTTCGTAATCGCTGTTCATCGGAGTATTTCACGCTATGCACAACCTTTCTTTCATAATTGTATTATAAAATTCGCTTTCGACATTTACTTCGTGTATTTCAAAAACATCTATCGGCTTATCAAATACTTCACGCAAATCTTCAGCAAGAGCAAATATATTAGTTAATTTAAAATCACCACCACCAAACACCAAAAAATCCAAATCGCTTTCTTCTGTTGCTTCCCCTCTTGCATATGATCCGAATAAGTATATAGCTTCAACATTATATTTGATCGCAACAGTCTGTACTTTTTGTTTTATATCATCTAAAGAATAAATCATAGAATCACCATCACATCTATACTTTACTAATTTTTTATTTTTCAAGATTATACCATATGCCATACACAAAAGCAAGATTATTTAAGCAAATATTTTTCTCCCCAAATAGCACAGTTTTACATAACAGTGGTATAAATATAGGCTTTGCGTCACCGCAAAGCCTATAGTTATTTTAAATCTCCCGTTGCGGGATTGTCAATAACTTCCCCGTTTTCTGTAAAACGCGAGCCGTGGCACGAGCAGTCCCACGTATGCTCATAAGTGTTCCACTTGAGCGCACATCCTAAGTGCGGACATCTTTTGGGTTTTGGTGTAAGCAATCCCTTAGTTGCTTCAAACACATTTACTGCAAGCTTTGGATGGAGTATACTTCTTGACGGTGAAAATAATTCCTGGTTTTATATATTATTTTAGCCGTTTGTAAAAGTCTGAAATAATTTTTCATTGCAGTTGGGCTTGGCAACTGTATGGGCTTTGGGCAATTATTCATTAAAATTATTTCGGATTTTTACTCTTGCCATTGCATATATATATTATTTTTCAAACCAGGAAAATAATACAAAATACCAACTATTATTTTTATAAACTAAAATTTTTCAACTGCAGAAATGCTGTTAAATTTAGTCGGTAGCAGCATTGATTTTTCATAGATATAGTGTTATAATATCATAAAATCTATAAAGAGGTAATTTGATATGAGGGAACAAGTATATAGAATTTTACAGAGGATACCAAAAGGACAAGTCGTAACCTATGGTCAAATTGCCAAAATGCTTGGAAACCAGCATTTTGCACGGGCAGTGGGAAACATTTTACACGCAAATCTCGACGGCGAAAAATATCCCTGCTATAAGGTTGTAAACAGTAAAGGTTTCCTCTCACATCAATACGCTTTTGGCGGTATAGAAAAGCAAAAAGAAAAACTTGAAGCAGACGGAATTGAAGTCATTGATTGCAAAGTTAATTTAAATAAATATCAATGGAGCAATATGGCTGAATAATCAGAAGGAGGTATGAAATGTATAGCTTATTTAAAAGTGTAATTGAAACAGACAGGTCCGCAGTGGTGATTTGCGATATTAATCACACAATAGTCTATATGAACAAGGTTGCTATCCAGAGGTATCACAAGGACTTAACAGGCTCTTCTCTGCTTGATTGTCACAATGCAAAGTCAAATGAGATTATTATAAAGGTTGTGGATTGGTTTAAAGAAAGCCGTAAAAATAATATGATTTACACATTCCACAACGAAAAAGAAAACAAAGATGTGTATATGGTTGCACTGCGTGATGACGAGGGAAACTTGATTGGCTATTACGAAAAGCACGAATACAGAAATCCCGAAACAGCAGCAGCCTATGACTTTTCAAAATCTTTGGTATGAGGTAATTTATATGTCAAGCAATAAAGGTGCTTGTCTTGTGTGCGGCAAGCCATTACAATATTTTGATAAACCAATGCTTATGGAGTGCGAGTATTGCCATAATTCATTTGAAAGCTATGCAGCGTGCGAAGATGGGCATTTCATATGCGATAACTGTCATACCGAAAAAGGTGTTAATGCGATAATTGAGTTATGTTTAAAAAGCAGTTCAAAAAACCCCGTTGAGCTTATACAAAAGATTATGAATTCACCATATATTTATATGCACGGTCCTGAACACCATATTATGGTGGGTGCCTCTTTATTAACTGCGTATAAAAATTCAGGCGGCGATATTGATTTGAAAGATGCACTTGATGAAATGAAGTCAAGGGGCAGTAAGTATCCGGGCGGTTCTTGCGGATATTGGGGCTGTTGCGGTGCCGCAGTAAGTACGGGAATGTTTTTCAGTATAATAACTAAAACCACTCCCCTTTCATCTTTAAGTTGGGGACAAGGTAATCTAATTACCTCAAATGCTCTAAAGGCAATAGGAGAAATCGGCGGTCCCCGTTGTTGCAAACGCAACTCTTTTACTGCGATTATATCTGCCGTGGAATTTGTAAAAGAATATTTAAACATTGAAATGGAACTGCCAAAAAATATAAGATGCGGCTATTCAGCTCAAAACAAACAATGCCTTGGCAAGAGATGTCCCTATAACAAGGAGAGCATAAACCCAATAAAAGATTAATTTAATTATTATTTGTGCCAAAGCAATGTGGCGGGATGGAGATTATTATGAAGAAAATATTTTGTATTATATCAATCTTAATTTGCATTATGCTTACTGCTTGCGGAAATGATAGCAGTATCGGTATTATTGGCGGAGCCGATGGACCGACATCAATAATTGTAACTGATAAAGGAGAAAAAGCGATGTATGAAACAATTACGGCAGAAGATGCCAAAAAGATAATGGATAGCGGTGAGGATATTATTATCCTTGATGTCAGAGAGCAAGACGAATATGATGAGGGACATATTGCAGGTAGCATTTTAATTCCATATACCCAAATCGAGAATAAAGCAGAAGAAATGCTACCTGATAAGGACAAAAAAATTCTTGTGTATTGCAGGTCAGGCAGACGAAGTAAAATTGCCGCCGAAAGCCTTTCAAAACTCAGCTATACAAATGTAAAAGAATTCGGCGGTATTACCGATTGGCCATATGAGATAGAAAGATAAGAATGGAGAATTACTATGATAAAATTTATTTGTTATCCAAAATGCACGACTTGTCAAAGGGCGAAAAAATGGCTTGATGACAACAAAATAGCATATGAACTTCGTGATATAAAAGAAGATAATCCAAATTTTGAGGAGCTGTCTGCCTGGTACGAAATGAGCGGGCTTCCTCTAAAGAAGTTCTTTAACACATCAGGTCTATTGTATAAGTCAATGGAGCTTAAAGCAAAACTTCCTACTATGCCTGAAGAAGAACAACTAAAACTTCTTGCATCAGACGGAATGCTTGTAAAACGCCCTCTTGTAATAGGCAAAGACTTTGTTTTAATCGGATTTAAGGAAAGTGAATGGAGCGAAAAACTCAAATAATTTTGTATGATAAATATATACTTCCATACCATCCTCCTCTACTTTAAGTAGGTTGCAGAACAAGCATTTTTGAGATATACTTTGTTTATCAAATAAGGAGGATAAAAAAATGGAATATGTAACAGGAACAACAATAAAAAAACTCCGTGAGAAACAAAATCTTACTCAAAAAGAGCTTGCGGATAAAATAATGGTAAGCGACAAAGCGGTATCAAAATGGGAAACTAACAGAGGACTGCCTGATTTATGTGTTATTGAGGATTTAGCAAAAGCATTGGGCGTTTCACTTTCGGAACTCTTAACGGGTGATTTAAAAATCAATGAAAACATATCAGCCAATATGAAGAAAATGCAGTTTTATGTCTGCCCAATTTGCGGTAATGTTATCAACTCTTTGGGTGACGGCTGTTTCACTTGCTGTGGCATAAATTTGCCTAAACTTGAAGCTGAAGCACCTGATGATGAACACCAAATATGTGTTGAACAAGCGGAAAACGAACACCTGATTACAATGACACATCCTATGAGCAAAAATCACTATATTTCTTTTGTGGCATATATTTCAAGCGATACCATTGAAATCAAAAAGCTGTATCCCGAACAAGATGTATGCGTTAGGTTCAAGAGAAAAGGACACGGGATATTATACGCTTATTGTAATAAGCACGGAATGTTTAGGGTGATAATCTAAGTGATAGGCTGTCAAAAAGATACTTTACACTTCGCAACACCTATCGGTGTGTTGCATTATGCACCTGACTGATATTTTGATGGGATGTTTGAGTTTGAAAAGGAGATGTAACCCTTGAAAAAATGTAAAATTACAGTAATGAAAATGGCACGCTATGATGATTTGATTGAAAAATACGAAAATCCCATTGAGCACGCCTGCAATATGAAAGTCGGTCAAACCTTTATTGCAAACGGATGGCAAAAGCCTGATGGTATGTGCGACAGTGCTTGGGATAGTATGTCCTCATTCGTTATGGCACTTTCTCACAACGCTGAGGACTTTTATGACGGTTGGATGAAAAACAAGAAATCTGCAATGATTTCTTGTAACGACGGTTTCCGCCCTGTTAGTTTCTTGATTGAGGCACTTAATGAGGATGCAGATTGAGGTGTTGACTATGAACATAGAAAAATTTGCAATAATATAAATTCTAAAACCCATATATTTGTCATATATTTGAAATAGCATAATATATGGGAGTGATTTATATGCGTCAAAGTCACATTATAGA
>CACWIG010000006.1 GCA_902760955.1 uncultured Ruminococcus sp. | reverse complement strand
GACTCGGTTGAACTGAGTTGCCGTTATTTAAAGCAGTTCATAATATAAGTAAATAAATAAAAGTTTATATAAATAATATTTTAAGGAGTGAATTTAAAATGGCAAAAGAAACAGGACTCGACGCTTTTGAAAAAGTTTTCGAAGAAGAAAAAGTAGTAGACACATCAAAAAAGGTAAAAATCGGTATTATCGGTACAGGTTGGATTGCAGAGAGCCATATAGTACAGTACTTGAAGATGGAAGACGTAGAAGTAGTAGCTATGGCAGATATCGTTCCAGGTAAGGCTGCAAAGTTTGCTGAGAAGTATGGCGTAGAAAACTGCAGAATTTACAACAGCGATGAAGAGCTTTTGGCTGCAGAGAAGGACCTCGACGGTGTAAGTATCTGTACATACAATTCTCAGCACGCACCTTGTGCAATTCGTGCTTTGGATGCAGGCGTAAATGTTATGCTTGAAAAACCGTTTACAGGTACTCTTGAAGAGGCTATTGAAACAATGAAGGCTGAAAAGAGAAGCGGTAAGATTTTGACAATCGGCTTCCAGCCAAGAATGAGTGCAAATATGCAGATGATTAAGAAAATCGTTGAATCAGGCGAGCTTGGTAAGATTTATTACTTACAGGCAGGCGGCGGTCGCAGACGTGGTATTCCTACACCTTTCGGTACAACATTTATCGAAAAGGAAACAGGTGTTATCGGTGCAGTAGGTGATATCGGTGCATACTCACTTGATATGCTTTTAAACGCTGTTGGATATCCTAAGCCTCTCACAGTTTCGGGTTATACATCTGCTTTCTTTGGTACAAACCCAGGATATTATCCTACACATCCTGAATACGCAGAGAAGTTTGGCGTTGACGATTTTGCAGCAGCATTTGTTCGTCTTGAAAATGATATCATTCTTGACTTCCGTATTTCTTGGGCTATGAATATGGATACAAGCGGTGACGCTCTTATTCTTGGTACAGAAGGCGGATTGAAAATTCCTTCAACAAATTGTTGGAATGGTTCATTTGACAAGCCTCTCACTGTTTATAAGACTGTTGGCGGTGACCGCGAAGTTGAGTACACAATTCCTATGATAAAGGATGATGGGGACTTCTTCTACAAGAAAATTCGTTCATTTGTTGATGCAATCAAAGAAGGCGGCAAGGCAACTGTTCCTTCAAGCGAGATTATCTACAACCAGGCTATTATCAATGGTATTATTACTTCTGCTGAGCTTGGCAAGGAAATCGAAATCGAAATTCCTGAGGTTTAATTTTACACTCATAAGTAATTATTTAATTACATAGTTTATAAGGATTATGAAAAATAGCGATAATGTAAGTATTGAAATAAGACATAAGAATACATATGCTGTTCAAAGGAGACTTTCGCCTGTTCCGCATATACATAGCAATATTGAGTTGATTTATGTAAAAAGCGGTTCTGCGATTTGCTATAATGATATTAATGCTTTTAAGATTTCTACGGGAGATATATTTATAGCTTTTCCAAATCAAATTCATTATTACTTGAATTCTGAGTATGGTGAATACTATGTATTTATTTTTTCGTCGGATACCATTTACGGAATGGGTGAGTTGCTTCGTGATAAGGAACCTGAAAGTAATGTGATAAGCGGAGTAAGGGCGGATATAGTAGAGCTTTTTGATAAGATTTATAACACTGAAGGTGAGTATGCGTATACTTATAAAGCAGGATATATTAATCAGTTGATGGCTATGCTGATGTCTGATTTTAATCTTGTGCCTCGCATTGCATCAAACAATACTACACTTCATAATATTTTAAACTTTTGTGAAGATAATTACACAGATGATATCACCATTGATGATATCGCAAAAGCTTTGCATTTCAGTAAATATTATATTTCTCGGTTGTTTAACAAAAAGATTATGATTAGCTTTAAGATGTATATTAATACTCTGAGAATTAAAAAGGCTTGTGACTTACTTAAACAATCAGATGAAAAGATTTCGTACATTGCAAATGAGTCGGGCTTTGGTTCGATACGCTCTTTTAACAGAGCCTTTGAACAGATTATGAATATGACTCCTGCTCAATACAGAAAAGCGTACGAGTCAGAAATGAATGATTTGTAAATCAAGCAAAATTAACGGATTGTCACATTTTGTGGCAATCCGTTTTAATCTGCAAAATTATTTTTTGATAATCAGCTTTCCGTCTATAACAACGGCATACTCGCCGTCTTCAATGAGGTCGACCTCAGTTCCGTGAATGCTCTTAATCGTCTTTGGAGAGATAAATTTATCTGTTCTGCCTATTGCGGCAAAGCCGTCTTTAAGAGGAGCGATAATGTAGAGCTTGTAATCGTCTATATTTTTAAGTTCTATATTCAAGGACTCGTCAGCCTTCAATATTTTCAGATCTTTTGAAAAATGCTCATATACAGCAAACTCCTCACCATTGAGTCCGTCTACATCAGCAGGGAAAATTGTACCCTTTACAGATGAACCGCTTTCGTCAAGATTAAATGCCGCTATAACTCCGCTGTCATTGCAAATATTTTGAAGCTTAAAGATTTTGCCTGATGATGTTGGATTATGAGTTATACAATCAGCGGTAGGCATTGCAGGTCTGTCACATCTCAATATTTTTCCGTCGCTTAAAACAAGAGGCATAATGACATCCCTTACACTTCTGTCGAGCTTATCGCTGACATATATAGGACCACCGCTTATTGCACGTAAAATACTGTTCTTTACTGCCTGACCGTCATCAGTCCACCACATATCCCAATCACAATAATAGAATTGTCCTTGAATAAGGCAGTTATATGAGCATTGAAGAATATGTTTGCGGAACCACGCACTATCCTCAGGTAAAAAGTCGTTGCTGCAACGTGAGATAGGGCTTACCGAACGATTGAACATATCCTCGCTTGCCATTCCCATACAGTTTATCATACTGTTGTCAAAGTGACAGCCAACAGAGGCTTCCATTGCGTTATGATAACTGCGAGATGCCTCTCCCACAGGTGCAAGACCTTTGAAAAATCTGCGTGACATACTTTGATTATCTATTTTTATAAATTCCGTACCGCAACTTCTGAGGTAATGGTGGAAAGCGTTATAATAGGTAAATGCCTTATTTTGTTCATAGCTGTGTACGTAGGTGCCGTTTTCTCCTTGAATAAAGCAGTCCATATATTCCTGTGCGATTTCACCTTCGGGATCGATACCCCTCCAATAGCCTGTGGTTGGATGCCATATACCGACCTTTACTCCACGTTCGTTCATTTTTTCTATTGTGTGTTTCAATCCCTTAGGAAATCTTTTGGGATCTGCCTTAAAGGAATACAGCTTTGATGAGTGCATAAGGGCAAACATCTCTTTTCTGTCATTATATTTTCGATCATAGAAATCTCTGACTTCGCCCCACATATCATCAATAATCGCCCATTTAATAGGAATGTTTTTGTTGTTAAACTCCTCACATTTTCTCAATAAGTCATCTTCGTTGACACGAATTTCCATTGCATCCCAACTGCACCATCCGAGATATTCAAAAATTTCGGGATAGCGACGCTCCTTACGTGTTCTGCAACCTGTGCCCAGAAGCTCAAGTGCATATGCAGTACAGCTTTCTAAAAGTTCATATGGGTTACTGCCCTCAGCATACACAAACGCAAGTGCTTTGCAGGTGTTCAAGTCATTGAACCAACTGAAAAGTTTTGCAGTAATCTGACTTTCGTCTTTTCCGCAAAGGACACACTTGTATTTTTCAGATACAACGGGAAGAATTACACCAAATTGACCGTTTGCTTTTTGGTAAACAAAGCCTTGTGTTTCATCGGGAACAGTATCGAGAGTGTCACCAAAGTTTGGCTCGCACCAAAATTCGCAGTATCGATAGTCTGCCATATAGGAAACAGCATCATCAATCAATATATCGATACCTGCACCAAATTCACTATCAATCGGAAATTTTGAAATACCGTCGATATACACAGCGGAAACAGTTGTGTTATGTTTGTTTGAACTGCTTGTCAGAACAGAGGTGCTGACAAGAATATCCTGTATATCTCCGTTTGCAAGATTTAAGTAACAATTTTTAATTTCCATTTTCGCTCTCCTAATTTACATTAACGATAATATAAATTATTATATATTATAATATAATTTTTGTCAAGGTGTATTGACTATAATTTACATTTTTAATATAATAGTAAAAAAGAGAGGAAAAAGCTATGAGAAATATTACAATGGCTGATATCGCAAGAGAGACGGGATATTCTGTCAACACAGTATCACACGCCTTGAACGATAAGCCAGACATATCTGAAAAAACCAAAAAGATTATATCGGAAACCGCCAAAAGAATGGGATATATCGCAAATGCTTCCGCAGGTGCATTGCGTTCGGGCAAAAGCAAGAGTATCGCCATTATTGTTGGAGATATATCCAACCCACACTTTTCCATAATGATAAAAGAGATGGAAAGCCGTTTGCGTGAGTATGGTTATAACGCCATAATAATAAATACTGACGAGGATGAGAAAATAGAGTATACTGCAATTGTATCTGCTGTCAGTAAAAATGTTGACGGAATAATTATCTGTCCTGTTCAGAAGACGCGGAACAATATAGAATTTATGGAAAAAACGGGAATACCATATATCTTGTTTGGCAGACGATTTGAGGGCGTTGAGTCAAGCTATGTTATTTGTGATGACCTAAACGGCGGTTTTGTAGCCGCAGAGCATTTGCTGAGCAATAATCACAAGAATATACTTTTCATTAATGCACCCCTCCATATATCCAGTGCCCGTGATAGATTAGATGGTATCAAGAGAGCTTTCGGTATATATGGCTCTGAGGATTGCCAACTTAAAACTGTAGAAGTTTCGGTATCAGGTGATGAAAATGAGATTGAAAATATTCTTGAAAACAATGTTGAATGTACAGGAATAATATGCTTTAGTGACCTTGTTGCAATGCAGGTATGTCACTTTTTAAAGAAACAGCACAGAGAAATTCCAAATGATGTTTCTGTGGTAGGCTTTGATAATATCGGTTCAAAATTTTATTTTCCGTTGATGCTGACGTCTGTGACATCCTCAAAAACTAAGATGTCAGTTAAGGCGGTTGAAGCTCTTATGGGAAAAATTGATGGAAGCAGAAAAGAGATATGTCAATATATTCTGCCCACAAAACTTATTGAGAGAGAAAGCAGTTGTACTCCAAAATAATATACTTGACAAGAGAATAGTGCTGTGCTATAATTACATTAACGATAATGGAAGGTGGTATTTGTTATGAGTAAAGTATTATATGATTATATTGTTTCTAAAAAACATCATCAGTTTAGAAAGGATTATCCGCAGTATGACAGATTGTGTGATGATTTTAAGAAAAATAAGTATTCACCCAAGGAACGTATGACTAAAAGGTTTGAGCTTTTGGCAGGCCTTGAAGAGCCTGTATTGCTCCCTGACGAGAAAATTGCGTTTATGAGGACTGTTAAAAATATCCCCGATTGTTTCACCGAGGAGGAGTGGGCAGAGATTAAGTCTGAGCATTACATACACGAGCTTGGATATATGTCAAACCTCTCACCAAACTACGAAGATGTTATAAAATGCGGTCTGCTTGAAAGAAGAAAAAACGCAGACGAATATGGACAGCGTGTTATTGATGCGATAATTGACCTATCTGACAGATATAAGGCAGAGGCAGAAAAGCAGGGTAAGACAGAGCTTGCCAAGGTTTTAGAGCGTGTGCCTCGCTATGGTGCAACAAGTTTTTATGAGGCATTGCAGTTTTTTAGAATAATTCATTTCAGCCTTTGGCTTGAAGGGAACTATCACAATACAGTAGGCAGATTTGACAAATATATGTATCCATATTTAAAAGCTGATATGGAAAAGGGGTTGTATACAAAAGAAACTGCTCTTGAGCTTCTTGAAGATTTCTTTATTTCCTTTAACAAGGATAGCGATTTGTACCCGGGTGTTCAACAGGGGGACAATGGACAGAGTATGGTTCTCGGCGGCGTTGATGAAAATGGTTGTGAGGTCTTTAATACATTATCAGAATTGTGCCTTGTTGCAAGCGGAAATCTTTTGATGATTGACCCTAAGATAAATCTGCGTGTAAATAAGAATACACCTATTGAGGTGTATGAACTTGGTTCAAAGCTGACAAAGGCAGGACTTGGTTTTCCCCAATACTCAAATGATGATGTGGTAATAGATGGTCTTACAAGGCTTGGCTATGATTTAAGTGATGCAAGAAATTATGTTACGGCGGCTTGTTGGGAGTTCATTATTCCCAAATGCGGTGCAGATGTTGCAAACATTGCGGCATTGTCATTTCCTAAGGTGATTGACAGTTGTCTGCACAATAGCTTAGAAAAAAGCGAAACCTTTGATGACTTTATGATGTCTGTAAAGAGTGAAATTCAATCTGAGTGCGACCAAATTGCAGATGGAATAAAGGATTTGTGGTTTGTTCCCTCGCCCTTTATGAATGTAATGTTTGACGGCGGAATTTACGATGGCGGAAAATATAATAATTTTGGTGTTCACGGTACGGGAATTGCAACGGCGGCTGACTCTCTTGCGGTAATAAAGAAGTATGTATATGATGAGCATAAATTCAGCAAGCAAGAACTGATTGAGGCAGTTGACAGCGATTTTGAAAAGCACAGCGAGATTTTGCCGATTTTGCGTAATGAGGCTCCGAAATTAGGAAATAATGAAGATTTACCTGATGGCTTGGCAACAGAGCTTTTGAAGGCATTTTCTGACAGCTTAGAGGAAAAGGTGAACTGTCGCGGTGGAAAGTTCCGCGCAGGAACGGGGTCTGCAATGTTCTATCTGTGGCACGCAAACGAAATCGGTGCATCACCTGACGGCAGACGCAAGGGAGAGCCATTTGGAACAAACTTCTCTGCAAGTTTGTTCGCCAAAATAAATGGTCCGATTTCTGTTATCAAATCCTTTACCAAGCCTGACTTTTCAAGGGCGATAAACGGCGGGCCTTTGACAATGGAATTTGCAAGCTCTATGTTTGAGGGCGAGGATGCAATAAAGAAGGTCGCGACTTTAGTTAAAGCCTATGTAGATATGGGCGGACATCAGATGCAGTTAAATGCGGTGAATTCAAAGCTGCTTAAAGACGCACAGCTACACCCTGAAAACCACAAACAGCTTGTTGTCAGAATATGGGGTTGGAGTGCTTACTTTGTGGAACTTGACAAGGAATATCAGGATCACGTACTCAGACGCCAGCAATATGTGGTGTGATTATGCAGGGAACTATATTTGATATAAAGGAATTTACCATCCACGACGGACCAGGAGGAAGAATAACAGTTTTTTTAAAGGGGTGTCCTCTGCGTTGTCGGTGGTGTCACAACCCTGAGGGCTTGAGTGTTCAAAAACAGCTTATGTATAAAGAAAATCTTTGTGTGCATTGCGGAAAGTGTTTTCAGCCTTGTAATCACGAGGAATGTAAAGCCTACGGCAGATGCATATACGCCTGTGCAAATGATGCATTAAGCGTTGCAGGTACAGAGATAAGCTCTGACGAACTTGCGGAAAGATTGATGAAAAATGCAGATTTTTTCGCTATAAGCGGAGGTGGTGTGACTATATCGGGCGGAGAGCCTTTGATGCAGCCTGATTTTGTATCTGATTTGGCAGATAAGCTATGGGGTATACACAAAGCAATTCAGACAAGCGGATATGCAGACTTTGAAGTTTACAAAAGGGTAATTGATAAATTTGATTATATTATGCAGGATATAAAATTGGCGGATGATGATTTGCACATAAAATATACAGGTGTATCAAATAAAAGGATTATACAAAATATCGAATATTTAAAGAAAAGCGGCAAGGAATTTGTTTTCAGAATTCCGCTTATCCCGTCTATAACAGATACAGCCGAAAACCTGAAAGGCATTGCTGAAATTGCAGGTGATTATCCTGTTGTCCTTTTGAAGTATAATCAATTTGCAGGTGCAAAATATAAAATGCTTGGTATGGAATATACTCTTGACAATAGAGAAAACAGAGAAGAGGACTTTACCAAATATTTTAAAAATGCCGTAGTACAGTAAAATCTGTTACAGAAAATTAATGATTTTATCCAGGATGTGTATTGACAATTATAATTGATTGTTCTATAATAACCCAAATTAGTAAAAAATTTGAGGTGAATGTAATGGATTTCACAGACTTAAAAAATCAGATGGACAAAATTGTAAACGAATACAAGGTTCCTGGTATAGATTGTATTTTATACAAAGACCACGAGATGCTATTCAGATACTATACGGGTATGAGTGATATAGAGAATAACAAAAAAATGAACGGCAATGAGTTGTATTTTATATTCTCTATGACAAAAATGCTTACCTGTACTTCTGCACTTCAGTTATATGAAAAGGGCAAGTTTTTAATGACGGACCCAATTTCTAAATATATGCCTGAATTTGAAACAATGAAGGTTAAGTCAGATGATTCCGATACAGGATATGTTACTGCTAAAAACCCAATCACTGTTAAAGATTTGTTTACAATGAGTGCAGGTTTTGATTATGACTTAAATGCTCCTTATTTCAAAAAAGCAATAGCTGAAAACAAAACAAGCACAAGGGAACTTGTCGGTGCGTTGTCTGAGGCGGTTTTAGGTTTTGAGCCGGGAACAAATTTTAGATACAGTTTATGTCATGATGTGCTTGGTGCATTGATTGAGATTTGGTCAGGAATAAAACTTGGCGAATATATGAAAGAAAATCTTTTTGAACCTCTTGGAATGAAGGAAACGTTTTTTGGACTTCCCAAAAATGAGGAACAGCTTTCTAAAATGGCGGCAAGATATACCTTTGACAGAAATAAAAGTGACCTGCCATTGCGTTTGCAGCTTTTGTGCTTATACAATTTATCTGATGAGTACCAAAGCGGCGGAGCGGGGCTTGTCTCCTGTGCGGAGGATTATTCTTTATTTCTTGATGCAATCGCCTGTGGCGGTGTAGCTAAAAACGGCAACAGAATATTATCACCAGCTACAGTTGAACTTATGGGAATGAACCATCTGAAAGGTAAACAACTTGCGGAATTTGAAATTGGTAGACCAGGCTATGGCTATGGTTTGGGTGTCCGCACTCACATTGATAAATCAGAGAGCAATTCACTTACACCTATCGGTGAATTCGGATGGGATGGTGCGGCAAGTGCTTTTTCGTTGGTTGACCCTAAAAATAATATATCTTTTTCATATTTTCAGCACGTTCATAATAGCGAGTGTATGAAAATACAATATGAAACTAAGAATGTATTATATGCTTGCCTTGAAAAATAAGAACATAAAAAAACGGTGCTGTTAAAAAAGTGATTTTCGGGACGTCGGGGACGCCGTCCCCTACAATTTATTTTGTATGATGATTAGATTTCACACAAAATGTAGGGTTTGGCGATTTCCGACAAACCGCTGTTTCATCCTTTTTTAACAACACCGTTTTATCATATCCACAGCATTATTTTACTGTAAGAACAACCTTTCCGACATTTTCGCCTCTGTAGAGAATGTCGTGTGCTGCCTCAGCCTCAGTTATAGGCAATATCTTATAAATAGTAGGCTTAACTTCGCCTGTTTCGATTTTAGGGAATACGTCACGAACCAATGATGCCAAAATTTCTGCCTTAACCTCAGGAGTTCTTGAACGGAGGGTGCTGCCCACAATTCTGACATTTCTTACATAGATATTTTTGAGGTCAATCTCTGTTTTCTGACCTGCGAGAGCCGCAATCATAATCCATCTTGCACCGTGAGTTAAGTAGTGTATACACTTACCCATAATCTCGCCGCCGAGACAGTCGATTGCAACGTCAACAGATGTACCCTTTTCGAGCTCCTCTTTTAATACTTCAGAAATATCTTCTTTTGTTGTAACAACAACTCTGTCAGCATTCAAATGCTTTATAGATTCTGCGATTTCATCAGTTAAAACAGTTGTAATAACTCTTACGCCAAAAGCCTTTGCCATAGGAATAATAACACTTGCAAGTCCTGATGCCCCTGCGTTCATAAGTAATGTGTTACCTGGCTGAATTTTACCCTCGATAAAGAGGTTTAAGTATGCTGTTGCAAATGCCTCGGGAATAGCTGCAGCCTCTTCCATAGAACAGTTTTTCGGTACAGGCATAAGCATATCATATTTAACTGAAACGTATTCGGCATAACCGCCGCCGCCAAGAAGTGCACATACCTTGTCGCCTATTTTCCAATTTGATTTAGCCTTAGCTTCATCACCCATTTCAACGATAACACCTGCAATTTCAAGTCCCATCCAATCAGGGCATCCGGGGGGAGGAGGATAGTCACCCTCTCTCTGCATTAAGTCAGCGCGGTTAAGTGCAGCTGCGTGAATTTCAACAAGTACCTCTTCTGATTTGATAACGGGATCAGGAACGTCACTCCAAGACAATGACTGATCTGCGTTTACAAGCATTGCTTTCATGTTTTTTTCTCCTTTCGTGGTTGCAATGAAAATTTAATTATTATAGACACGCTGTTGTGCGATTGTCTGTCAATCTTATAAAATTATAACCGACTATCTATTAATATTCAATGCCAAAAACGATATAAATTTAACACTTTTGATACAATTGCCAAATAATATGTTGCTTTACTTTATATAATATGGTATTATACTATACAGGAGGCGAGAATTGTGGAACTTACTGATATAACGGTAACGAGTATACCATTGGTGTTCACGGTGTTTTCCGAAAAAGGCAGACACGAAGAAATCGTTGAACGTGAAACTTACGGCTTGTCATTTTGTTTGAGCGGACAGATAACATATATGCATAATGGTAAAAAATTTGTATCTGATAAGGGAAACGCTGTAATTCTTCCTCAGGGGCAGAGCTACAGCATATACGGAGACAAGACAGGACAGTTCTACGTAATTGATTTTACCTGTGCAGAGAAATTGTGCGACACTATTCTTTTGTTTCCGTTGGACAATCCTGACGAATGTATAAGAGATTTTAACACTTTATATAACCTACATCTATTCGATGGCAACAGAGCCAAAATTATGAGTTTGTTTTACAATATAATTCATAATGTATATTCAAATAAAACTATAAATATACTTCTTGCACCTGCAATGACGTATATAAAAGACAATTATTCTGATTCTTCTCTGACTAATGAGGTACTTGCCAAGCAATGTAAGATAAGTGAGGTATACTTCAGAAAACAGTTTATAAAGCAGTACAAAATATCGCCTAAGCAGTTTGTTTTAAATCTTCGCATTTCAAAGGCGAAATTGCTGTTGAGTGAGGGCGTGAATAAAATCAGTAATATTGCGGAAATGTGCGGCTTTTCAAGTGTGTATCATTTTAGCCGCGAATTTAAAATTAAAGAGGGCATAACCCCCAGTGAATATAGGAAGCAGTACAGAATTTATAAAATATAAATTAGAAATTTTTATCGTAGGTTTGTTTTCGGGACGTCGGGGACGCCGTCCCCTACAAATTCGGCAGGAGCAAGCCTTTGTCCTACAAATTTATTTTTCGGTTGATATTCGGCAGGAGCAAGTCCCTGCCCTACAATTTTATTTTTCGGTTGATTTTTGGCAGGAGCGAGCCCCTGCCCTACAATTTTATTTTTCGGTTGATATTCGGCAGGAGCGAGCCCCTGCCATACAATTATGCAATTATTCATTAAAATTATTTTGAATTTGTTATCGTAGGTTTGTTTGCGGTAAGTAAAGTAAATCAATGGAATATATTTTTAATTTACGGAGAAAATACATCTCGAACAGAGGTGAATTTTCGATGAATGAAACAATGCTTGTGGATATTAATTTAGAAATAAACCGCAAAAATATGGAGGACATATTTGGATTGCCCGACAATTTTGACTTTATTATAAGAGATTTTGAGATAGGATTTGATAACGGCAAGGTATCAGGTTTTGCGGCTTTTTATGATGGATTGGTGAACCAAACCTACATCAACAGGGATATTATGCGAGGACTTATTCAAAACAAAGGAGAAATTCCAAAGAATGATAACTTATCCGATTTTATATTCAAGCGATTGATAACCCTTGCACCGCTCACCAAAGAAACAAAAATTGACAAGATAATCGAGAAGCTGACATTTGGTCATTGTTTAATATTTGTTGACGGCTGTGATTGTTGCTTTGCGGCAGATGTAAAGGGTTGGGGAAACAGAGGTGTTGAACAGCCTGTACGCGAGGCGAGCCTTTCGGGACCTCAAGAGGGATTTAATGAGGTTATTATGAATAACCTTGCCCTGATTAGAAAAATTCTTAAAGACCCTAACCTGATTGCAGAGAATATCAAGGTGGGAACAAAGAGCAATACGCCCTGTGCATTGCTGTATATTGACGGGATAACGAATAAAAAGCTTGTGGCAGAGGTCAGACGCAGATTAAACTTGATTGAAACAGAATATATATTTTCGTCAAGCGATATAGAAATGTTGATTGAAACTAAGACCTTCTTTCCCATAACAAGAACATTAAAGACAGAACGTCCCGACAGAGCTGCGTCAATGTTAGCTGAGGGAAAGGTAGTGGTGATTGTTCAGGGAAGTCCCTTCGTCCTTGTATTACCCACAACAGCAGTTGATTTGATAGAGGCATCAGAGGATAATTACGTCAGAGTGCCTGAAGCCAATTTTATGAAGATTGTCAGATTGCTTGGCTTGGGAATTTCTGTTTTGTTGCCGGGTGTATTTGTGGCTGTTATGCTCTATCATCAAGAAATATTACCTGCAGATTTGCTATTGGCAATTGAGGCAACACGTGAGGTTGTGCCGTTTCCGTTAGTTGTTGAACTTGTATTGATGGAGCTTGCATTTGAACTGATAAAAGAGGCGTCTGTCAGAGTTCCAAGTCCCGTTGGGTCAACGATAGGTATAATAGGCGGTCTTATCTTGGGACAGGCAGCGGTTGATGCAAATATAGTAAGTCCCATACTGATAATTATAGTATCTATTGCAGGGCTTGGGACTTTTGCATCGCCTTCTGTGGAGCTTTCCAGATCCCTTGCGTTGACAAGGTTTGTGTTTATTGTATTCGGTGGGGTTGCAGGTATGCTTGGCATAGTCTGTGCGTATTTTATCGGCGTGTCGTTCCTGGCTTCGTCTATGACATATAATGTACCATTTTTGTCACCAATTACACCAAAAAACGGAACTTCAACCGTAGATGCTGTTTTAGTCAAGCCCATATGGAAAAAGGAACGCAGACCGAAGAATTTAAAAACTCAACAGCCTGTTCGTCAACCTCATATCAGTAGAAAATGGATGGAAAAGTAAATAAGAATGGAGATCTTATATGAATGATAACAATAACATTGGAAAATGGGAGCTTGGTTGTATAATATTTAATTCGCTTGTATTTAAACTGTTTTTGTTTTATCCCAAAATATATCTTCATTTTGGCGGAAGTGCCGCTTGGCTTACGGCTTTTTTTTCGGGAGCGGTATTCTTAGCAATTTTTTGGCTTATTATGATGCTTTACGATAAGTATGCCGATATTGGAATTGTCGAGGCTGTTAAAAGAAAATTCGGAACAAAGGCAAGCAATGCCGTATCGTTAATTGGTGTCATATACTTTATTGTTTCATTCTGTGCGGTTGTGTTTTATGTATGCTGTGCGTTGAGAAAAACTGTTTTCCCTACCTCACCTCTTTGGTATACAGGTGTTTTTATAGTTTTGGCGGCACTTGTAACGATGCTGTGCGGTAATCAGGCGGTCAGACGTATGCATTCCTTATCGTCTTTAGGTATTGGTCTTACAGTTGCCGCCATATTTGTATTCGGATTAAAAAATGCTGATATATACAATCTTGCACCTGTGCTTGGCAAGGGTGCAAGCAATGTGCTTTTTAAGGGATTGTCGTCTTTATTGATGTATTCCGATATTATTGCAATATTTTTCTTGCCGAGAAACAGCGGTAAATATTCGTATAAGAAAACAGCTATGTTCTCTGCTGTTTTAGCCGTTGTTGCAAATGTCTTGATTATTCTTATATTCTCGCTTAACTTCCCATACGAATATGCAGAGGGTGTAGAGCATATTACCTATGCACTGACTAAAGGTGCAAGCGTTGGTAAGTTTCCCATACGCATTGATTTTGCGTATTTGTTGGCATTAATCACATCTGCAATTCTCTATTCCTCTCTCTCGCTTAGTATTATAGTCAACGAGGTCAGAAAAATCAGCTTTAACATTAAGAGAGCAGGAGCGGCGGTTATGTCGTTAATAATGTGCCTGATGTTGTGTGGCTGCTATGACAGCAGCGAGGTGGAGGAAAAGGGATATGTAATTGCCATGGGAATAGATAAGGGAGATAACTCTGAATTTAAGTATACCTTTCAATTATCCAATCCCTTAGAGTCGGGCGGAAGTATTGGAACAGAAGAAAAAGCCGATGAAAAACAGTCTGATGGCAACAAAACAGTAGATAATATCTGTGTGGAGGCGGAGGACTTCTTTACGGCGAAAAATAAGCTTAAAAGTGTAATGAGCAAAAAAACAGATTTCAGCAATGTAAAGGTTGTGGCACTATCGGAACAGGTGGCTAAAGAGGATGCTCTGAGTCATTGCGTGGTATTAATGAAGGATAGAGAGGTCAGACAATCGGCTAATCTTTGTGTGGCAGACTCTGCTGTGGAATTTTTAAAAAGCGTAAACCCAACCCTTGAAGAAAACACTATCAGGTACTATGAGTTATTCTTTAAAAACAGAGATGTGCCATATGCAACTGTAACGACTCTGCGGGATTTTGTCAGCAGAAGTGTTGACAAGGCATATGATGCCGTTGTGCCTCTTGTGAACGAAAATGGTCTGTCGGGTATGGCTCTTTTTCTGTCGGGAAAGATGTGTGGCGTCGCAGATGCTGATGAAGCACTTATCTATAATGTGTTGATTGGAAACACAGAGGAGGCAGGGTTTAACTACGGTACGGGTGAGTGTGTGTTATCAAGTGTATGTAAGCCTGATGTTGAGGTATCTACTGACAATGTTAATCCATACATTACGTTAGAAATAGAGGTTACTGTGTCGGAAGGTGCCGATTTAGATAAGGTTGCACGAATGCTTAAAAGCCAAATCGAAACTTTTTTGTATAAAACATCAACCATTGGTTGTGATATACTTGGTTTAGGCAGAAAAGTAAAGTCCGATTTTGTGACACAATCCGAATGGGAATCTTATAATTGGAATATTTTATACAATAATTCTGTATTTTCGGTCAACGTTATAGCTAAAAATGGAAAAAATAATTAAAATTTACAAAAAATAGAAAAAATATCAAAAAAAGGGTTGACAAATGAAATATTAAGGATTATAATCTGAAATGTAAATATTTGTTAATACTTAACAAATAAAGTAAAATTCATAGAAAGGAGGTAAATTGTATGAAGAGTACCGGAATAGTAAGGAAGGTTGACGAACTGGGAAGGATTGTTTTACCAAAGGAGTTAAGAGAGATATTTAAAATTGATCGCAAAGACCCTTTGGAAATTTATGTAGATGGTGATAGCATCATACTGAGAAAGTATGAGCCTGCCTGCATTTTCTGCGGAAGTGCTAACGAGGTTGTAAACTATATGGACAAGCGTATATGTCGCGAGTGCATAGAAAAGCTCAAAAACGAATAGTACTTAAAAACGGCGGAGTTATTGCTCCGCTGTTTTTTTTGACATATATATTTATACAACGAATTGTAACTTATGTGTATTAATACATAAAAAATGCACAAATTTACAAAATCTTTAATATTATATTTGCATTTATGCAATCCTTGTGTTATACTAATTAAGGTTACTTTTATATGGTGCAAAGGTAATGAATAAATACAGAGAGGACGGATTTTTTAAGATGAGATTTGTAAATTACAATGTGATGAAAAACAATAATATGATATCTTTTAAATACGTTTATCTGTGCGACGCTAATATTGCGTCTTTTGAGGCAAAGTGCAGAGAATTATTGTAAATTTTTGCGGGGAGTTGGTGTATACCGACTCCCTGTTTTAGTTATATGTAATGGAAGGATGAATTTATATGGCAGTAAAAAGACTTTTTGTAGAGAAGAAAAAAGGCTTTGATATTGAAGCAGGTGCTATGTGCCGTGACCTGAGAGAAAATTTGGGACTTAGCGGTATTAAAGGGGTGCGTGTTATTAACCGCTATGACATAGAGGGTATGTCTGATGCGGATATTGAATTGACCTGTGATACAGTTTTTGCTGAACCTCAGGTGGACAATGTTGTATTTGATGAAATCACTATACAGGAGGGTAAGTATTTTGCAATGGAATATCTGCCCGGTCAGTACGACCAGAGAGCCGACAGTGCCGCACAATGTGTGCAGATTATGACAGGTGCGGACAAGCCCCTTGTAAGAACGGCTAAAATAATTGTTCTGATTGGTGAGGTAAGCGATGCAGATTTGGAAGCTGCCGCAGATTATACCATAAACCCCGTTGAGTCAAGACGTGCAAGCTTTGAACTTCCCGATACACTTAATGATAAGATTGAAATGCCTGATGATGTTAAAACCATTGATGGCTTTATTGATATGGGTGAGTCTGAGCTTAAAGCTATGATTGCCGATATGGGACTTGCAATGGATTATGACGACATATGCTTCTGCCGTACTTATTTTAAAGATACAGAGAAGAGAAATCCGACCGTTACTGAGATAAGAATGATTGACACATATTGGTCTGACCATTGCAGACACACAACCTTCTCCACTATTTTAGATGAGGTTAAAATTGATGATGAAATTATAGACAAGGCTTTTGCAGAATATCAGAAATCACGTGAATATGTATACCAGGGCAGAAAAATGAAAAATCTGTGCTTGATGGACCTTGCAACGATTGCTGTTAAGGAACTTAAAAAGAAGGGTTATCTTAAAGCCCTTGACGAGTCCGAGGAAATCAATGCTTGCAGTATAAATGTAAAGGTAGATATGGAGGACGGAACCCAAGAGGATTGGCTTGTTATGTTCAAGAATGAAACTCACAACCATCCAACCGAAATTGAACCATTCGGCGGTGCGGCAACCTGTTTAGGCGGTGCTATCCGCGACCCGTTGTCAGGACGTTCCTATGTATATCAGGCTATGAGAGTTACAGGTAGCGGCGACCCGAGAAAGAGCCTTAAGGAAACATTAAACGGCAAGCTTCCTCAGAGAAAGATTACAGTTGGTGCCGCACAGGGATATAGCTCATATGGTAACCAAATCGGACTTGCAACAGGTAATGTAAACGAGATTTATGATGAGGGCTACATTGCAAAGCGTATGGAGATAGGTGCGGTAATCGCTGCCGCTCCAAAGGAGAATGTTATCCGTGAAGTACCCGAGAGCGGTGATGTTGTTATATTACTTGGCGGTATGACAGGCCGTGATGGCTGCGGCGGTGCGACAGGTTCTTCAAAAGCGCATAATACTGAGTCTTTGGAAACCTGCGGTGCAGAGGTTCAAAAGGGTAACCCGCCTGTAGAGAGAAAGCTCCAGAGATTATTCAGAAAGAAGGAAGTTACATCTATGATCAGAAGATGTAACGACTTTGGTGCAGGCGGTGTTTCCGTTGCTGTTGGTGAGTTGGCTGACGGCTTGGATATTAACCTTGACAAAGTGCCTAAGAAGTATGACGGACTTGACGGCACAGAACTTGCAATTTCTGAGTCACAGGAAAGAATGGCAGTCGTTGTAAGAGCTGCTGATGCAGAAAAGTTTATTGCAGAGGCCGACAAAGAGAATTTAGATGCGGTATGCGTTGCAAATGTTACAGACACAAATCGTTTGAGAATGAGTTGGAGAGGCAATACCATATGCGACATAAGCCGTGACTTTTTGAATACAAACGGCGCAGAGAAGCATAGCAAGGCTCATATTGCAAAGGGTGATTTCTCGGCTGATTTGTTTGATTTCGCAACTGAAGGCGACACATATAAAGAGAAAATCATAAATATGATGGGCGACTTGAATATAGCATCTCAGCACGGCTTGGTTGAGAGATTTGACAGTACAATCGGTGCAGGTTCTGTATTTATGCCATACGGCGGTATTCATCAGTTGACGCCTCAGCAGAATATGGTTGCCAAAATACCTACAATACATAAGGAGACAAATACTGCAACAGTTATGGCTTACGGATATAATCCTAAGCTATCCGCTAAAAACCCATATCTCGGTGCTATGTATGCAGTTGTTGACTCTGTTACAAGAGCGGTTGTTGCAGGTGCGGATTACAGTGATATTTATCTGACATTCCAGGAATACTTTGAAAGATTGGGCAATGACGAAAATCGTTGGGGTAAGCCTCTTGCATCTTTGCTTGGTGCCTATACCGCACAAGAAAAGCTGTGCCTTGGTGCAATAGGTGGTAAGGACAGTATGTCAGGTTCATTCAATGATATAGATGTTCCGCCAACGCTTGTGTCATTTGCGGTTGCACCCCTTACAGCATCAAAGGCTGTGTCTAACGAGTTCAAGGGTGCAAATAATCTTGTGTTTATGTTAAGCCCTAAGTATGACGAAAATAATATGCCTGATTTTGATAGTCTTAAGCAGTTGTATGATATGCTTTATATGATGATTAGTGATGACAAAATCGGTTTAATTCAATCTGCTTGGGCAGTTGGCTACGGCGGTGCTATGGAGGGTATCTGTAAGATGGCTCTCGGTAACAAGATTGGTTTTGAATTTACTGATTGTTGTAACAAAGCTGACTTGTTCAAAGCTAAATACGGAAGCGTTATCGTAGAGGTAAAAGGCTTGGGTGCAACAGGCTTTATGAACGAAAATATTGATGTGGTAAAATTAGGTCATACAATGATTGAGTCTGTGATTGAGATAGCTGGTGAGGAAATCTCACTTGACGATATTGAAACAGCGTGGACAAAGCCACTGGAGAGCGTATTTGCAACAAAGGCTGACTTTGATGATGTTGGAATGAAGAAGTTTGAGTACACAAAGAGAGTAAACATTGTACCAAACGATAAATTCGCTAAACCGAGAATATTTATTCCTGCATTCCCTGGTACCAACTGCGAATACGATTCAATGCGTGCCTTTGAACGTGCGGGCGGTGTGGCAGATGTTGAAATATTCAGAAATCTAAAGACTGAACATATTGAACAATCAATCAACAGCTTTGTTGAAAAGATAAACAATGCGCAAATAGTTATGTTGCCTGGTGGCTTTAGCGGCGGTGACGAACCTGACGGGTCAGGAAAGTTTATCAAAGCGGCATTTGAGAACGAGAGAATTAAAGAGGCTGTTATGACACTGCTTAACAAGCGTGATGGTTTGATGCTTGGTATTTGTAACGGCTTCCAGGCACTTATCAAATTGGGACTTGTGCCTTACGGCGAAATAAGACAGACAGACAGCTCCTGTCCTACACTTACATTTAACACCTTGGGCAGACACGTATCACGTATTGTATCAACAAGGGTTGCGTCAGTTAAATCACCTTGGTTTGCAGGTGTTGAGGTTGGCGACATTCATCAGATTGCAGTATCTCACGGTGAGGGCAGATTTGTTGCAAGTCCTGAAGTTATTGCTGAAATGGAGAAAAACGGACAGATTGCTACGCAGTACGTAGACACTTGCGGTGACCCAACTTATGAGATGCCCTACAATCCTAACGGCTCGTACTATGCCATAGAGGGTATAACAAGTCCTGACGGCAGAGTTTTAGGTAAGATGGGACATTCCGAGAGATTTAAGAACAACGTATTTAAGAATATACCTGGTAACAAGGATCAGAAGATTTTTGAAAGCGGTGTTAAATACTTCAAATAGAATTTTCGGAGGAAAATGTTGATATATGAAGAAAATAGCGAGTTTTACAGTTGACCATACAAAACTTGACAGAGGCGTATATATATCACGCATAGACGGGGATATTACCACATATGACCTGAGAATGAGAAAGCCGAATACAGATGATTTGATTTCCAATTCCGCTATGCATTCTCTTGAACATATGTTCGCAACCGTTGTCAGAAATTCTGAGCTTGCGGATAAGGTAATCTATTTCGGACCTATGGGTTGTCAGACAGGCTTTTACTTGCTTATGAGGTCTGACAACCACGCAGAAAATTTAGAGTTGATAAAGAACTCCCTTGCGAAGATAATAGATTATGACGGTGAGATGCCCGGAAACAGTGAGGTTGAATGTGGAAACTACAAGAGCTTGAGTATGGAAAACGCTAAGGCAGAGGCAAAAATGTATTTAGAGGCTGTCGCAGATTTGACAGAAAAGGATTTATATTATAAGTAAGAAAAGTATTGAAAGGAATGTGATAAAATGGCAAAGGTTGCAATAATAATGGGAAGTAACTCAGACCTTCCTGTTGTAAAGGGTGCAATAGAGGTTCTTAAAGATTTTGGTGTGGATTATGAGGCGAGAGTTATTTCGGCACACAGAACGCCGTATGCCGCAGAAGAATTTGCAAAAAAGGCTAAGCAGAACGGAATATCAGTTATCATTGCGGCGGCAGGCAAGGCGGCTCACTTAGGCGGTGTTATTGCGGCGTATACAACTGTTCCTGTTATTGCACTCCCTATAAAATCATCATTTATGGACGGATTGGACTCTCTGCTTTCAATGGTTCAGATGCCGTCAGGTATTCCTGTTGCAACTGTTGGCGTAAATGGTGCTGACAATGCAGGTATACTTGCAGTACAGATGTTGGCAATATCTGATGAGAGTTTGGCAAATAAGCTTGAAGAATTTAAAAAGGATATGGCAGATGCCGTTGCCAAAAAGGATGCGGCTCTTCAGGAAGAATTAAAATCTTTATAAAATCAGAAAAGAAGAACGGAGGATAATTATGAGTCAGGCATATAAAAATGCAGGCGTAGATGTAGAGGCAGGATATAAAGCGGTTGAGCTTATGAAGGAGCACGTTAAACGCACAAATATCCCAGGTGTTATTTCGGGCATAGGCGGTTTTGGTGGCTTGTTTGAAATCGGAACAGGTTATAAAAATCCTGTATTGGTATCAGGAACAGATGGTGTAGGAACTAAACTTAAAATTGCTTTCTTAATGGATAAGCACGATACAGTCGGTCAGGACTGTGTTGCAATGTGTGTAAATGACATTGCGTGTGGTGGTGCAAAGCCATTGTTCTTCCTTGACTATATTGCAGTTGGTAAGAATATTCCCGAAAAGGTTGCAGATATTGTTAAGGGTGTAGCTGACGGCTGTGTTGCCGCAGGCTGTGCTTTAATCGGCGGAGAAACTGCTGAGATGCCCGGCTTCTACCCTGAGGACGAATACGATTTGGCAGGTTTTTCTGTCGGTATTGTCGACAAGGACAAGATAATTGACGGCAGCCGTCTTGAAGCAGGTAATGTGATTATCGGTGTAAAGTCATCAGGTGTTCACTCAAACGGATATTCACTTGTTAGAAAGGTATTTAACATCAATGACAGTGCTGAATGTAAAAAAAGCCTTAATACATATAGTGACGAGCTTGGTTCAACTATTGGTGAGGCACTTTTGACACCTACCAAAATATATGTTAAGCCATTGCTGTCTGCAATAGATGTGGCAGATGTGCGTGCTGTTTCGCATATTACAGGTGGCGGCTTTATTGAGAATATTCCCAGAATGTTAAAGGAAGGTACAAGAGCTAAAATAGACAAGAACAGCTTTGAGGTATTGCCCATATTTGATATGATTAAAAAACTTGGCGATGTTTCTGAAAGAGATATGTTCAATACCTATAATATGGGTATCGGTCTTATGCTTGCGGTTCCTAAAAATGATGCTGACAAAGCAATCGAGGCAATAAATGCTTGCGGTGAAACTGCCACCGTTGTAGGCGAAATTGTAAATGGTGAGAAAGGCGTGGACATATGCTAAATATTGGTGTTCTCGTATCGGGCGGAGGAACTAACCTTCAAGCGTTGATTGATGCGCAAAATAACGGAATTTTAAAGAGCGGTAAAATCGTGACAGTTGTATCAAACAAAGAGGGTGTCTATGCCCTTGAACGTGCAAAAAATGCAGGTATAAATACAAATGTTATTTTAAAGCGTGAGTGCGGAAGTTCTGAGGCTTTTGATGTTGCTCTTAGAGATTATATGCAGAATAAGAATGTTGATATTGTCGTGCTTGCAGGTTTTCTCGCAATTCTCGGAAAGCAGTTTATAGACGCATATCGCGACAGAATAGTAAATATTCATCCGTCGCTGATACCATCATTCTGCGGTGATGGATTTTATGGATTAAAGGTTCACCAGGCGGCACTTGATTATGGTGTTAAGGTTACGGGTGCTACTGTTCACCTTGTAAATGAGATTACCGACGGCGGTAAAATTCTTATGCAGAAGGCTGTATACATAAACGAAGATGACACAGCCGAAACCTTACAGAGAAGAGTAATGGAAGAGGCTGAATGGAAGATTTTACCCGAAGCCGTTGAAAAGCTGTGTTCAACACTTAAATAGTTTTTATAACAGAGAAGGAGATTAAAATGATAAATGTTTCAGAAGAGCTTAAGAATAACTCATATCCCGGCAGGGGGATAATAATAGGAAAGTCACCTAACGGCAAGTATGCCGTAACAGCATATTTTATAATGGGCAGAAGTGTAAACAGCCGTAACAGAGTTTTTGTTGAAGACGGGGAAGGAATACGCACTCAGGCCTTTGACGAGTCAAAGCTTGAAGACCCGCATCTTATTATTTATGCTCCTGTTCGTGTCCTTGGCAATAAGACAATAGTTACAAACGGCGATCAGACCGATACAATATATGAATTGATGGACAAGCAGATGACATTTGAACAGGCATTGAGAACAAGAGAGTTTGAGGACGATGCACCGAACTACACACCGAGAATTTCGGGCATTATGCATATCGAAAACGGAACATATAACTATGCAATGTCTATTTTAAAGAGTGCGGACGGCGACCCGTCATCCTGCAGAAGAAATACATTTGGTTTTTATAATCCTAAGAACGGCGAGGGTCACTTCATACATACATATATGGGCGACGGAAGTCCTTTGCCGAGTTTTAAGGGCGAGCCAAAAACTGTTGATGTAAGTGACGATATAGACGAATACTGCCATATGCTTTGGGATAGTCTTAACGAGGATAACAAGGTTTCTTTATTTGTCAGATACATAGATATAGAGTCAGGCAAATACGAAACAAGAATAGTAAACAAAAATAAATAGTATTTGAAGGGAGATATTCAAATGAAAGAAATGGAACTTAAGTACGGCTGTAACCCTAATCAAAAGCCGTCAAAGGTTTTTGTAAATGAGGGAGAGCTTCCCTTTGAGGTTTTGTGCGGAAAACCGGGGTATATCAATTTGCTTGACGCGTTGAATGGTTGGCAGCTTGTGCGTGAACTTAAAGCGGCAACAGGACTTCCTGCGGCAACTTCTTTTAAACACGTGTCACCTGCAGGTGCTGCAGTTGGCGTTCCGCTTTCTGACACACTTAAAAAGATATATTTTGTGGATGAAAGTATAGAAATGACACCTCTTGCAAATGCATATGCAAGGGCGAGGGGAGCAGACAGAATGTCATCATTCGGCGATTTTATATCTCTCTCTGATGTGTGCGACAAGGCGACAGCTCAGCTTATCGCAAAAGAGGTATCTGACGGCGTTATTGCACCAGGTTATACTGATGAGGCTCTTGAAATTCTTAAGGCTAAGCGTAAGGGTAGTTATAACATAATAAAGATTGATGAGAATTATGTTCCCGAGCCAATAGAGAGAAAACAGGTGTTCGGCATTACTTTTGAACAAGGCAGAAACGAGTTGAAGATTGACAATGATATGCTCTGTAACATTGTTACCGAAAACAAGAGCCTGACTGACGAGCAAAAACGTGACCTTGTTATATCTTTGATTACACTTAAGTATACACAGTCAAATAGTGTTTGCTATGTAAAGGACGGTCAGGCGATCGGTATAGGCGCAGGTCAGCAGTCGAGAATACATTGTACCAGACTTGCAGGTAATAAGGCAGATATTTGGTGGCTCAGGCAGGCTCCTCAGGTTTTAAATCTTGAGTTTGTTGATGGCATAAAGCGTGCCGACAGAGATAATGCCATAGATGTCTATATTTCTGATGAGTATATGGATGTTCTTCAGGATGGTGCTTGGGAAAAAATCTTCAAGGTTAAACCGCCTGTATTCACAAAGGAAGAAAAACTTGAATGGATAAAGAAGAATACTGATGTGGCTTTAGGTTCAGACGCTTTCTTCCCATTTGGTGATAACATAGAAAGGGCAAGAAAATCAGGAGTAACCGTTATCGCTCAGCCGGGCGGTTCCATCCGTGACGATAATGTAATTGAAACCTGTAATAAGTTCGGTATTGCAATGGCGTTTACAGGAATTAGATTGTTCCATCATTGATAAGTAATTTTTAATTATGTTTCGCTCCCTTGAGTATGGTACAAATTTTGCATATTCGTAGGGGACGGCGTCCTCGACGTCCCGTGATGGTATAATTAATTATGTATTTGTAGGTGATTTCGGCTCGTCGAGGACACTGAACCCTACATTATTATGAATTACGCTAAAAATGAGATTAATGGTTGATATCATTCATCTCCTTTTTTGAATGGTATGCCAAATATGGCATATAATTTATTAGTCTAAGATCTCGCGGCCGCCGTCACCGATTTCGGTGATATAGAATGATGCGGCATAGCCGATTTTATCAAGATATTCTTTGCCGACCTTTTCGATAAATGTGTCAACACTTTCGTCTTTTACAAGGCTGACAGTACAGCCGCCAAAGCCTGCACCTGTCATTCTTGAACCTAACACACCATCAATAGATAATGCACTGTCAACAAGTGTATCAAGCTCCTCGCAAGAAACTTCGTAAAGGTCACGCAATGAAACGTGTGAAGCATTCATCAACTGACCGAATTCTACAAGATTACCATTCTTTAAGGCGTCAATTGCCTTTAAAACGCGGTCGTCCTCGGAGATAACGTGAGTTACTCTGTTTAAAATGATTTCATCTGTGATAAGACCTTTGTGCTGTTCAAGTTCTTCAGCGGTAATTTCGCCGAGACAAGTTTTTTCAGGCATTGCTGATTTCAGTATTTCAAGACCCTTTTCACATTCTGAACGTCTTTCGTTATACTTTGAGGCTGCAAGTGAACGCTTTTTGTTGGTGTTTGAAATTACGAGCTTATAGCCGTCAAGCTGAATGGGAACAAGCTGATAATCAAGAGTTTTGCAATCCAAGAAGATAAGGTGGTTTTTCTTACCCATAGCGGAAGCAAATTGATCCATAATTCCGCAGTTTACGCCTATGTAATTATGCTCTGCAAGCTGACTGATTTTTGCCATTTCGATATTGTCTATGTCAGTTGCACCGCCGAGAGCTGCCATAGCGATTGCGGCAGATATCTCGATAGCAGCAGAAGAAGAAAGACCGCCGCCGTGAGGTGTAGTATCGTGATAGAGCATATCTGCACCGCAGATGTTGTAGCCCGCCTTTCTCAATTCATCAAATACGCCGAACTGATAATTACCCCAGCTTAAGTCTTTGTAATTATCAATTGTGTCAAGATTTCCTTCAACAATACCATCAAGGTCTGTTGCAGCCATACGAACAATGCTGTCCTCTCTCGGACGTGCAATTATTGTGGTTGCCATTGTTAAAGCGGCAGGGAAAACATATCCGCCGTTGTAGTCGGTATGTTCGCCGATTAAGTTTACTCTGCCAGGTGACGAGAAAACACGTATTCCTTCATCACTTCCGCCGAAAAGGTCTAAAAACTGTTTCTTAAGTTCAGATATCATTATTTGTACTCCTTATATATTATATTTATTAGCCATTTTCTATCGTTTATTTTCTCCGATTGTTCTCCATAGCAGTATTGCACAAATTATAAATCCAAAATAATTTTATTAAACAATTGCCCGAAGCCCATACAGTTGCCAAGCCCAACTGCAATGAAAAAATTATTTCGGATTATGCGGAGATTTTTTCACAGCCTTATATTTTTACCCTTTATTTATATATCAGTTATACTATATGTTTGCGATTTTGTCAAGAAACTTCTTATGAGCTTGTCTCAATTCTTCAGCCTTTTCTTCAGGTGCTGTTGGATTGCAAGCCGCCCAGGCACCTGTTTCGCTTGATGCGTTGAACTTTTGCTTATCTGCGGCACGCATTGGCGGGAAGAACTCAATATGGAAGTGGAAGTAGTCACTGCAGTCCTCTGTGTTTACAGGACCCTGATGCATACACATCATATAAGGGAAGGAATAGTCGAAAAGACAATCAAGCATTCCTGCTGTTTCTTTAAGGATTGCGGCAAGATTATCCTTTTGTCTGTCATTGAATTGTGCCAAATTCTGAATGTGTGATTTTGCCGCAATATATACGCCGTAAGGATAATCAGTGAAGAACGGAAGGAACGTAATAAAATCTTCGTTCTCGAAAATAACTCTCTGACCTACTTCCTTTTCAGTTTTCAAAATATCGCAAAAAAGACAGTTGCCTGTTTCCTTGAAGTGCTCCTTTGAGGAGTCGAGCTCAACCTCAAGCTTTTTGGGAACGTAGCTGTAACCATAAATCTGTCCGTGAGGGTGAGGCATTGTAACACCTACAACGTCACCTCTGTTTTCAAATATGAATACATATTTAATCTTTTCGTCCTTTGAAATATCAATAAATCTATCTGTCCATAAATCAACAAGCTCTCTGATATGTTCAACAGGAAGCTCAGGCAGAGTGATTGTGTGATTTGGTGAATATAAAATTACCTCGCATTTGCCATATGCCTCACGTGTTTTATAGAGGTCTGTTGCAACATCATCAGGGACGGGAGGATTTTGTGACAAAGCAGGAAAGTCGTTATCGTACTTATAAACAGTAAAATTATCGGGAACCTTGCCTGAACCTGGGCAGAACGGACACCAATCTTTTGGCATCTGAGGTCTGTTTTGACGGTGAGAGGCAATCATTACCCAATCCTTTGTAAGTGGGTTGTATCTTAATTCAGCCATTGTTAAAACTACCTTTCTATGTGTTATATGTATCTTTTTACATATTTAGTTTATCACATAGATAGAAGTAGTCAATATTAAAATTTCAATATATATTTAAGAATATCAACATTTCGACACACAAAAAGGATAAAGCAGAATAAAAAAAGGATGCAAAAATAAAAAATTAAAGCAAATTTGAGCCTAAAAAAAGGAAATTCAATATTTTTGGCGAAATATATAAAAAATGTAAAAATTAAATTTAGCGTATTTTTTAAATTAAGGAGATAATATTATGCCTGAAGGAATTTTTGATGAAAGTAAACTTAATATTATTCCTGTCGAGTTAAACAGCGAAATGAAAAAGTCATACATTGACTATGCAATGTCCGTTATTGTCGGACGTGCATTGCCTGATGTCCGTGACGGCTTAAAGCCTGTTCACAGACGTATTTTGTATGCTATGTATGAAGACGGATTTACACCCGACAAGGAATATCGTAAATGTGCTACTACCGTAGGTAATGTTCTGGGTAGATACCATCCTCACGGTGATGCATCTGTATATGATGCACTTGTTCGTATGGCACAGGATTTTGCAATGAGGTATCCGACTGTTGACGGCCACGGTAACTTTGGTTCTGTTGACGGCGATCCCCCTGCTGCTTATCGTTATACTGAGGCTCGTATGTCTAAGCTGTCCCTTAATATGCTGACTGATATTGAAAAAGAGACAGTTGACTTTATGCCTAACTTTGACGAAACAAGAAAAGAACCTCTTGTATTGCCGTCAAGAATACCGCATCTTTTGGTAAACGGCTCAAATGGTATTGCTGTCGGTATGGCTACCAATATTCCTCCCCATAATTTAGGCGAGGTTATTGATGGTATAATTGCCCTTATCGACAATCCTGATATTTCTATTGATGAACTTATGGACCACATTCCAGGACCTGACTTCCCGACAGGCGGACTTATTATGGGCAAGTCGGGTATTCGTGCGGCGTATCATACGGGCAGAGGTAAGCTTCGTGTGCGTGCAAGAGCCGAAATACAGGATTGGAAGGAAAACAGACAGCGTATTGTGATTACCGAAATTCCGTATATGGTCAACAAATCGCGTCTTATCGAAAAGATAGCAGAACTTGTACACGACAAGCGTGTAGAAGGAATTTCTGACCTTAGAGATGAGTCTGACCGTGACGGAATGAGAATTGTTGTTGAGCTTAAAACAGGTGTTAATGCTCAAATTGTTTTAAATCAGCTGTATAAGTACACTCAGCTTGAGGACAGCTTTGGCGTTATTATGCTCGCCCTTGTCAATCAAACAGACCCTAAGGTTTTAAACCTTAAAGAAATTCTTGTTAATTATCTTGATTTCCAAAAAGAGGTTATAACAAGACGTACAAAGTTTGACAAGAAAAAGGCTGAGGCGAGAGTTCATATTTTAGAGGGTTTGAGAATTGCACTTGACAATATTGATGAGGTTATAAATACAATCAGAAGCAGTTATAATGATGCTAAAGAAAAGTTGATTGACAGATTTAATCTCACCGAAATACAGGCTCAGGCAATTCTTGATATGCGTCTTGCAAGACTTGCGGGAATGGAGCGAGAGAAAATCGACAAAGAATATAACGATTTGATTGCTCTTATCAAGCATTTGAGTGATATTTTGGCGGACGAAAAGCTTGTTCTTGAAATAATCAAGACAGAACTCACAGAAATCAAAGATAAGTTCGGCGACTCAAGAAGAACAGGTATTGAGGCTGTTACTGACGATATTGATATTGAGGACTTGATTGAAGAAGAAAATAATGTTATCACTTTAACCCATAAGGGATATGTTAAGCGTATGGCGGTTGACGTGTATAAGGCTCAAAAGCGTGGAGGTAAAGGCGTTATCGGACTTTCAACAAAGGAAGAGGACTTTGTCAGCACTATGTTTGTATCCTCAACTCACGCCCATATACTGTTCTTTACCAATAAAGGACGTATGTATAGAGTAAAAGCCTATGAAATTCCTGAAGCAAGCAGACAGGCTAAGGGTACGCCTATTGTGAACATTATTGCGATAGAGCCTGATGAGACCATTTCTGCGGTTATACCCATCAGAGAGTACGAGGACGATAAGAGTCTTATTATGTGCACTCGTGCAGGCATAATTAAGAAAACTGACCTTGATGAGTATAAGAATGCACCAAAGGCAGGTAAGATTGCTATTAAACTTGACGACAATGATGAGCTTATCGGTGTTGCCCTTACAGATGGAACTACTGACGTTTTTGTGGGTTCGCACTTTGGTAAGATAATAAGATTTAATGAAGAAGACGTCCGCAATATGGGACGTGTTTCAAGAGGCGTAAAAGCTATGTCACTTGATGATGAAGACTATATTATCGGAATGTGTATCGGAACCGAAAACGGCAAGTTGTTGACTGTCAGTGAAAACGGCTATGGCAAGCGTTCTGAACTTTCTGAATACAAGCGTCAGAACAGAGGCGGTAAGGGTATGATGACCTATCGTGTCAGTGATGAAACAGGTAATATTGCAGGTATGAAGATAGTTGATGCTGACGACGATATTATGCTTATCACATCAGAGGGTGTTATCATACGTATGGAAAGCGAAGAAATCAGCACATACGGCAGAGTTACCAAGGGTGTACGCTTGATGAGACTTGCGGACGGAGTTAAGATTTTGACGGTTGAAAGCGTCAAAAAAGATGAAGAGCCCGAAGAAACATCAGAGGTTGACAGCAACGCAGAAAATAACGATACAGCAGACAGTATAGAAGAATAGTGACATATGGAAAACAGATTGCAGAAGATTTTAAGTAAGGTAAGACGTGCGGTTGACGAATATCATATGATTGAGGACGGCGACCGCATTGCCGTTGGTGTATCAGGGGGTAAGGACAGCCTTACCCTTCTGGTTGCCCTTGCGGAATTGCGAAGATTTTATCCTAAAAATTTTGAGGTTGTCGGTGTTTCTCTTGATATGGGATATCCCGACGTCAGCTTTGCAGGTGTTGAGGAACTGTGTAAAAAACTAAATGTTAAGTACGTTGTGGAAAAAACCGATATTGCTGAAATCATATTTGATGTAAGAAAGGAAAAAAATCCTTGTTCTCTCTGTGCTAAAATGCGCAGAGGCGGTGTGAACAGCTTGGCAGTAGAGCTTGGCTGTAATAAGGTCGCATTGGGACATCACAATGATGATGTTTTAGAGACGTTTTTTCTTTCGCTTTTCTATGAGGGACGACTGAACTGTTTTTCGCCTGTTACATATCTTTCAAGAAAGGATATATATGTTATCCGTCCTATGATATACTTGCCTGAAAGTGAGATAAAAGGTTTTGCAAAGGAAGTGGAGTTGCCGATTGTGCATAATCCCTGTCCTATGGACGGATATTCCAAGCGTCAGGATATGAAGGAATATATTGCAGAGCATAACAGAGAGGACAAGTTCTTTAAAACAAAGATTATGCACGCAATTCAAACGGGACTTCCTGCCTGGAAATTTAGTGATTGAGTTATGAAAACTATAGTTGTTGGCTTGCTTGAGATATTCAAGCTTGCAGTTAATGATTTTAAATCTAAATACGCAGGCTCGGCATTAGGTGTCCTATGGGCAATAGCCGAGCCTTTAGTTACGGTTGCTGTTTATAGGTTTGTGTATACATTTGCCTTTGGCGGCGGTGATGTTTGCGGTATACCATATTACTTATGGCTGTCGGTGGGGCTTGCCATCTGGCTGTATGTAGCAGATGGGTTGAGAAGCGTTTGTGCATCTTACAGAGATTATTCTTTTCTTGTTAAGAAAATGCGATTTAACAAAAAGATTTTGCCTGATGTACGTTGTGTGTCCTCTCTTTTTTCCCATCTTCTTTTTTTGAGTATTGTGGTTGTTGTTTCTGCATTAAATAACATTTGTATATCAGGAATTTTGGGTTTAGCTGTTATGGTGATAATATGTTATGCATATGTTCTGTCACTTGGAAAGATACTGTCTTTATTATGCGGATATTATAAGGATATTCAAAACATTTTAAATGTAATATTAAATATAGGCTTTTGGGTGACACCGATTTTCTGGAATGTAGATATGCTTGACACAGGTATTAAAAGGATAGTGGAGTTAAACCCTGTTGCATTGATGGCGGAGGGATACAGAAGTACATTGTTGTTTGGAAAATTTATGGAGCCTAATAAATTTGTTTATCTGATATTGGTGATTGCTGTGACTTTTGTGACTGCTGAAATACTTGAAAGGAAGCTGTTGCCCAACATAGCTGATAAATTATAATAAATAAATTATGAAAATATAGTTATAAAATGCCATTTGTTTGCTCATACTACCTTTGAGGTGATATAAGTGAACACAAAAAATAATAAAAAGAAAGGTTCTTTATTTGATGCAAAGAATTTGATTGTACTTGGAATATCAACAGCGGTAATAGCACTTTTTGCAATTATAATGACGGCATTTGTGCCTAACGATGTTGCAAATGATGAAGATAAACCCTTTGACAAATCGGCAATAGAAAGTTCTGCTATAGAAAAAGACGAAAAGACGAGTGCGGCAGACAGCGGTTTAAATGCTGTTTATAACGAGGAGGCAGTTACTGCCGCAAAACAACAAGAGGACAGTGAAATAAAGTCTGATACGGATAACAGGGAAAATGTGCAAAGTGCAGAAGATAATTCGGATAAGCCTGAACAGAATACAACACAAAGTTCATCTGATGCATTTATTTTTCCTGTGAGCGGAGCGGTGGTGAAAGATTATTCAGGTGATAATCTGGTATATTCTGAAACCCTGAAGGATTGGAGAACTCATAACGGAATTGACTTTTATGCGGAGGAAGGCACAGATGTGTTGGCGGTTGCCGACGGAACTGTGGAGGCGATTACAGACAATGGTATGTTTGGCAGGACTGTTATTATTTTGCATAATGGAGGAGTAAGAAGTATATATTCAAATCTTGCTGAGGGAACAGAGGTTGCAATTGGTGACAATGTTACCAAAGGTACGCCCATAGGAAGAGTAGGAAGTACTGCAACTGCTGAGGCACTTGAAAAACCACATTTACATTTTGAGATAAGTTTAAATGAGGAAACAGCAAATCCCCATAATTATTTGCCTCAGCCTGCAGAAAATGAGAACGAATAAGTTAGTAATTTAAAATATTTTTATTTTTGTAGTAGATTTTACGGGACGTCGGGGACGCCGTCCCCTACATATGGCACAGGGCAATCATTCAATAAAATTATTGTGAATTTATGACTTTCTTGTGTGTTTGTAGGGGCGATTCACGAATCGCCCGTTTATGAGGGATAGGCAGGTAAACCAATGGGTTACTCAAGAGAACCTATTATAAAATTGGCAAGGTCACGTGTTGAGTGAGGCTTGCCCAGGACGCTTATGGTTTCGCGTATAAGAGACATTCTGTCACTCATAAACATCTGATGGATTGCTTCGTCAATGGGATAAGTTTCGCTTACTTTGATAGCTGCACCTGCGTTTAGCAAAAACTCAACATTTCTATCCTCTTGTCCTGGTACAGGATTGCTGATTATCATAGGAAGTCCCTTTGCCAACGCCTCGCTTGTGGTGAGTCCGCCAGGCTTTGTGATTATACAATCTGAGGCGTCCATCATCACATCAACATTATCAACATAGCCGTAGTTATATACGGCTTTTTTTGTTTCAAGACGGTCAATACTTTCTTTTAGCTTTTTATTATTTCCACAAACGCTGATAATCTGAAAGTCCTGAGGTATTTTATCAATCTCTGATATTTGTTCTGATATATTGCCAAACCCCATACTTCCGCTCATAATTAAAACAGTCTTTTTGTTTGGCAGTTTCAGAGCTTTAAGTGCGTCAATGCGGTCCATTTTTGTTTCAAATTTAGTGTCGATTGGTATGCCGATAGGTATGAATTTTCGTTCAGGCAAGCCTCTTTTTTCCGCTTGCTTGGTCAGCAACTCGGTAGGGGTAACGTAGTAATCCATTCGGGTGTCTTCCCAATACGGATGAATGGTAAAATCGGTAATAATACCATAGGTTTTGATGTCACTGCTGATTTCACCTTCAAGGCAGGTGATTAAAAGTGCCGCAAAAACGTGAGTACATATGATAAAATCAGGGTTTTCAGCATTAATCATTTTGCTTAGCTTTTTACCGAGAAGATGATTTGTAAGCCTTGGCAGAGTGTGCATTTCGTCACCTGGCTTTTTCTCGCATAGTCTGTATATTTTGCCGTAGACTTTAGGCATCGTCTTGGTTGACATAAGGTACAGCTTTGAAACAGTATCCGATAAAATTGGGTTTATGTATTCATATACATCCATATACGAACATTCAACATTGTTTTGATTAAAATAGTCACTTAAGACTTTTGCTGTCTGATTATGACCTTGTCCTGCTGTAATGGATAATATTAAGCCTTTCATTTTTTCACCCCTTGTTATAATTTAACCGCTCTTTTGCAGTTTAAAAAGTATATATAACGCTCCTTAACAGGTAAGTCAAATATAGCTGACAGACCTGCTGAATAATATTCAATTTGTGTTTTGTAGCTTTCAGCACGTTTTACAGCATTGTTTTCGCTTACTCGGTCTGTCTTGTAATCTATCAGTACAATGCCGTCATTTTCAAAGAAAAAGCAATCGGCTATACCTTGAAGAATAATGTCATCTGACATATCTGTGTTGATACTCTCATCAAGTTCCGTAGGCGGAACAAGCATATAAAAATCGTATTCCCTTTCAAACCTATCTGCCGACTTTAATCTCTTTCCCAAATCGCTTTCAAAAAATCTGTAAACAGAGTCTATGTCAACAGCATTTTTCTGACTGGTGTTTAATACAGACTTTTTCACCATTTCGTCAAGCTGTTGTTCTAAATCATCAAGTGTATCTGTTTTGTGAATATCAATATGCTGTAAAAAAAAGTGTGTGATGGTTCCTATCTCTGCCGCACCATAGTCCTCTGTGGTTGTAAGAGTGCTCGGTACTGAGTTTAAGTAGCTGACATTGTTGTCTTCGGGCATACGCCGTCTTTTTAATTCGCTGACAGACAGCTTTATGGGCAACGTATTCAGATGCAAGTATGGATATACATAGTCTATAGCATCAGAGTTAAAGTCGGTATTGGTAATATCTTCATTATCCACATCGGTAACAGAGTCGCTGATATTTGAATTATTATTAAAATCTACTGTATATATTTTAAACGAACCATTTGTGTCGGTGCGAGGAATTATATCGCCTCTGTCTGCGATATCACGCAAGATTTTGCCGTCGGAATGATTTAACAGCGATGCGTATATCCAATCACGCATATTTTTCATATTTTTTACTATAAACGGCAGTAGGTGATGCTCGCTATCGTATTCTGCTTTAACCCAATCATTGCCTGACCTTGAGGATTTTGGCAACAGTGATGATGACAAAATAAGTTTTTCCTTTGCCCTTGTCATTGCAACATACAAAAGACGCATTTCTTCTGAGGCAGAGGCGGTGAGTATGTTGTTTTTTATAAGCTCACGGCTGGGCATCTCAAAGCGTACCCTTTGCCTTATATCCACGTAGTCCATACCTATGCCGCTTTTTACGTCCCATATAATATTTTCGTTGGAGCCGCTTCTGTTAAATGATTTTTCAAGCTGAAAAATTATTACCACAGGAAACTCAAGTCCCTTTGATTTATGCATTGTCATAATTCTGACAGCGCTGTTATCGGAGGAGGTTTCTTTGGCAGGGACTAAATCTTCGTTGGTGCTTTTTAGCATCTCGATATATTTAATAAAGTTAAATAATCCTGTGAGGGAGCCGTTGTCAAAATCAGTACAGCGTTCAAGCAGAAGCTTTAGGTTTGCCTTTCTGAGTTCGCCGCCCGTCATTGCACCGACAATTGCAAAGTAGCCTGTGTCCTTGCATATTTTGCGTACAAGCTCATCTACGCGCATATATTTAGAGCAAGCCCTGAAATTATTCAGCATATCCAGAAAATCAGATGCTTTTTTATTATCTTTTGCCGCCTCGGTAAGTGCCGTATAAAATCGGCCTTTGGCGGCGGTTCTGATTTGAGCGAGTTCTTCTGCCGTAAAACCGAATATTGCAGAACGCATAACCGCAATCAAAGGTATATCCTGAATAGGATTGTCGATAATCTGCAAAAAGGCAATAATAGTAGATACCTCTATGGTTGACAAATAATGCTGACCGCCCTCTGTGATTGAGTTAATTCCTAAGTTTATAAGTTCGTTTTCGATTATGTTTCTGTCATACTTGGTCTTACACAGTACAGCAATATCGCCGTATTCTGCCTCACGCATTGAGTCGGTATCTTTATCGTATACCATAAAATGTTCCTTACAAACAAGGTCGTGTATTCGATTGGCTATTGCGCGTGCCTCTATGCTTTCGGTTTCAAGTGCCAAAAGCAGTTTGTCCCGTGTTTCGCTGTCAGAGGTATCGGTTATCATAATCTCCGTTTCGCAATTATTGTTTTGAGGATATGATGCACCTAAAACAAGACTTTCTTCGTCTGTATAGTTGACGTCACCGCAATCCTCACTCATTACAGACTCAAATATATCATTTATACTGTTTATAACTTCGTTTCGGCTTCTAAAGTTTTGGTTAAGACAAATAAGGTGTCCGCCATCTTCGTTTTTGTATGCTTTGTATAGGTCAATAAATATAGTGGGGTCTGCATTTCTGAATTTATATATTGACTGCTTTATATCACCGACCATAAAGAGATTGCCCTCTTTTTTGGAAAGAAGTTTAAATATATCAAATTGCAGACAGCTTGTGTCCTGAAATTCGTCAATCATTATTTCGTGATAATAGTCACGGAGTTTTAAACATAGCGGAGTTTCTGCTCCATACCTGTCACTCAGAAGGTTAAACAGATTATGCTCTAAGTCATTAAAGTCAATGGCAGAACGCTCTCTTTTGTATTTTTGATGTACCTTTTCTGTCAGCCTTACAATGTTGATAAGTGCCTTGACAGCAGGTTGGCAGGCAGAAATCTTTTTGACATTTTCGTCATTAAAGATGGTGAGCATAGATTGTGCTGATGCAAGATTTGTTTTTAAATGCTTGTCCCTGAGATATGAGAGCCTTGGCTCAATATCTTCAACTCCGTTTTTTGACGGTGCTCTGCCTATGGTGTAATTGCTGATAAGCTCACAAAGTTCAGCAAAGCCTTCTTCGGTATTTGTATCAATTTTTAAATATATATCGCAAAAGCTGTGATACATATTGTAATAATATTCGTAATATTTGTGGTCTGTGGGTATTTCCTTATCTACTATGCTGATGATGGAACTTAATATGTTTGATATTGTAGCGGCAGAGGAACAAATACTATTTTTTATCTGTGCGAACCACGCAGAGTCTTCAATAGAATTATTGTTTTTAACCGAAGAATAATAGTCATTGCAAAGATTACAAAGCCATTTTCTCGGGTTTGAAAAGCTCCTTGATAGGTTATGTAAGCCGGACACAACTTCTCTTAAGTTATTGTCGCCTTTGACTTCGCTCCATCCCATAACAAGAGAGCGAAAGCCGTCTTTTTTGTCTATCCTGCTGTAATAGCTTTCCATAACAGCGTCTATAGCACGTTCCTCTAAAATTTTGTTTTCGGTTTCGTCTATTAATGAAAAGTCTGACGGAAGATTTGTCAAATGTGAGTTATTGGTTATTATTCTGCGGCAAAACGAATGAATGGTAGAGATGCAAGCGGAATTAACTTTAATAGCTTGTTCCTTGAGCCATACATCATTTGGTGAATCCTCAAGTTTTTTGTCGATAGCGGCGGCAATTTTGCGCTTCATTTCCGTTGCGGCCGCATCGGTAAAGGTAAGAACAAGCAATCTGTCAACTGAAACAGGATTTTCCTTATCTGATATCATTCTGATTATACGCTCGACTAATACAGCCGTTTTACCACTTCCCGCGGCTGCTGCGACCAATATATTTTTGCCTTTTGCATCTATTGCCTCAAGCTGTTTTTGTGTCCAACACACAGACATAAAATCACCTCTTAATATCTTTTATTTTATCATAAACAATCTTAATTGTCTACAACAAAATGGAGATTAAGAGGTGATTTTAATTATGTATTGTAAATTGTATGAAGGCTTATATTATATCGCAGAGTGTGCAAGGCATAACCTGATATCTGCACAGCATATCAATTACCGCTATTGCTTCAGCATATGTAAAATATCGCTCTGATGCAACTGTCGGTTTTTCGCCTGTTTCACAAATAACTGCTGATATGCCGTATGGTCTCTCTGCATCCTCGTCTTTGACAATTGTGAATTTGACAGTGTTTTCGTCACCGTACTCCGTTGTGAATTTAAAGTTTTCTCGCATAATACTTATAGCTCCTTGTTTGCAAATTAATTCTATTTAATTTTGCCATAAAATATGCTCTGAAACAAGCCTGTATTCACCGCAATATTCTGCATTAAATTATTCGGAGAAAATAACGAAAAAACGATGGTTTTGAATATCTTGAAAATAAAAAAAGAATTATGTAAACCAATTTAAATACAAAAAAGCAGATTATTATAAATTATATTCAGATAAACGCTTATTTATGTCGGAATAATTTTTAAATTTATTAAATGTGTGACCGCATTTGCATTTTATTCTGAAAGCGATATTGATGTAGTTTTCAGGCATCAATGCCAAGAGTGATAAGTTACAGCAAGGGCATATGATATGGTTACCCTTGAGGACGGCGGAAGGGGAGTCGGCAATATTGAGTTTAACGGAATTTACCTCTGCCGAACCCATAGAACCGCATCTGCATATGTACGAAATCTTATAACAGTCGAGATTATCGCTGATGTTACAGATAACACGTCCGCAATCTTTGCAGATAAGCATTCCTTTATTTGAGTTATGTAAATTTGAATTTATCAGGTTTGTTGTACTCATTTATGTCACCTTTGCTTTAATATAAACGATATTTTTTATGATATGAAAATTAAATTCAAAATAATTTTATTGAACAATTGCCCTACGCCCATACATTTGCCAAGCCCAAATGCAATGAAAAAATTATTTTGAATTTAAGGCTCCATTTACACAAGGAGGGCAAATTTAAAATAAACTCCTCTCATTGACAGATGAATGAGAGGAGTTAAAGTACAAAAAATTGAGTTATCAGCCGTTTTCAAGTGCTTGTTCAAGCCAGAAAATGCCGATATCAAGGGCCTTATATAAACCGTCACGCTCTGCCTGACGGATAAGCTGAGAACGCTTGCCCTCGTTTGTTTTAAGCTCGATAATAACACGCTTTGAAATTTGCAAGTCCTCGAGGGGTTCTTGGTCTTCAAGACGGAATATCGCAACATATTTATCTTCGGGATTGCCATAATAAATTTTGTTTCCGCATCTTAAAAGCGGTTTACCCTTATATGTCAGCATTTTTTTGTCAGATGCAGTTTTAACTTTTTTGTCAGCCATATAATCACACCTTTCTTAACAACAAAATGTATTAGAGATCAATATTTTGGTCTCTGCCGGGACCTACACCGATAGAAGCGATTTTACATCCGCATAATTCTTCAATACGGCGAACATATCTCTGAGCGGCAATAGGCAGGAGCTTAAAGTCCTTAATATTGCTGATATCCTCTGTCCAACCGTCTAACTCTTCATAAATCGGTTTGCATTCTGCAAGCTCCTCAAGTGTAGGCGGAAAATCGGTGATAATCTGACCGTTTTTCTCATATGCGGTACATATCTTAATCTTGCCAATGTTACCAAGAGGGTCAATTTTATTCAAAACAATAGATGTCAAAGAATTTGTTCTTACAGCGTATTTGGCAATAACAGCGTCAAACCAACCTGTACGTCTTGGTCTGCCTGTTGTGGTGCCGAATTCGTGACCATTCTGACGAATTTGTTCACCAACTTCGTCATTTAACTCTGTTGGGAAGGGACCATTGCCGACTCTTGTGGTGTAACCCTTTAATATACCGATACATTCATCAATATCCTTAGGACCGATACCGCTGCCGACGCAGACACCGCCCGAGATAGGATGTGATGATGTAACATAGGGATATGTTCCCAAATCTATGTCAAGGAGTATACCCTGTGCACCCTCAAACAAAACTTCTTTACCTGACTTAATGCTGTCATACAAAATCGGTGTAGTATCAGTAACATAAGGTGCAAGTCTTTTTGCATATGCACTATATTCAGCGATAACAGCGTCAGCATCAAACGGTGTTCCGCCGTATACCAACTCAATAATCTTGTTTTTGATTTTAAGGTTTTCGTGTACCATTGTGCTGAACTTTTCGGGATTAATCATATCGCACATACGGATACCGCTTCTTTCGGTCTTATCCATATAGCAAGGACCGATACCTTTTTTTGTAGTACCTATATCGCCTTTACCTCTTGCCTTTTCCGAAAGTCCGTCAAGCTCAATATGATAGGGCATTATAACGTGTGCTCTGGAATCTATTTTAAGATTTTTTGTGCTTATTCCCTGAGATTCCATTCCGTCAATTTCTTCAATCAGGACTTTAGGGTCTATTACAACTCCCATTCCGATAATATTTAAGGTTCTTGGGTTGAGTATACCTGATGGCATTATATGCAATTTGTAGGTAACACCGTCGGCCTCTATTGTGTGACCTGCATTGTTACCGCCTGATGTTCTGACAACAACGTCAGACTTGCCTGCGAGAATGTCTATGGTTTTACCCTTTCCCTCATCACCCCATTGGGCACCGATTACAACTTTGGTTGACATAGTTAATTCCTCATTTCAAATTGAATTCTAAATAATAAATGACACAAACTTTATAATACCAAAAAGTGCAGTAAATTGCAAGCAAAAAAGCTAAATTTTTGATATTTTTTATATTTCATTGTGTAGATGTATTTTGTTTATACTATCACACTAAACAAGTTATTTACCAAAAAGCTTATTGATAAGTGTGTGACCTTTTTCAACATAAACACCTGTTTTTTCAGCATCTGCCTCAGTATATTTAACGTCTTTTGGCTCTTTCTCTGCCTCACTCTTATACAGAACATAAGGAACGGGGTCTGATGTGTGAGTCATAATTGCAAGGGGAGTCGGGTGGTCAGGCATAATGAGCATATGGAAGTCTTCGCCTGAGTCACGCAGATATTTTACAACAGGTGCAACGATTTTTTCGTCTGCCAGCTCAATTGCCTTTACTTTGTTATCTATCTCGTGTCTGTGGCCTGCCTCGTCAGATGCTTCAAGATGAATATATACAAAATCACTGCCGTTTTTAATGGCATCAATTGCGGCTGCAGCCTTGCCGTCGTAATTTGTGTGGACAGTACCCGTAGCACCCTCAACCTCAACGACGTTAAGTCCCACACAATGACCGATACCCTTTATCAAGTCAACAGCCGAAATAACAGTTCCGTGTATGCCGAATTTGCTTTCATATACATCAAGGTCAGGCTTAGTGCCGTTGCCCCATATCCAAAGAGAGTTGGCAGGATGCAAGCCACGCTTAATTCTGTCAAGATTTACGGGGTGGTCTTTTAATATTTCATAGCTCTTTTCCATAAGAGTACGGATTGTATCGTCTTTCGGCAAGTAATCGCCGACAACCCTGCCTGATATATCGTGAGGCGGTGTCAGAGAAAAATTATTTTCTTTATTGTGCCATACCATAATATGACGATAGCTTGTACCGCCGTGGAATTCGTATTCGTCACAAGCGAGCTCCTTGTTCACAGCATCAATAAGCTGATGTGCCTCTTCGGTTGTTATCTCGTCAGAGCTGTAATCTACCATTGTCTTATTTTCGTAGCCTTCATCATCTGAGAGTGTAACAATATTTGCACGGAAGGTTATGTCGGTCAGCTTTAAGGGAATACCGATAGATTCTGCCTCAAGGGGAGAACGTCCTGTGTAATATTGCTGCGGATCGTAACCGAATACAGCTAAGTTTGCAACGTCGCTGCCGGGAGCAAAGCCTTCGGGTACAGTTGTAACCGTTCCGACTTCGCTCACAGATGCGAGAGCGTCAATATTGGGCTTGTGTGCTGCTTCAAGGGGGGTCTTTCCACCGAGTTCTTTAACGGGAGTATCTGCCGCTCCGTCTGTTAATACAACAATATATTTCATAATTGTAAATTCCTTTCAAATTATTTATTTATACGTGAAATATTATAACTTAATGTAAGTGTACTGTCAAGGAACTTTAATACTAATTTTAGTGACGAAATTTTTAATTTTTGTACGCTATTTTATTAAAATGAGAAATTTTTATGAATTTTTCACAAAAATATTGCAATTTTGAAAAATATAAGATATAATAAGAAAGATTTGATAATTAAATGTAGTTTTTGTGTTTTTCGGAGGTGGCGTTATGCAGAACAGACTTTTTCAAAATACATTGACACAGCTTAAAAAGGATATTAAGCGTGTTATCGGTGTGATTGACGAGTCGGAAACAATTATTGCATGCAGTGACGAAATGCGTATTGGTAATGTTGTTGATAACATATTTACAGTATTCGATGTTGCGGGTGAGATTAAATGCATTGGAAATTTCAGTTACAAGAAGATTGAAACTTTCAATAAAACGGAATATCTTGTATTCTGTGAGGGCGATGATGAGATTGCCTCAAATGCTTGCTCTTTGCTGGGGGTTCATTTCCTCACGTTGAAGCAGTATTATGACGAGAAGTACGACCGCAACAGCTTTGTTAAGAATATTATCGTTGATAATATTTTGCCGGGTGATGTGGTTTTCAGAACAAGAGAGCTTCACTTAACTATTGATGTTAAGCGTGTTGTATATCTTGTCAGGATTTCGCGTACAATCGAAAATTCAGCAATTGAGGTTCTTCAAAGTTTATTCCCTGATAAGAAACGTGACTTTGTCATAAGAATTGATGACCACGATGTGGTTGTTATTAAAGAATTTTCTGACAATGTTACCAAGGAAGATATTTTAAAGATTGCTCAAAACATATTTGATACTATGGGTTCTGAGGAAATGGTTACCGTATCTGTCGGCATCTCAACTGTTGTAGATACCATTTCAGAGTTGGGACACGCTTACAGAGAGTCGAGAATTGCTCTTGAAGTCGGAAAGGTATTTGATACAGAAAAGCAAATCATAAGCTATGATAACTTAGGTATTGGCAGATTGATTTATCAACTTCCCACAACCTTGTGTGAGCTGTTCCTTGATGAAGTATTTAAAAAGGAGTCAATCAATGTGCTTGACAGCGAAACGATTTATACAATACAGAAGTTCTTTGAGAATAATCTGAATGTTTCGGAAACATCAAGAAAGCTCTTTGTGCACAGAAACACACTTGTTTACAGACTTGACAAGATTAAGAAACTTACAGGTCTTGATTTGCGTGAATTTGATGATGCAATAATATTTAAGGTTGCAATGATGGTAAATAAGTATTTAAGATCTGAACCTACAAGAATTTAACGTAATACATAATATTAAACGGGGCTTGGGGACTCTGCGTATCTGCACGTTCTTAGGCTCCGTTTTGTGACAGATTGGCAGGTGTAATAACGTGATAAAGTTCAATAATGTTACAATGGTATACGATAAAGCCAACAAAAATGCTCTTGAACATATCAGCTTTGATATACCGAAGGGTGATTTTGCGTTTTTGATTGGGTCTACAGGTGCAGGTAAAACAACAGTGACACGTTTGATATTGCGTGAAGAACTTGCAACAAAAGGCACTATAATTGTAGATGGTGAAGACCTGTCCCAGATAAAAAAACGTCAAATACCTTTCTACAGACGTAAAATCGGCATAGTCTTTCAGGATTATAAGCTGTTGCCATATAAAAGTGTTTTTGAAAATGTTGCTTTTGCAATGGAGGTTGTAGGAACACCAAAGCGGAATATAGAGCATATGGTTCCTCAGATATTGTCAATAGTCGGTTTGTCTGACAAGGCTGAGTCCTTGCCGTCACAGCTCTCAGGCGGTGAACAGCAAAGGGTTGCATTGGCAAGGGCTATGGCAAATAATCCGCCTATTCTTATAGCTGACGAGCCGACAGGTAACTTGGACCCTGCTACGTCATATGAGATTATGGATATTTTAGAAAGATTTAACAATCTGGGAACAACGGTGTTGGTTGCAACACACGCAAAAGACGTTGTTGATAAAATGCAAAAGCGTGTGATAGAACTATCTGACGGAAAACTAATTCGTGATGAAAGAAATGCAAGATATTTGCGACAAAGCCGAGGTGACAAGTGATGCTGACTAATCTTAAATATTTTATAAAGCAGGGCGGCAAAAATATTGTGTCTCACAAAATGATGAGTTTTGCCTCTGTTTGTATTATGGCGGCATCATTTATGCTATTGGGGCTTTTTGCCGCAGTGGGACTGAATGTCAATGCGTTTATGGATAAGCTGGGTGACAGCTGTGAAATTAATGTATATATAAAGGCAGATGCAGCAGGACGTTCAATCAGTGATATAGAGGGCGATCTTAAAAACATAGACGGAGTGTCAGAGGTCAGGTTCTATTCCCGTGAGGACAGGCTTAATAAGGTAACTGAAGAAGTGTACGGAAAAGATGGTTATGCCTTTTCAAACGACACAAACCCTCTGAGAGATTCGTACATACTTATAATATCTGACCTATCAGAAAGCGAAAAAATCAGCAAAGAAGCATCTGAGATTGCAGGCGTTGAAGAGGTTATCCAAAATCAGGATATTATCAGTAGTATTGATGTGATGACAAAAGCAATAAAAAATATTGGTATATGGATAATGTTGATATTCTTGTTGCTTGCGGTGTTTATAACCTCAAACACTATAAAACTCGGTATGGTATCTCACGGCGAGGAGATTAAGATTATGAAAATTGTAGGAGCAACAGATGGTTTTATAAGGGCGCCTTTTGTTATACAGGGTATGCTCCTTGGAATATTGGGGGCGATACCTGCATCAATTGCTGTAAGTGCTTGCTACGGCGTTGTTATAAATAAGGTGTCTGCTATGGTGCCGTCAAACATAATCAGCTTTGTCAGCCTTGGTGATACTGCAATGATTGTTATACCTATGTTCTTTGCGGTAGGAATTATCGTTGGTATAATCGGAAGCTATACTGCTGCAGGAAGGTACTTCAAATAATCTGTTAGGGGGTGAGATATATGAACAAAAAAATGGTTAGAATAATTGCAATAACTATTGCTGCACTTCTTGTGCTCGGCTTGCTTGGACCGCTGGCGTACACCTTTGTTTTTGCGGTTCCGACAGACAGTAATTCCCTTGGGGAGCAGAAGAAAATTACCTTGGAGGATGTGAGCAGGATTGAGCAGGAATTGAATGCCGCTGAGGAAAAAGTAAGAGAATTAAATGAAAAGATTTTCCAATCCGCAGAGGCGTTGGAAGATATTGATAAAAAAATGTCTGCTGCTCAAGAACTTGAGAAGAAGTACAACGAGGAAAGCGGTAAAAGATTTCGAGTTATGTGTGAAAAGGGAATGATGTCGTATCTTGACATCATTTTTTCTGCCGAAAGTTTGACAGATTTTACGGATAGGATTGTCATAGCAAAGGAGCTTGCGGAATACGATAGAGATATAATGAATGCAATCAAGTCGGTGAACGATGAGATTGCAGGTCAAAAAACAAGTGCAGAGGAGCTTTTATCTGAACAGCAGAATGCAATGGCTGAAATTGAAAGCACAAAGACAGAACTTGAAAATAAAAAAGCAGAGCTAAAAACTGTATTGGCACAGCTTGAAGATGACGAAAAGGCATATATTCAATATGTTGAGGACAAAAACAGAGCGGAGACTGAACTTAGAAATCAGTATTCGGCAGATGGAGTGGTTTCGGTAAATGATGTTGAAACGGGAATGTTTATATGGCCTGTAAACAGCCATAATATCACAAGTGAATTCTCGCCAAATCGCGTCAATCCTGTCAGTGGTAAGGTTCTTCCCCATACAGGTGCGGATATAGCCGCCAACAACGGTGATCCAATTATTGCGGCGGCAAGCGGAACTGTATCCTTTGCAGGCGTCAACAGTGGATATGGTAACTGTGTTATAATAAATCACGGTGACGGAATAAGTACATTATATGCTCATATGAGTTCGATTTCCGTAAGCAAAGGAGATTCGGTGGTTCAAGGCGATATGATAGGGAGAGTGGGTTCAACGGGAAATTCAACAGGTCCCCATCTGCATTTTGAAATTATGCTGGGTGGAACACCTGTAGACCCAATGCAATTTTTTAATTAAGTCGAGGCGATAAAATGTATATAAAGAAATCAAGAGTTATAGTAAGCGTAATAGCCATTGTGATTTTGACGGCGGTATTGACTACTCTTATATTGAACCCATTTGGAATAGATAATACGGATAAATTTTTAAAGTTTTCGGTAATATCGAGAATAATTAATTCCGCATATTATGACGATATCGACAGAGCCGAGTCTGCTGAAATGGCAATAGCAGGTGTTGCGGCATCCACAGGCGACCCATACACACAATATTATTGGGGAGATACTGCCATTGAATATATGGAGCAGTTGCAAGGGGATTACTGCGGTGTGGGAATGTATATAAAATGTGATACAGAAGAAAATCTGATAACAGTTGTTTCTTCAATAGCAGGAAGTCCTGCTGAAGAGGCTGGGATAACAACAGATGATAAAATCTTAAAGATAGATGGTCAGGTATATACGGGCGAGCAGTTGAATGAGGCAAGCGATTATATGCGCGGCGAAGAGGGAACAGATGTGACTTTATCTATAAGAAAAGCCAAGGATAATTCTGAACAGGAGCTCACCTTAACAAGAAGAAAGATTGTCATAGAAACCGTTGCAAGCAAGATGCTTGATAACGGAATTGGGTATTTGAATATTTCGCAGTTTACCGAAAATGTTTCAGGTAGCGTCAAAGAACATTTGGATAACTTAAGCAATGAGGAAATGAAGTCCTTAATAATTGATTTACGCAATAACCCTGGCGGTATATTGAATGAAGCTGTTAATATTTCAAGTATGTTTATAGATACCGATGAAATTGTCACGTATACCCTTGACAAAAACGGCAAGAGAAGCGAGTTCAAATCGACAGATTATTTAGGTGCCGGAAAAAAGTATGCTATGGATATCGTAATTCTTGTAAACGGAGGAAGTGCCTCCGCAAGTGAGGTTTTAACGGGAGCTTTAAAGGATTACGGAAAAGCATATGTAATAGGCGAAAAAACATACGGTAAGGGAATAGTTCAAAGCGTTATGGCCGTAGGTGCCAATAATATTCTGTCGGTTACGACTTCAAGATACTATTCTCCAAATGGAGTTTGCATACACGGAACAGGCATAGAGCCTGACAGAACTATTGAGATGTCATATGAGAATATGATAACCGATATAAATAAAGGAATTGGAAACGATATTCAGCTTAAAGAGGCGGTGAAGTATCTGACAAAATGATTAGCGTCGGCATAGTTTCGGTGCAAAAGAAAAAAGGAATATTAAAAGATTTAAGTGCGAAAAATCTTGAGGTAAAGGAAAGTTTCGGCGACGAGGTTGCGTTTTTTCCTGTTGAAGTCAGGTCTGTGTTTTCGGAGACATCAGCTATCGGCAAGCTGATATTGAAAAGAAGAATTAAGTCGGCGGAGCGGCTTCTTGCTCAAATGGGTGTGAATATCATCACCCATACAGGAGAGAGTGATGCTGATGTTTGCTGTAAAAGAGGTATTCCATCTGATGAGCTTTTAAACTGCTTTGCCATCTGTATGAAAAAATATGGAGTCAAATCAAATAAAAGTAAACTTATAATAATTGACAAAGAACTTACATTTGCCGATGCAGATGCACTTTCAAGGCTTTGCTTATATGCCCAAAATATTTCATTGAAAACAGAACGTATCGCAGAAGCTGAAAGAACTGCGGAAAAGATTTTTATTGAGTTTGGCGTTTGGATAGAAGTAGAGGAGTATTCAAGGAATTTTAAAACAGGTCCTTCAAGTATGCTTATAGATGCCGACAAAGGAATAATCAGAGTGGCAGATTTGATTGTCGACGGAATTGATTATGGTATTGATTTTGGTGATTATAAAATTAATACCGAAGATGTTACCAAAAGAATAAAAGAGTTAAATAAATTACAAATTAAATATCTGAAATCAGGAAGCAACCTATTAAAAATAAGTTGACATTTGTGCTTTGATATTGTATAATATTACGATATGTGCAGATGTTTTGCATCATCTGATTGATGTATTATGCGAAAGGATTGATTTATCAATGGAAAACAGTAAAAAAATTACTTTGACAAGTGAAGGCTTAAAGAAATTAGAAGAAGAATTTGAATATCTCAAAACAAAAAAACGTAAAGAAGTTTCCGAAAAAATCAAAGTTGCTCTCGGCTTCGGTGACCTCTCTGAAAACTCTGAGTATGATGAGGCTAAAAATGAGCAGGCTCAGGTTGAACTTCGTATTGTTGAGCTTGAAACAATGCTCAAAAACGTGGAAGTTATTGATGATGAAGATATCGATAGGTCTAAGGTTGGTGTCGGCACAAAAGTTCAGATAGAAGATGTTGATTTGGGTGAAGTGGATTGGTACACGATTGTCGGTTCAACAGAGGCTGACCCCACAAATGACGATAATATGACAATATCTAACGAATGTCCTCTTTTCCTTGCTATCAAGGGTAAGAGCGTGGGTGACACTGCAACCGTCGATAGTGCTGACGGTCCGATTGAATATAAAATTCTCGCTATTGAATAATAAGTTTTTATTGGAAAGGAATTTCGTGAAATGAGTGAAAATATAGGACAAAATATTGCAGAAGAAAAAGAGCTCACAGAAGTTCTTAAGGTCCGCAGAGAAAAGCTTGCGGTTCTTCGCGAAAACGGAGAAGATCCTTTTAAGATTACAAAGTTTGACAGAACAGACAAAATCGACGATATCAGAGAAAATTATGACAAATATGAAGGCAAAATTGTTACAGTTGCAGGCAGAATGATGTCAAAGCGTGTAATGGGTAAAATGTCATTTGCTGACCTTCGTGACGGCAGTAACAGAATACAGCTCTGTGTAAAACGTGACGAAATGGGAGAGGAAGAGTACAAAAAGTACAAGAAACTCGATATCGGCGATATGATTGGCGTAACAGGTGAGGTTTTTAAAACTCAAAAGGGTGAAATGTCAATCAGGACAAGCAGTATTACACTTTTGTCAAAGTCATTAAGACCATTGCCTGAGAAGTTCCACGGGCTTACAAATACTGATTTGAGATACAGACAGCGTTATGTCGACCTGATTATGAATCCTGAGGTTAAGCGTACATTTGAAATCCGCAGCAAGATAATGACCGCTATCAGAAATTATCTTGACAGCAGAGGTTATATGGAGGTTGAAACTCCTATTTTGAATACAATTCCTGGTGGTGCTAATGCAAGACCTTTTATTACTCACCACAACACACTCGATATTGATATGTACCTTAGAATTGCTCCTGAATTGTACTTAAAGAGATTGATTGTAGGCGGTTTTGAAAAGGTTTACGAGATGGGAAGATTGTTCAGAAACGAAGGTATGGACATAAAGCATAACCCTGAGTTCACCACGATTGAGCTGTATGAAGCATATACAGATTATGTTGGAATGATGAATTTAACAGAGGATATGATAAAGACTGTGGCTGAACAGATTTTAGGAACAACCAAGATTACCTATCAGGGTGTCGAAATTGATTTGGGAAGTCCGTGGCGCAGAATATCTATGATAGACGCTATCAAAGAGTATTCGGGTGCAGATTTTTCAACTGTTGCAGATGCAGCAGAAGCCAAGGCTTTGGCAGAGTCAATCGGTATTGAGGTTGATGAAGAAAACGGACCTTTGAGTAAGGGCGAAATAATCAGCCTTGCATTTGAAGAAAAGGTTGAGGAAAATTTAATTCAGCCAACATTTATAACAGAATATCCCGTTGAAATTTCACCCCTTGCAAAACGTATGCCTTCAAACCCTGAGTTCACCGAAAGATTTGAAGTGTTTATTACAGGACGTGAATATGGTAACGCTTTTTCTGAGCTTAACGACCCAATTGACCAGAAAGATAGATTTGTTAAGCAGGTTGAAAAGCGTGAAGCAGGCGACGAAGAAGCGGGAATGATGGACGAGGATTACGTAAACGCTCTTGAATACGGTTTACCTCCAACAGGTGGATTGGGAATAGGTATCGACAGACTTGTTATGCTCCTGACAGACAGCTCTTCAATACGTGACGTTTTATTATTCCCCACAATGAAGCCGTTGGAGAAATAAATGGCGTAAAATCAAGGTTTTTGAGGATTGAAATATAAAACTTACGACCAATTTACGACCAAATAGGAAGAGCATATTCAAAATAAAAAATCTGCAATGTTAGTTCAATACTAATGTTGCAGTTTTTATTATACAAACAAGTTCCCGAAGGGCTATACCTTTCGGGAACTTGTTTGTAACTTATTTTATAGATAGCTTTAATGTCGTAATCTCGAAGTTTGAAACAGGTAAGGTAACAGAATTACCTTTTACCTCAATGGGTTCAATGTTATTTTCAAGCATATCACACAAGTATACTTCTTTTACAGGTATACCGAAATTCAAGGTTACATTTCCGCTACGGTCAAAGGCTTCATAGAAACGAAGAATTATATCGTCAGATTTTTCTGCTTTCTTTACTGTTTCTACTACTATATTCTTACTGTTGGTGTTGACGAACGAGAAGCTTTCAGGTAAGGTGCCGTCTTGTTTGTCAATGGGAACAGTCATAAGCGGATTATTGAACAAATATGCCTTTTTAATTGTTTCACCTGTTTTAAAGCTGCCTGCGTGAGGACATATCGAATATGAAAAAATATGACGTCCCTGGTCGGCTACAGGGTTCGGGTTGGTAGCACATTTTAACAGGGTAAGGCAGAGGGTGCTGCCTGATGCACTGTGACCGTATTTGCAGTCGTTTATCAAACTTACACCATATCCGTCGTCAGAAATATCAGCCCACTTGTGTGCACAAACCTCAAATTTCGCCTGTTCCCAGGACGTGTTTTTATGAGTTGGGCGTTTTACGTTACCGAACTGAATTTCATAGGTTGCCTCATTTGCGTGTACGTTTATGGGGAAGAATGTCTTAAGCAACTGATGTGTTTCACTCCAATCGATTTCGGTGTCGAAGTCAATTCTGTCAATATCATTGTAAAGAATAATTGATTGTGTAATGGAGGAGTCTAAATACTTTCTTGTGATTTTTACTCCGCCCATAGTCTTGCCCTGTATAAATTCAACAGCAGATACATCGTTTATATCCCAGGATTTTCTGGTGTAGTAGCTTGTTATTTCCCAAGCATCATAATTCTTTGGTATATCCTCAAAAATGCGCAACTGATTAAATTTTTCGTTACTTTTAACTACTTCCTTGTCATTGATTTTGTCGTACAAAGAAATTATGTTATAGTTTTCATCAAATTTAAGAGTAAAATATTTGTTTTCTAATTTACGTTCAGAAACGGTTACACAGTTCTTGCTTGCAGGGATATTTTTGCAAACCTTGTATCCCATAGGCGGTATATTTTCAACATATATGTTTTCGCCATTGATGTTTACAACGCCGTTTGCCTCAAAGCCTGTTGGGTTATATACAAGAGTTCCGCCGTCTGTCTGTACGCCTTTTGCCAACTTGTTCAGCTTATCAGAGATTATATTGTTTCCAAGGTCCATTATCCTCTTGTAATCTTTATCGGTGTCCTCATACACCTCAAATATTGAAGAACCAGGGAGAATATCGTGAAATTGATTTAACAAGATGGTTTCCCAAGAATTTCTAATATCTTCATAAGGGTATTCATCACCCAGCATTAGCATATCCATAACAGATAATTGTTCTGCATTCTGATACATTATTTCGCTCTTTCGGTTATTGCGTTTATTCTTTGCAATAGAAGTATATGTTCCGCGGTGCATTTCAAGGTATAACTCGCCCACCCATTTAGGCGTGTTATTCAGTTTTTTACAGTTTTCATTAAAATTCTTCTCTACTCTGTTAAGGAAGTCACCTGCAAAGCTGATTTGAGTTTTTGGCAGTCCCGGAAGCCCGTATTTTAAACGTCTTTGTTGCATAAGCATATCACGGGTTGGTCCGCCGCCGCCATCACCATATCCAAATGTAATTATAGTTTCGTTGTTGTATTCCTTTTGCTGATATCTGTACCAAGTACCTTTTACGTGTTCTGGGTTTATGTGACCGATATATGTTGTAATATTGAAATCGGGATTATATTTGTTATAACGCTGCGCAGTGAGGAAGTATGAGAATATTTCTGTTCCGTCAATCCCCTCCCACATAAATGTGTCATAGGGCATTCTGTTTGATTCGTTCCAACTTATTTTAGAGGTAACAAATTTATCTACACCGCATTTTTTGAGAATTTGAGGCATTGCGGCACTATAGCCAAAAACGTCAGGCAGCCACAGACATTTGCTGTCCACGCCAAATTCCTCTTGCATAAATTGTTTTCCGTGTATAATCTGTCTTACCATACTTTCACCGCTGATGAGGTTGCAGTCGGCTTCAAGCCACATTGCCCCATCTACCTCCCAGCGCTTTTCTTTGACCATTTCCTTAATCTTTTCATATACCTCAGGTGCCTCTTGCTTTACAAATTTATATAACTGAGGCTGCGAGGACATAAATTTGTATTCGGGGAACTCCTCCATAAGTTTTATAACTGTTGCAAAGCTGCGTTGTGCCTTTTCGACAGTCTGTCTCAAACGCCAGAGCCAGGCTACGTCAATGTGTGTATGACCGATACAGTTTACAATAGCATTGGACTTTCCGCAAATATTTTTGTTATTGTAGAAATTTTCGTAAAGATATTCACGTGCATTTTTGATGCTTTCATAAAATTCAGGACTGTACACTTTTCTGAAGTCAACAAGATTAATTGATGCTTCAAGGGCATCTATAATTATATCGTGATTTTCATCTTTTTCGTGATTTAAGTCTTTATCTTCTGAAGTTAAAACATACATATACGGAACGTATATGTCATAGTAATAGTCGTTTGTTAAATCGTCCATTTCGTAAAGATTTGCAGAAAGTGTAAGACCTAATTTTTCTATGTACATATATATGTACATATCGTATTCGGTGTTAGGTTCAAGATGTAATTCAGTATGGTTTAAATCAAGTCCCTGTGCCATTTCTCCGTTTAAATATATCAGGCATTAAGTGTTAGAACCTGTTTGCCATTTTCCGTCGAAACCTGTCTTTAATTCAAAGAATATTGATTTGCCGATTTCGGCATCTGGTGTCTTAAATGATGTGTGAAGCCAGAAGTGTTTGTCAGTTCCGCCGATATATTCGTTCTTTTTATAAGGACGGAAGCATTCCTTTGCAGGAGGGTTATTGTTTGTCTTGTAATCAGCTTCAACTATTTCCAAATTATCAATGTCAAATAACTGATTGATGCGGTAGTTGTGTAACATTTCGCATGCTCTTTTTACTTTGTGAATAAAGAAATCCATAAGTATTCCCCTTTCATAATATAAGTTTGATGTTTAGAGTATACCATACTAAAAATGTAATGTCTTATGTTGACATGTTTAGTTTTTTATGGTATTGTGATATTTAGGTGGTGTATGAAATGAAAGCAAGCAGGATATATGAAAAATCCAAATGGAGAATGTGAATTTTATAATATGGCGTTCTCTCAGGATGTAGTTGATAGACTTTTAAATTGGTTTGGTAGCGGATTTGACTATGAAAGTGTCATCAATGCCGCTATGCCACCTATTGTATATATAGGAGATATGGAACGAAAGCAACTTGCCGAACAGTTTGATGCTCTCTATAAAATATCAAAAGAAAGGTCTGCTGACGAGGTTGCATATCATTCGAGATTTTTCCTTTCTCAAATTCTGCATAACTATTTTTCGGACAATTACTTGTCAGAGGCATTGCCTGCACCGAGATGGTTTATTGATATGTGTAAGAAAATGACCAAAAAGGAAAACTTTGTCCAGGGAATAGATATGATGTGTGAAATTTCAGGGAAAAGCCGTGAACATATAGCAAGATGTATGAAAAAGTATAACAACACAACATCAACCGCTTTTATAAATAATATAAGGCTTGAATACGTGGCAAATATGTTAATCAAAACTGATATGAAGGTATTGAATATCTGTTATGAGTCGGGGTTTAACAATGTAAGTTGGTTTAATGAAGAGTTTTCAAAAAAGTACGGAGAATCCCCCAAAAACTTCAGGAAGAGATATAAATAGAAGCAGAAGAGAAGATGAATTTGATTTGCATTATGTATAAATAAAAAACAGTTCCCTTTACGATGGGAAACTGTTTACTAATATACTTTTTTAATATCTAAAATCAAAGGTCTGTCGGGGTGGATAGACAAAAGCTCTATTTCACCAGAGTGAATTTCCTCAGAATATTTGTTAAGCTCTGCCTCTAAGTTTTCCATTGCTATTATGGAAACGTTTTCAAGCTCTTTAATCTCTTGTTTGATGTTAGGCTGTTCGATAGCTTCGTTATTCATATAATCACCCCTATGTTAAAAAACTTTTACAAGTATACTACAAAAGGGTTGGTTTGTCAAGTTTTGGGTTACCATATAAAATTTGATTTTGCGGCTTCGCCGTTGTCAATCAATATATCTTGAGCTGTCATTGATTTATTTATAACAGTTACAAAATATGCCCAATCGGCAATTTCTTCCACACTCGCCCATTTAGGCAACAGAGTTTCGTCCATTACTTTTTTCCATAAATCAGGAGAGTCGATTATATGATTATTGAGGTCTGTTAACACTCCGCCTGGGGAAATGCTGTTAGAGGTTGCGCCATACTCTGAAATTCGCAGTGCAACATTTTTCATATAAGCAACAACACCGCCCTTGCTTGCAGCATATTCTGGAAATTCAGAGCCTGTACTCGCACTTGAGGAGGCTACATAAAGTACACTTTTAATTTTATCCTGAAAGGCATATTTTTCTGTTACCTTGATTGTACCTTTTAAGTTTATGTCTATATCAGAATTGGTATTCTGAACCCCTGCATTGTTTATTAAAATCTCAATGTCGTTAATATCGGGCAGAGTGTCGCTGAAAATGTCTGCTTGATAATGAGTGTAATTGTCGTTATTGATTGCTGAGTCCATAACATCTATTCCGATAACATTATGACCGCTGTTTAAAAATTTTTCTGCAATACCTTTGCCGATACCGCTTGAGGTACCTGTTATTAAAATCTTCATATTCACACCTCTTTTAAAGTTTTACGATATTCTATATACTCCTTGCCAATGTTGTTTTTTCTCCATTTCTTGCATATTTTAAAGCCGAAGAAGGAGAAGATGATTTCGCAGAGTAGTTCAACCAACATACCTGTAACAGCACAGGTGATACATTGTACTAATGTCCAACCAAAGAAGAAATGGCTGACGATAAGAGCAAATGTCATATTATCAGCAAACTGACCTATTGCAGTTGAAATATATGTTCTTGAAATATATGCAATATAGCTGTTGGGGGTTTTCTTATATAATTTACCTATTGCAAAGTTAGAGAAATTATTAATTACAGCCGATACAACAAAAGCAATTGTACTGCCTGCAACTACGTACCAAGTACCGCCAAAGGTGTTGTCAAGTGCCATATTGACAGATGCTCCGTCAATTGCAGAAAATGATTCTCCCCACATACCAGGGATAGAGCTGCCGATATAGAAGATGGTGCAAAAAATTAAATTAATTATAATAGCAAATATTGATAGTTCTGTTGATGCTTTAGGACCGAAATGTGTAGTAATTATATCCATTGTTAAGAATGTAAACCAAGACACAATTATTCCGCAATCTAATGCGAGCCATTCGTAAGGAAGGGTTATGCTTTTGTTAGCTAACAAGTTCATAGAGAATACAGACATTAAAAACAGCCCTAAAATTAATGATGGAACAGATTTCATAAGAATTTGAAATTCTTGATATTCAGTACGGATTTTTTTAATCATTTGTATCACCTTTTAAATATAGTATGACGCAATCCATCCTGAAAAGAAAAGAGGGCGTACAACGCCCATCACCCGTAGTTTTGTTTATAGACAGGATGGTCACGAACTGTCTGATTAGGGTGAAAGTACAAATCACGGTTCGGATTTATACTATCACCCTAAGTTGTTGATGTCATTTTACCATATGAGCTGTATGTTTGTCAAGAATTTATTGCAAGGTTTAAATCATATAATCATTTGAATATCTCTCTTGTTGGTGGTCTAATGCATCTTGAAGCGTGATGTTGTCAAGATAATCGTTGATAACCTTGTTAAGTCCTTGCCAAATATAAAGTGTTACACATTCGTCACGGCGTTCGCACTGATTTGTGGTATTATCCAGGCACGAAACAGGAGCAAGACTGCCTTCGGTAAGACGTAGTATTTTACCTATTGTATACTTACTCGGCTCCTGAGCAAGCCTGTATCCGCCCTGATATCCGCGGTTTGTTTGCAGGATATCTGATTTATTTAATATGGGAACTATCTGTTCTAAATATTTTTTGGATATACCTTGTCTTTCCGCAATATCCTTTAAGGCTATAAAACCTTCGTCTTTGTGCTGTGCAAGGTCAATCAGCATACGCAAAGCGTATCTTCCTTTTGTCGATATCTTCATAAAATATGCCTCTCTCTTTTGATTTTTTATTTATAATATACTATAATAACATATGTTTTGTATGTTTTCAAGCAAATTTTATTTTATATGAACATCAAGTTGGTTGTATGGAATATCTATACCCTCTTTTTTTAGTGCATATCGTATCTGCTCATTTAAGTCAAAGTAAACATCCCAATAATCTTCTGTGTTACACCACGTTCTTGTAATGATGTTAACGGAGCTTTCTCCGTAACTGATAACGCGTACAAAGGGTTCTGACGGCTGAGTTAAAATTTTTGGTCGGCTTAAAATCGTATTTTTGATAATAGATTTCGCAGTTTCAGCATCTGTTTCGTAAGGTATGGAGAAGGTTAGGTCGACTCGTCTTGTTTCTTCTGCAGAATAATTTGTTATGTGGCTGTTAATCAAAGTTCCATTGGGAATGCTTATCTGTTTGTTATCAAATGTTCGTATTGTGGTATGAAGCATACCGATATCTATAACTGTACCCTCATCTGTGTCTGTTTTAATATAATCGCCTGCGTGAAAACGAGGTGAAAGTAACAGTAATATACCTCCTGCCACATTGCCCAGGGAATCCTTCAAAGCAACGCCGACAGCAACAACAGCGGCAGAGAAAGCGGCTATAATTCCGCCTGTGGATATTCCGAGACTATTCAATGCAGAGAGGATTATCAATATATGAAGAATAATATTAATTCCTTTTGATAAAAAAATTGCAAGTGAATTATCAACTTTGCTTCGTTCAAAACCGCGGTTTATTATTTTGATAATATAAACAATGATAAAGTGACCGATAAGAAGAACAAGTGCAGCTTTTGTTAATGGTTTTAGGATTTGTAAAATGTTATCCAATGTAAACATAGTCTTTCCCCTTTATATTGATTTAGTCGTTTGTGAAACGTGAGAACTGCGTGAAATAAAGATAACGTGCAAGTTGTAAATCCGAAATAATTTTATTGAATATTGCCCTTTGCCCATACAGATGCCAAGCCCAAACTGCAATGTAAAAAATTATTTCGGATTTTGCGGAGATTTTCTACATTTTATAATTACCAAATCTGTGTAATAATTATTTCCTTTTGTTTTTCCTTTTTCTTTTTTCAAATGAATTATGTAACTTTGATAAATGCTCATACAGAGGAATATCCGAACGGAAAGGTCTGAAAAAATGATATTTCTCTTTGGTCTTTTCATATCTGCTTCTGATATCGTTTTTAATAGCTTCATAGCGTACGATAACGTCGTTTTCTTCGGCATATCTTTTTAGTTTTGCAACAAGCTGGAACGAGTGCACAACATCAATTACAAATATACCGAAAAACATTCCGATAACAAAAGAAAACGCCAGGTTTTTAGAAAACCAATCGAGTGCATCGTTTATGTATGGGTGAACAAGGAAGCCATATAGTGCACCGAGCAGACTCCAGAAAAAAGAAAACTTTGGACAAATAATACCTTGTATATTTCCCCATTCGTCGCTGTAATCCCATAAACGAACTTTTGCGATTTTTATGCTTATAATGCCTGCTATATATTCAACCACAGTAAGACAAATTGCCATAATCAAAAATAATGCAATTTTTTGTAAGTATACATACGAAAAAGATAATTTCTGTTCTGCTGAGGCAATAAGATACAGAACACAAAGTCCTACTCCGTATAAAGGCAGGTACGGACCTGTGCAAAAACCGGGATTAATCCATTTTCTGTCGGGATTGCCTGAAGAAATAAATCTTCTGAAAAACAGTTCAAGTACCCAACCCGATACAGAACCTATAAAAAACAAAAAAGCCAATGTCAAGAATAAGCTCATACTAAATACCCCTTGCGTGAATTACAGCTTACATAGTTATTTTTATATAATTATAGCATACACTAAATATAAAATCAATATTACAAATTAAAATAACATTAGACAATTGTAAATTGTGGATAACTTTCCGCAAAGTTATCATTTTTGTCATACTTTTTTAACATTATCTTTTGTATTTATTTTAATTATAAGCAGCATAGATGAAAATACAACAAAAATTACATAGAATTTTGACTAAATTTCAGTAAAAATATTGACTATTTTATTAGTGTGTGGTATAATGACCTATGTGTGAACCTATCAAACTATCTATTATAGGAAGGGTATAAAAATGTGTTTTGCTGGCAATAAAATTGATTCAAAAAACAAAAAACATAAAACAATATGGAACAAAAGAAACATAAGATGGATGCTTGTTTTGTACGATGCTATAATTTATGTTGCCATAGCCATTGTTTTGTTTATTTTGTATGAGGGAGCAAAGAATTTAACTATAGATGGGATTATCCAACAGATAGTTATATCGGCTGCCTGTATTTTTACTGCCCGTATTGTTGGAAATATATACGGACAGGTATGGAGATATGGCGGAATACAATGTTACATCAGATTGATATTCACCGATTTTGTTGCCTTTCTTATATATTTGTGCGTTGATTTACTTTTCCCCATTGAAAAAGATATGTTTGTCAGGTCTTTGTCGTTGTTCACATTGAATTTGTTGGGAGCATTGACAATGCGTATGTTTTATCGTTATGCGTATAAGTGCGGAGGTCAAGATAATATAATAGGGAAGATTGCGTCTTTTGCCCTTTGGCTTTTAGCGGGATTGGAGACAGATAAGGGGAAGGATGCACATAAAATCAAAATTGCAATTATCGGTGCCGGACGTGTGGGTGTCAGTCTTGCGGAGGAACTTTTAAGCAATAAAGAATCTGCATATGTTCCGAGATGTTTTATTGATATTAAAAAGGAAAAAGCGGGGCGCGAAATACACGGTATTCCTGTTTTCTCGGAAGATAAAGTGACCCTAAAAATGCTTGAGGCATTTGAGGTACAGGAAATTGTTTTTGCTATTCCGTCAATGAATGCGGAAAAGAAAAAGTCTCTCTATGATTATTACAAGGAGGCAGGGTTCAAGGTTAAGGTATATGATTACCCAACAATGTATACGACAGAAGGAAAACGACATCTCAGGGAGTTTGATGTTGAAGAATTGCTGTTCAGAAAGCAATTGGTTGTCGCAAATGAACGTACCAGCAAATACTATCAGGATAAAGTTATATTGATAACAGGTGGCGGCGGCTCTATTGGTTCAGAGCTTTGTCGACAGTTGGCAAAGATGCAACCAAAACAGATTATTATTTTGGATATATACGAAAACGGCGCATATGATGTTCAACAGGAATTGAAAATATTATACGGCAATCGCTTGAATTTACATATAGAGATTTGTTCTATTACAAACAAAAGGGCTCTTGAATGTGTATTTAAAAAATATCATCCGCAGATTGTTATTAATGCTGCGGCTCATAAGCACGTTCCGCTTATGGAAAACAACTGTGTAGAGGCAGTTTGCAACAACGTGTTTGGAACAAAAAACGTAATTGATTTATGTGAGAAATACGATGCAGAGCGTTTTATGATGGTATCTACGGATAAAGCGGTTAATCCGACAAATGTTATGGGTGCGACAAAGCGTATGTGTGAAATGCTTGTTCAGAGTGCAAGTATACACGGCAAAGTGAAGTATAGTTCAACTCGTTTCGGAAATGTGTTGGGTTCAGCCGGTTCTGTTATCCCATTGTTTAAGAAACAGATTGCAAACGGTGGTCCCATCACGATAACTGATAAAAGAATAATTCGCTATTTTATGACTATTCCTGAGGCAAGTCAATTAGTTCTGGAAAGCGGTGCTATGGCAAAAAACGGAGAATTGTTTGTTCTTGATATGGGTCAGCCTGTTAAAATTCTTGATTTGGCTGAGAGTATGATTCGCCTGTCAGGCGTCAGCGGAATTGAAATTGTTGAAACAGGGCTTAGACCTGGCGAAAAGCTCTATGAAGAACTCCTTGTTAAAACAGCGGAACTCGATAAAACTGATAATAAGTTGATTTTTATTGAACACGATTTGCCTTTGAGCAAGGAAGAAATCGACAAAAAGATGGAAATTCTGCAAAAGGCTTGCGAAACAGAAGATGATGATTTAGTCAGAGATGCCTTGAGAGAGGTGGTTCCGACGTTTAAGAGGTCAGATGAAGTGAACGCAAAGTCAATCGAGGTTAATGAAAAAAACAATCAACCGGAGCCTGTTTTGTCATAAAGATGATGATAGAATTATAGACAAAACTAAGAACGTCATAATTTTGATGACGTTTTTAGTTTTGTGTAAAATAGGCTGATATTATAAACCCGAACCGTGATTTTGAAAGGTAATCGAAAGGAAAGGAATATGTTAAGATGTATTTATTACTGTTACTTGTTATATATCTGGCTTTTATAAGTCTTGGATTGCCTGATTCTTTGTTGGGTTCGGCCTGGCCTGCAATTCGTGTTGCATTTGATGTTCCTCTGTCTTATATGGGATTTATTTTATGAGCCAGAAAGAGGCTGAAAGACTTACCAAGAAGTTGGGTACAAGAACCATTACCCTTGTGAGTGTTGCCTTAACGGCAGTTGCTTTGTGGGGATTTTCAAAATCGACTGAATTTTATCATATGTGTTTATGGGGGATACCATATGGATTGGGTGCAGGTTCAATTGATGCGGCATTAAATAATTATGTTGCTCTTCATTATAAATCAAAGCATATGAGTTGGTTGCACTGTTTTTGGGGAGTGGGAACAATTATCAGTCCTTATATAATGAGTTATGCGTTGATGCACAACTCCTGGACAGATGGTTATCGTATGGTTTCGTGTTTGCAGTTTGTCATTTTGGCTGTGTTGTTAGCTACTATTCCATTATGGAAGATAAATAAATTCACCATATTTGAAAAAAGAAATTCAGCAGTTCTTGGAATTAGAGGTGCTTTGAAAATAAAAGGAGTACCATATTTGTTGATAGGTTTTTTTGCGTACTGTGCGGCGGAGGCTACAACGATGCTTTGGGCAAGCAGTTACTTAGAAAGTACAAGAGGATTGACCAAGGAGGCTGCAGCCGGTTTTGGTGCATTGTTCTTTATAGGACTTACGGCAGGGAGATTTATTTCGGGATTTATCACAGATAAACTTGGCGATAATAAAATGATTTACCTCGGCACAAGTGTAGCTTTGATTGGAGTTTTATGCATTATATTGCCGTTGAAAATTGCGTCTGTTATCGGCTTTGTTATAATAGGTCTTGGATGTGCACCGATATATCCGTGTATCATTCATTCCACACCATATAATTTTGGTGCGGAAAATTCGCAAGGGATTATAGGAATTCAAATGGCAAGTGCATATGTAGGCTCTACATTTATGCCGCCGATTTTCGGCTTGATTGCCAATAATATTAGTATAAGGTTTATGCCATTGCATCTTGCTCTCTTTTTTGTATTATTGCTATTTATGATTTTAAAAACAGAAAAGAAATGCAAAGCCTGAAATTGTCCAATGAAATCTGGATTTGTAGATTAAATGCTGAATACATTTGTATGGGACGACATCTATGATGTTCTGAAAAACAATATCTACATATGTGTGATATACCACGTGGTCGGGAGTGTGTTACATATTTGCCAAACGGATGATTTGATGTATATTTTTAGACATTTTTCGGTTCGTCGAGGACGCCGAACCCTACACGTGACGTGTTACGTATTTCTTCAAACAGATAAATTATTTTACATTTGTATGGGACGACATTCTCATTTGTCTCGAAAAAACACCTACATAAGATATATCACATTGTAGGGGACGGCGTCCCCGACGTCCCGAAAACAGCCTTGGAGTATGCAATAAATTATCTGTTTAATGACAAATTGTAAATTCCAAAATAATTTTAATGAATAATTGCCCAAAGCCCATATGGTTGCCAAGCCCAACCGCAAAGAAAAAATTATTTTGAATTATAACTTGTAGGGGACGGAGTCATCTTTTGTTCCGAAAACAAACGAACAATTATGCAATATACTGAAGATTAATTTTATAAAAATATATAACAAATAAAGAGAGGTAAAAATTATGAAAATTTTATTTCAGGGGGATTCAATAACAGATGCAGGCCGCAGCCGAGAAAATGATACAGCGTTAGGCGTAGGATATCCGAGATTGGTAGAGGCGACACTTGGCTTTGAAGAGCCGACAAAGTATGAATTTATAAACAGAGGTGTAAGCGGAAACAGAGTTGTTGACCTTTATGCAAGAATTAAACGCGACATCATAAACCTTAATCCTGATGTTATCAGCATTTTGATAGGCGTAAATGATGTATGGCACGAATTTTCAGACCAACCAAATGGTGTTGACACAGAAAAATATTACAAAATATACGATATGTTGATTGAAGAAATTAAAGAGGCTCTGCCTGATGTTAAAATAATGATACTTGAGCCGTTCTGTTTAAAGGCAAGTGCGACTGAGGGAAGATGGGAAGAGTTCAGTTCAGAGGTTAAGGCTAAGAGTGTTAAGGCTAAAATGATTGCAGATAAGTATAATTTGCCTTTTATAAAGCTTCAGGAAGGTTTTGATGAACTTGCTAAGGTTAGAGAGGCAAGCTATTGGCTCATTGACGGAGTTCATCCTACTGCAAAGGGACACGAATTTATTAAAAACGAATGGATTAAGGCTTTCAAAGCACTGTAAATCTGCTTTAAAAATGACTCAACCGATTTAACGGGTTGAGTCATTTTTTTGTTTAAAATAATCAACGGGTGATATGCCTGTGGCTTTTTTGAAAGCTCTGAGAAAGCTTGGATATGAGTTAAAGCCTGATGCGTAACAAGATTGAGTAGGAGAAATTCCTCTTACATTCATCAGCTTTTTTGCATAGGCTATGCGTGCATTTATTATGTAGCCTTTAAAGCTTTGTCCTATTTGTGAGGAAAAAAGCATAGATAAATATGCTGCATTTAAACCAACAGCATCTGCGACATTTGAAAGGGTAATCTCTTCGCTTAAGTGTGAATGAATATAGCTGATTGCCTCTGATATATGAGAGGGTTTTTGCGGATTATTTTCGATATTAGTATAACGCAGTGCCAAGGTTAAAAGTGCCTCTATACATTTTTCCGAAAAATCGTCAGATTTTGGAGTGGTTATGTTCTGCTCTGACATAGCATAATTAAAAAGACTGCACGCTTTTTCGATATCGTCTTCGCAAAAACAGAACAGACCGCTCCCTGAACTCATTAAAATTTTACGAGTTATATCCTGATTTGTTGTACTTCCCATAAATGATAAATTAAGAAGTTCAATAGGTGAATTGTCATATGATTTGATTTCGTGAATATCAGTGGGGGCAATAAGAGCGGCAACACCCTTTTTGATAGGCAGTATGTTGTCGTTTAGGCGAACTTCTCCCTTCCCTGACAAATAAATCTCAAGTTCAAAATATGTATGCGAATGAAGGGTAGAAGAACGCGTATTTCTTTTTTCAAGAAATATGTCACCCTTTGCCGCTGACATAGTAGCAAGCTTTATATTTGAATTTTTTTTCATATGGCATCACTCCTATATTGTAAGTATACAGCATTGGTAACATAAATGTCAATAAAATCTAAAAAAATGAATAGTTTATCCAAAGAAATGTATAGCATTGTTAAAAAAGAATTGTTATAATATGATAAATAGTATAATTATGTGAGTAAGGAGATTTGATATGAGTATTATTTATGATGCAAATAGCAAGACATTTGCCATACAGACAAACACTGCTTCCTATGTTATGATGGTTGACGAGGGGGGAGCATTGAGAAACCTCTATTGGGGCAAAAGAATAGAAAATTACAACGATCTTGAAACCGAGATGCCACTCAGCTATGGTTGTAAAGGCACATTTTGGTTTCCTGCGCCCTCAAGGGAAGAATATACAGGCAGGGGCAGATTGAGCTACGAAGAACCCTGTCTTTTACCTGAATTTGCAGATGGCACAAGAGATGTAATTTTGGTATATCAATCTCACAGGATAACACAGCTTGAAGATGGCGAAAAACTAAGCATTATTATGAAGGACGAATATTATTCCTTGTTTGTAGAGCTTGTATACCGAACATATAACAATCTGGATATAATAAGTAAAAATGCAATTATTAAAAATTCTTGTAAAGAGCCTGTTGTCTTAGATAAAATGAAGTCAGGCACAGTATATGTTCCCTGGGCGAGAGATATGCGTCTTATGTATATGCAGGGAAGATGGGGCAAGGAGGCACAAAAGCAATATGTTGACTTGCCTCGGGGAAGATTTGTTATCGACAACAACAGAGGAACATCATCAGGCCCGCACTTTGTTCCGTTTTTCGCTTTAGACGAGGGCAACGCCACCGAAACACAAGGTGACGTTTGGTATGGACTGTTGCACTGGAGCGGTAACTTTAAAATAGAGATAGAGCATCCGTACACAGAACAGATTACGGTAACGGCAGGTGTAAATGACTTTGATTGTGAAATCACTTTAAATGAGGGAGAGTCATTTGAAACACCTGTACTCACAATCGGATATTCAAAGAGCGGATACGAGAAAATGAGTGAGACATTATATGATTATCAATTTGATTTTCTCGCTCCCCGTTCAAAGATAAATAATATATTTCCTATTATCTATAACTCCTGGTATCCTTATGAAATGGACGTTAATGAAGAAAAGTGTCTTGGTTTTATTGACAAGGCAAAGGAAATCGGAGCGGAGCTGTTTGTAATAGACGATGGTTGGATGAAGGATAGATGCGGAACTAAAGCTGGACTTGGAACTTGGTATTGTGACAGCGAAAAGTTCCCTAATGGTTTGAAGCCAATAGCTGACAAAGCACACGCAAATGGTATGCTCTTTGGTTTGTGGATTGAGCCTGAAATGGTAAATGAGGACTCAGATACATACAGACAGCATCCTGAATGGGTTTTGACTTATCCCACACGTGAAAAGACTAAGTTCAAAGATCAATGTGTATTAAATCTCGCTTGTGATGAAGTGCGTGAGTATGTATGGGAAACCGTTGACAGAGTTATCAGTGAATTTGATTTGGATTATTTAAAATGGGATATGAACTCATATGTGACGGAGGCAGGTGCCGATAAGGGAATGTGGGTGAAGTATACCAAAAATCTCTATGAGGTATGGCGTAGAATAAACGAAAAATACCCTAAGGTTTTGTTGGAGAACTGTGCCCACGGCGGTGCGAGAGCCGATTACGGAATGATGCCGTACAGCGACCGCATAAACAGAAGTGACAATGCCGACCCTGTTGATGTACTTAAATTGCACGAGGGATTTTCGACATATATTCTTCCTAAATATGCAGGGGGAGCAGGCAATATTGCAACAAGCCCAAACCATATGCACAACAGAATATCACCCCTTAAATACAGAGCGTATCTGGGAATGACGGGTTCTATGAGCATAGGCATAAATATCTTAAAAGCATCGCAAAGTGAGATTGATGAAATCAAGGAGTATATAAGACAGTATAAGACAATTCGTCATATTACTCAAAATGCCTATGTATACCGACTTGCATCTGCCTTTGAAAATTCACATACTGTATGGGAATATTTAAAGCGTGACAGAAAAGAAGCAGTTGTGTTTATGTTCGCTCACGGAATGAATTTCAAAGACGTACCGCCGAGAATCAGACTCAGAGGTTTAGACCCGAAAAAGAATTATAAGGTATCTGATTTTGACAGTCAAGACGACAATTCAGAGGTTATTGTAGGCGGAGATATACTTGAGAATTTCGGATTAAGAATTGAGCCAAGCTGTGACTATGATTGCAAGATTTTCAGAATAACAGAAGTTGAATAAAATAAAAAAATATAATTATAACAATGTAGATGATTTTAAAATGTAAAAAATGCTAAATTGTGGATAGTTCTTCGCAAAGCACGCCTTGAGTAGTGTAGGGGACGGCGTCCCCGACGTCCCGCTTTTACGCAAAATTTTATGTTTTAGAAACATCTAACAACAATTGGTTGTGTAAAGTTAAAATGAAAGAATGGCATAACAATTTCAAAAAATATCTTCGATTTTCGCCGAAAAGCTCATAAATGCTCGACTGCGATTTGTCA
>CACWIG010000005.1 GCA_902760955.1 uncultured Ruminococcus sp. | reverse complement strand
CAAATCTGCAAATTCAAAATAATTTTAATGAATAATTGCCCAAAGCCCATACAATCGCCAAGCCCGATTGCAAAGAAAAAATTATTTTGAATTTAATGCTCCCTTGTGCATTTGTAGGGGCGATTCACGAATCGCCCGTTTGTACGTGTCTGCAATAGGCTCCCTTGCGTATTGTAGGGGACGGCGTCCTCGACGTCCCGTTTATCAGCATTAGCTGACTGAGGGATCGGCTTATTCAGGCTCCTTTACGCAGGGAGGTCCGATATCATAATTATATATGATACATTTTTGAAAATCAATTGACAAAATTTATGAAATATATATTATAATCAAAGAATTGATTGGTGACCTATAACTTTATTTTCTATGGAAGAATTTTTTATTGATATTTCAAAAAAATCGTTTCTACATAATTTAAATTATAAAAAACAAGAAACAATGTCTTATTCGGCACTGTTTCTATACTCATTGATTATTTCTATGGTCTTTAATAATAGTTCCTTTTCATCAGGGGTGAATGTTTCTGTTAATTCTGCAACTTTTTTTATAAAATGATTGTTTCCTGACTTGCTATTTAAATCCCCAAATAGCAAACTGTCTGTTGATATTTCAAGAATATTTGCAATCTTAACTAATGTTTCAAGAGATGGTATTCCTTTTGCTCTTTCTATTTGCCCTATAAAAGTTGTTGAAACATTAAGTTTCTCTGCCAACTGCTCCAATGTATATTTTTTCTCTTTCCTTTGTTGTCTTATTTTTCTTCCCAATAATTCATAATTCAAAACATTAACACCTACCTTTATTTGAGTTTATCATTTTAAAGATAGTATTAACAGAATGTAAAATCTTAAAACATTAACTAAAATCTTTATTTTATATTGACATAATATCTTAAAATATGATATAATATGCCAAAACAAAGAAATTGGAGGAAACAGAATGGGAGTAAATGCAAAATGTCCAAAATGCGGTAGTACTAAAGTTCAATTATCAAACGAAATGAGCAAACATGGTTGTATTTGGACTGTATTGTTTGGTATATACTATTTCATTTGGATAATGATGAAATGGTGTATCGGAATGATGATTTTCATTTGTTATGATTGGTGGATGGCGATTATTAAGAAATCATCTGGAAAAGGTCATGTATGGCAGTCAAAAAGATGGTTTTCAAACAGAAGAAGAATATTCTTCTGCCATGATTGTGGGCATAACTTTAGAGCATAGCCATTACCAACACTTTTATGCATTTGTTTTTTATTGCTTTCTCTAAAAACAATGCTTTTTAATAGGTAAAATCAATAAAAAATTTAGGTTCAGAAAATCTTCAGCATTTTTTCGACACTTTTCAACCAACACTTTCAAATATATTTTTTGAATGTAAACATATTTACAAAATTACTTGTTGACAAAATATAATTTTAAATGTATAATGGGCATAGAAAAAGGCAGTTCGTTGAACGACTCGCCAAATACGAAACTAAAAATTAGTCGCTACATTTGGACGTGTGGGCGACTAATTTGCTTTTGTATCGAAAACAATCAAAAAGATTATTGTAAAAACCAATATTCTTAATAACATTTTTCCCATAAAGCAACCACCCCCTTTCCATTATGTAATGGGGTTTGGGGCGAGCCGTCCACGGAATGTTCATTCCCGAACTGCCTGTCAGATTTCTCCGACAGAAATATTATACAACATATTTTATATTATTTCAACATCTTTTTACAAAACTCCTCCTCATTGTATATAAAGCAAAAGAGATTTTATAACACGTTTGACAGATTTTATAAAATCTCTGTTATTGTTTATAATGTGCGGAACTTTGTCACACCACCAATTATGCGTATAAAAAGATATCTACAATTCAATTTCTCTGCGAGATTTCAATAAAAACTCAATTTCACAGAAAATCGAGTTATAGGATTGGTAAATTACAGTTGACTTATTTCAACTTCTGTGATACAATAATTTGCGAATAAATCGCAAATTTATATTGGGGTGATACAAGTGAAAGTATATTCAACCGCCAAAAGAAAAGGATTACTCACCTTTTTGCAGGAGCATAAAGACGAACTTTTATCTGCCGAGGATATACATTTAAGGCTTGATAATATAAGCATCAGCGCAATATACAGAAATCTATCGGCACTTACAGAGCAAGGCGTTATCAGAAAGTCCTTTGCAAAGGACGGCAACACAGCTCTGTATCAATTTTGTGAGCAAGAAAAGTGCCACTCGCACTTGCACATAAAGTGCAACGTCTGCGGCAGAGTGCAGTGTGTTGACAAAAACAGCTCTGACAGAATAGCAAAGCTGTTATCTGACAACAGCTTTGTTGTAGATGAGCCCGGGACCATTATCTACGGCAAGTGCAAACAATGTCAAAAGAGCTGAAAATAGTTAGGGGTGTGACAATAGATGGCACAATTATCTTGCATAAATGTTTCCCTGGGATATGAAGGGAAAACAGTAGTTGAAGAATTGAATATTGAAATTAAAAAAGGTGATTACTTGTGCGTAGTAGGCGAAAACGGCGCAGGCAAGAGCACGTTTTTAAAGGCGTCGCTTGGTTTAATAGTACCAAATTCAGGGGAGATTGTATTCGGTGACGGATTGAGCAGAAACGAAATAGGTTATCTGCCTCAGCAAACTGTTGTTCAACGTGACTTTCCTGCTTCGTGCTTTGAAATAGTGGTTTCGGGATGTCTTAACCATTGCGGATTAAGACCCTTTTATTCCAAACAGGACAAAAAGCGTGCCGTTTTAAATATGGAAAGGCTTGGTATAGAGTCCTTGAAAAAAAGATGCTATCGTGAACTTTCGGGTGGCCAGCAACAAAGGGTACTGCTTGCAAGAGCTTTATGTGCAGCCGACAAAATGATTGTTCTTGACGAACCTGTATCAGGACTTGATGCCATTGCATCAGAGGAGATGTATTCCATAATCAAAAAGTTAAACAATGAAGGTATAACAGTCATTATGGTTTCTCACGATATTTCTGCCGCAACGGAATATGCCAATAAAATTTTACACTTAGAGAAAAAACCTCTTTTCTTTGGCTCTAAAGAAGAATATTTAAAGAGGGATATCAGCAAAAAATTTTTAGGGGGTGCTGAGTGTGATTAATATTATTGAAACCCTTAGAATATATTTTCAGTATCCTTTTGTTAAATACGCAATTATTGTGGGTGTGTTGATTTCTCTTTGCTCCTCTCTTTTGGGCGTTACACTTGTTTTAAAAAGATTTTCGTTTATTGGTGACGGATTGTCCCACGTGGCATTTGGTGCTATGGCTATTGCAGGCGTATTAAGACTTACAAACGAAACATTACTTGTTTTGCCCATCACCGTGCTGTGTGCGATAATTTTGATAAGCCGAGGCAAAAACGCCAAGATACAGGGCGATGCCGCCATTGCTATGCTCTCTGTGGGGGCTTTGGCAATAGGATATTTGTTGTTAAACATATTCTCGGCCTCCTCAAATTTATCGGGAGATGTATGCTCCACATTGTTCGGCTCTACATCAATATTGACACTGTCGCCTGTTGATGTGTGGGTTTGTATTGGCTTTTCGGTGCTGACTATACTTGTTTTTATTATATTTTACAACAAGATATTCTCTGTCACCTTTGATGAGGATTTTGCACAGGCGACAGGTGTAAAGGCAAATCTTTACAATTTATTGATTGCGGTTATTATTGCAATTATAATCGTGCTTGCAATGAACTTAGTCGGTTCGTTGTTGATTTCGGCACTTGTTATATTTCCATCCCTTTCATCTATGCGGTTGTGCAAGAGCTTTAAAAGCGTGATTATCTGTTCGGCAGTTTTATCTGTTGTATGTTCTGTCGTGGGAATTTTGATTTCTATACTCGGCGGAACGCCTGTGGGTTCAACAATTGTTGCGGCTGAAATAATTGTATTTTTTATATGTTGTTTAATCGGTAAAGTAAAGGAAAATTAAGATTGTAACCAAACGGGACAAAAGAGGACCTGAAATTCAAAATAATTTTTATCATTACAGTTGGGCTTTACGGGACGTCGGGGACGCCGTCCCCTACATATGGACTTTGGTCAATTATTCAACAAAATTATTTTGAATTTTTATACATACAATGAAACCAAAATATAAGTAAAGGAGAAATATTAATGATAATTGACAATTTAAAAAACAAAAATCAGTATTTGAGCATAAACAAAGGTTTACAAACAGGCTTTGACTTTATAGAAAAATGTTGTAAAGAAAATCTACCTGTGGGCAGATATGACCTGGACGGAACAGATGTTTTTGCGGTTGTTCAGGAATATGACAGCAAAACAGAAGGCGCGTACGAGGGTCATACAGATTATCTTGATATACAGTACATTGTATCAGGGGTTGAGGTAATTGAATGGAAACAGCGGGAGGAAAGCATCTTAACTTCTGACTATAACAAAGAGAGAGATGTAGAATTTTTTGATGCAAAAGACCCGTTGCGTGTTCCGCTTAAAGCAGGAGAGTTTGTAATATTGTTCCCAAATGACATACACAGACCAGGGATGAAGCTGAACGAGAGCGTTCCCGTGAAAAAGGTTCTTGTAAAAATTCTTAAATAACACCTAAAAAAAGATAAGTACCCGGGGGAGATGGGTACTTATCTTTTTTATAATGGAGTAGGATTAAAACTGATTAAAGAAGCTTTCTTCGATATAAGTTTTACTGCCGTTTAATACTGCATGATATTTGCCGTTGACAGAACGTGTTATAGCTCTGAAGTTAATGTCATTTACTTCATCAATATAAACTACGCTTGATACGTCATCCTTTTCTACTGTTACGCTTGCATCTTCCTCATTCCAGGTAACTGTGCAGCCTAATGCTTCAGCAACTGTTCTGAGGGGTAACATCTGAACCTCGTTTTCAACATATGGCTGTTCGTCATCCTGAAGTGCGATAGCAACGCCGTTTACGACTAAGCCTTCCTCTGCTCCTCTTTCAAGAATTACAACTCTGTCGGTGTTTGCATAGGCAGGGATACTCATTGTGAGAATATCATACCATACTAAAACTTTAGAATTTACAGTTATATCCTCAAGAGTTACAATGTTCTTTGTGCGATAAGGTGTAACCTCTGCCTCATTTGAAACAGTTACAACGATTGAGCCGCCGTTTGTAGTAAGCTTAAGACCATCCTCTGTTTTCTCAACATCTTCTACAACTGCGTAAACAGGGTTACCCATTTCGTTCTCAACATTGGCAATGATTGAGTATGCATATGACTGAGGCGGTAAGCTTCTTGTCATAGCAGGGCTGTGATAAACAATAACATTGTCATTTTTTCTGTCTGCAATAGCAACAGGAGTAACAGTTTCAGCGTCAATCACATATGTGCTCTCGTCATAATTGAACTGAATTACGTTCTCATCTGCTGTTTCAACAAGGATGTAACCATCATTTGCTTCGGTAATCTTTCCTATTGAACAAATTACGTTTGCTTCAATCTGCGGACTTGCCACATTCTCATCCTGTGCCGAAATAAGTGCCGGCTCGTCTGCCCATACTGCCATACTTGCCATTACAAATACGATAAGTAAAGTACTGATAATCTTTTTCATATTTTCTCCATTCCGTCGTCCTGCATCGACATATGTTTTATTTTAAGTTTCTCTTACGGTGCAGGTGATTTTCAGTAAGAGTATGCCTCTCTATGAGGTCTTTACACTTATAATACAATCGAGATTGTCTTTTTGTTGTAAAAAATAAAAAATTTTTTAAATTTTTTTATATTGCCTCGTACATATTTTTTGCATCATCCTTAAAAGCGGTTTCTTTAACTTCTAAAACCCTTACCGATAAGGGCTTTGCACCAAAGTTAATAGTTATCTCGTCGCCCACCTTAACATCATATGATGCTCTTACTACCTTACCATTTACGCTCACTCTGCCTGCGTCACACGCCTCGTTGGCAACAGTACGGCGCTTTATCAATCTTGAAATTTTTAAATATTTATCAAGCCGCATTTTAATTTCCCTCTCTCAATCCTTATTTTTCTCAAACTCCGCAAAATCATTTATAAACTTGCCGATATATCCATTTAGTGCAACCTCAGGGTCAATTCCCTTTTCTCCTGCCGCAACCGCAATATCAAACAACAGCTTTCCAAACTCCTTCTCAGAGCTTGCACCCACAGGCTGTGTGCTGTATTCATATCCTGCCTTTTTGGCTTTTTTGCATATTTTTTTAGCACGCATCAATGTGGGAATGTACGTTGATACGCCCCTAAGGTCGTCTGCGATGCTGGTCTGTTCCCTATCCGCACGCTTAATTGCGTCCCAATTTGTCAGAACCTCGTCGCTGTTTTCCACCGATACCTCACCAAAAACGTGAGGATGTCTGTGAATCATCTTTCTGCTTATCATATCGGTAACATCATTTATATCGTATTCGCCGTTATCCTTACCGATTTGAGCGTGAAGAACAACTTGCAAGAGAACATCTCCGCTTTCGTCCGCAATTTTTTCGCCTTTTCCGCCGTCTATTGCTTCCACAAGCTCATATGCTTCCTCTATCATACTATTGCGAATACTCTCGTGGGTTTGCTCTCTATCCCAGGGACAGCCGTTGGGACTTCTCAGCTTTTCAATGATTTTCACCAATTCGTCAAATGTATATTTCCCATTCTTTAGTTCCATAACTATCTTTTCTCCTATCTCAACACCTTAAATCTATCTAAAATGTCAGCAATTTTCTCGCCCTTTGGCAAAGTTAAAACGTCCTCGCGTCTGAGTGCCTTAACTATAAACAAAACAGCGACTGCGTATGCAACAACACAAATTCCAATTTCCACAATACACATAAACCTTCCAACAGGAATAAATGTTGACAAAATATATCCGACCGCACCCATTATCAATGCCGCAACCAATGGTCTTACTATAAAGTCTATCCAATTAATCTTAACGCCCGATGTTTTGATTATTGCCCTTATATTTAGTATTGCAATAATCAAGTAGCACACCCCCGTTCCCACAGGAGCGCCATCTATACCGAGATACGGAATACAGAAGAAGTTTACCAGAACCTTTACTGCACCGCCGACAATCATATTTACGACAGGCACATACACACGTCCGTACGCCTGCAAAATAGAGTTGGTAACCTGAACGATTGCAACAGGAATAATTGCAAAGGATAGAATTGACAGCACCGAAGCCGCATCATATGTTCCGAACAGTAAATTCAATATTTCCTTAGACAATACCGCCATACCGAAGGCGCAGGGTGCGGCAAACAACATAGCTATTCTCAGCGTGCTTTCGGTGATACCGCGTGCCTCAATGCTGCTTTTTCTTGCAACCGCAGAAGATATGGCAGGCACAACGCTTGTTCCGAGAGCAACAATCAAGGTAAGAGGCAGATTGAACATTGTCAATGCCTTGCCCGTATACATTCCGTAAAGGGTTGTGGCCTTATGGGTAAGTGTTGTGGTAGCATCCCAACCGCCTTCCAACGCCTGTGCAAAAAACTCACTGCCCTCGCTGAACATAAAGGCATACTTTTCAAATACTTCGGGTCTTACAACCAATCTTCTGCATATTGTACCCATATCTATAAGAGTTGTAAGGCTCGACACCGACGCACCGATTGTAATAGGAATTGCAATCTTTATAAGCGACAGCAATATATCTCTGTTTCCGCGAGGGATATCGCCTGACTTTTCTCTCTTTCTCTTTTTAACAATATATATAACTGTCAACAAACAGCTTGCAAGGAATGTACCTGCTGTAACACCGAATATAGCACCCGTTGACGAAAAAATAGTCTGAGTATGCGCATCCGAAATCTTGCCTGCGGCAAAATCAATCGCCTTACCTATTGAGCCATCAATACTCATTTTCATAAAAAATGCCGCCATAACAAGACCTATTATCATTTTGCCTGCGGACTCTACAACCTCGCTGAATGCGGTGGGGTACATATCCTGCTTACCCTGAAAATAGCCACGATAAGCAGATGACATTGCCACAAAGAATATTGCAGGCGCAATAACAGCTATTCCCATTGATGCATCAGGGATACCAACCAATACCGCCAGCTTATCGGACAGCAAAAGCAGTATGAGGGTTCCCACGATACCCACAACAAATAGGAACATAAACGCAACTCTGAATACCTTTTTTGCATCATTATAAGAATTTTTGGCTTCGCTTTCAGATACCATTTTGGATATAGCCACAGGGAAACCTGCCGTTGCCACTATAAACATAAAGGTATATATCTGATATGCAACATTAAAGTAACCGCTCCCCTCGTTGCCGATTAAACTAATCAACGGCACCTTAAAGAATGCACCTATTATTTTTGTAACAAAATTAGCTATGCCCAATATTAAGGCACCTTTTATAAAAGTCTGAGAATTTTTTTGTTCCTTACTCGTCACTTACATCACTCCTATTATGAATACGAATAAACAATATAAATTATATTATATTTTCAGAAAAAAAACAACCTATATTATGTAAATTTTCATTTACATAATATAAATACATTTTAAAACCGTCGGAACACTCTGTCCGACGGTTTTATATATTTATAATTATGTATGTTATAAATTCTCTTTTGCAAGCATTGCCGCACCGATAATACCTGCATCATTAAACAGGGTTGCGGTTTCAATAACTGCTTTCTTCATATATTTGTTATAGTCGCCCTTATATACAATCTCTCTTACAGGACCTAACAAATATTCGCCCTCTTTGCTTATTCCGCCGCCAACTAAAATCTTTTGCGGCTGAAAAATATTCAGAATATTTATCATACCTGCCGCGATGTAGTTCTGATAAGCTTTTACAACCTCTTCTGCCGCCTTATCGCCCTTTTTTGCACATTCAAATGCAGTACGGCCGTTTACAACTCCCTTTTCCTCAGCAAACTTAATCATCATACTGTCAGGATTGTTTTCCATAGCGCGTTTTGTCTGAGCAACAAGTGCCGTTACAGATGCATAAGCCTCCCAACAACCTTTGTTTCCGCAAGAACATTGCTCGCCGTCCATATTGATTATAATATGTCCAAGCTCTCCGCCTGCACCATTAAAGCCACGATATATGTTTCCGTTGATGATTACACCGCCGCCAACACCTGTACCCAATGTAATGAACACAAAACTTTCGCTGTTGTCGCCGTTTATATAATACTCACCATATGCCGCAACATTTGCATCATTATCCAAATATACCTTTTTGCCGCCAAGCAATTCTGAAAGCATAGGTCCAACCTTGGAATTTTCCATATTAAGATTGTTGGTGTATACAACAACACCATTTTTGCTGTCAATACTTCCTGGGCTTCCGACACCTACTGACTCTATATCGTCAAGGCTGAGATTTTCTTCTTTAAGCAGGCTCAGGCAAGCATCAGCCATATCCTTAATTATTTCTTTGTCCTCTCTCTGCGCCTTGGTTGGTACACTCTTTGTATTTAAAATCTTACCCTTTTCGTCAACTATACCTACCGCAATATTCGTTCCGCCTAAATCAATACCCAAATAATACATATGTTTCTCTCCTATAACATTTTTTATTTTACAACGGTTACTAAAGCCTCGCACTTACCGCTTACTTCATACTCACCGCTGTTTGCTGTCAAAAAGAAGCTGTCGCCTTTTTTGAAGCTCATTTTTTCTTCTCCGCATACTATTTCGCCGTTGCCACTTAGGAACAGCAAATTTACAAACGACTTATCGGTAACCATTCCCGATACCTTTGAAAAATATTCTCCGTCTAAGTACAGCTTATCCACTGTAAAGTATTCACAGCTTGCTATGTCAGGCGAAAAACTTTTTTCCGCAGGAGGCATACGCTTTGTAACCTCTACCGCCTTGTCTACGTGGAGTTCTCTCTCCTTGCCGTCAGCACCTTTTCTGCCGTAGTCATACACACGATATGTCACATTGGAATTTTGCTGTATCTCAGCAATCAGTATATCCTTGCCTATTGCGTGAATTGTTCCCGCATCAATAAAGAAAACATCTCCCTTTTTAACCTTAACAGCGTTTAATATATCGGTGAGAGTATTCTCTTTTATACGTCCTTCAAATTCCTCTTTTGATATCTCGTTTTTAAAACCATAGAACAGTTGTGCACCAGGTTCGCAGTCAACGACATACCACATTTCAGTTTTGCCGTACTGTCCTTCATTCTTTAAGGCATACTCATTATCGGGATGTACCTGAACAGATAAGTCTTTTTTAGCATCAATCAGCTTTATCAAAATAGGAAAGTCCTCAAACTTATCACAGTTTGAACCCAAAACCTCTTTGCCATTCTTATCTATGTATTCCGAAAGTGTCATTCCGTCGAATGCACCTCCGACAATATATGACGGGCCATCTTTGTGACAGGACATCTCCCAACTCTCCGCCAGAATATCGCCGTCATAGTCTTTATTAAATTCGTCTACAAGTTTATGACCGCCCCACAAATAGTCCTTAAAGCTGGGTCTGAGTTTTAACAAAGCCATAATCATTTCCTCCTGCTGTATAATGATATTTGCCGTTTGTAAAGTGTGAATACATCACATAAATTATAAATTCTAAATAATTTTATTTAATAATTGCCCAAAGCCCATACAGTTGCCAAGCCCAACCGCAATGAAAAAATTATTTTGAATTTATGGCTCCTTTGCGTATTTTGAACTACGCTAAGAGCTTTCCACCGTCTTGTGTTCCCACTTTATACAGTCGCCTGTACAATAACATCATTATATTATTATATTATCACATATTTTGATTTTATGCAATAAAAAATTCCCCTATAATCCTATTTAATAAATTTTAGTATAGGCTTTGAAATTTTAGAACAAAAGAACTTCACAACACTTCCCGTAAACAAGGCGGCGATTAATGTTCCCTCTCTTGTGCCGACAATTTTAAAACCGAAGAATATAAACGATAAAACAACTGCCAAAACCACACAACTTATATCAAAAGCTGTTTTCATAGTTCCGAATTCCCTGTTGAATTTATCCGATAGTGCCTTAACAAACGCCTCGCCCGAATTCATAATAACATCTGCAATCACCGCAAGGGACACGCCAAAGCCGACTATAATTGTTCCTGTAACAACATTTACAATTCTCAGTATGTAAGTGTCGGGAGTGTAAAAGGACACACACCACATACCAAAATCGGTGAAATAGCCGAATATAAAAGATACGGGAATTTGCAAAAGCTGTATTGGTTTAAAATTTCTTCTCAGCAAAATAATCTGACCCACAATCAGAACACAATTCCAGATTATAAGCCAGGTTCCAAGTGATATATCGGTAAATCTGTAACTCATAACATTCGCAACAGACGAAATGGGCGACACGCCCATCTCACCCTTCTTTGTAACAGCAACGCCTAACGCTACAAAAAACAGACTTATTATAAACAAAATATATCTTTTTATTAATTCCGTTTTCTTCATAATTTTATCCTAAAATAAATAAATTTTTAATCTTTTTTCATTCTTCTTAAATCCCTGCCCACAAAACGCATAGGCTCATATGAACCCATTATCCTTGACGCCAATCTTGTGCCGTATAAATCCGTAATCTTTGTTGGGCTTAAATTAGACGAGATTATCGTGCTTTTTTCCTCTGTAAGTCTGGAATTTATTATGTCGAATAACGCCGCAGTCGAGTACGCCGTTATAAATTCTGTTCCCACATCATCTATAATCAGCAAGTCAACATCATATATATATTTCACTGTATACTCAGCCTGAGCCTGCTCGTCATCGTCATATCTTCCGAACTTCAGCTTTTCCAATATGTCAAGCATTTTAAATGCAGATTGGTAGTATACTGTAAACCCCCGCTCCAATACACGATTTGCTATACAGGAGGACATATATGTTTTACCTGTACCTGCATCACCATACATATAGATATTCCGCTTTGTATCTTCAAAATTCTCAGAAAAGCTTATAGCCTTTTTCATTGCTCTTTGTATAATCTCAGCTACCGAATGACCGTTTATGTCAGGCTGATTTTCAAACAGCTTTAAATCAAAATTATTAAAGGTTTGCTGACGCATAATACCTGTCAGATTTGAATTGGTGCATATATTCTTTGAAATCAGTTTTTTTAGGCACTCACAGCGATGGCCGTTTTCATCAAAGCCTGTATCACGGCATTTTTTGCAGGAAAAAATTTCATCCAGATAATTCTCGGGCAAGCCAAGATTTTTTAAGATTTTTGCTTTCTTTGCACGTGCTGTACGAATATTATTTTTTATAGTTTCCAAATCAATGCCGCCATCGATAAAGCACCTTGAAAGTGCGATACCGCATCTGGAAAGCTCTGCCTCAATCTCGGCAAACTCAGGTGCTTTTTCACGCACTTCCGCCTCACGTTTACGCAAAAGCTCCGCATTATCTCTTCTGATTTTTTCCATCTCAGCATTTGCTATCGAATACGCCGACTCCATACATTACACCGCCTTATCAATAATTATCGTCAAGCATCATATCAAGAATTTGCTCCTCAAGTTCGGCATAATCGCCCTTGTTGGCATCTTCATAATTATCAAACTTGCTCGGCCTTGTTTTGTTCGCCTTTGGCTCAGCAGATTTATTGTTTTTGTAGAACTCCTCATCAGCCGCCTTGACATCCGCAACAGTTTCAAATCCGCTTTCAACCCAATTCTGAAGCATCTTATTCATATAGCTCCAGCTTAATTTGCCCGTATAATCAACTGTCTTGTCATAGGCAAGAGATATAAGCTCTGTCGGTATCTTCATATTCTCTGTCCACAGCTTGATATACTTCTTTTCCGTCGTTGTAAGACCTCTGTCATAAATACCCAAAATACTCCTTACCTGATGCTCGGCACTGTCTATTGCTTCAAGCTCTGATACATATGCCTCTGCCGACTCAAATGTATCAATGCCCTTTTCCGCCCAATCAATTGCCACAGTTTCTAAGTACCTCTTTGTAGTCTTACCCTTTTTTGCGGCATATGTAAGCAGCATCAAAATGACCTCGACAGGAAGTCCCAACCAGTCATTAAACGAAAATATAAGTTCCATATCAGATGCGGTCAGAACCTTGTTGAGTATCTTTTCCGCCTGATAAAATAATCCCGATATCTGCTTATTTGCTGTGGCAACAGCATCTATTTCCTCCTGAGAATATGACGGTTTCATACTTCTCACTCTCTGAATAAGATGTTTTTTCGCCGCATCAACAGCTTTTATTTTTGCTTTTTTATCTGTTTCAATCTTGTTATCATCTGCTTTTATTGAATATGCTCCACTTTCATACACAAACTCTCCGCAGCTTGTCCAATACTCTAAAACAAACTCTGCCTTTGTGGGCAAAATATCAAGTGCCGCCGCTATCTCGGCAGCCTCAGGGAAAACTCCGTTTTTTTCCACACAATACTTGATATATATGTATATCTGCACGTATTCAGGCTTAGTAAACCTGACATACTTATCAATAAAATCAAATGAGAGAGAAATCTCATTCACTATAATCATTTCCTTTATTCTTTATTTTCCCACACAAAATCTTTCAAATACATTGTTGACTATTTCCTCTTGAACAGTCTCCCCCGTTACTTCGCCAAATGCAGAAACAGCATCTTCTAAATCAATAAACAATAAATCATAGGGCAATCCCGATTGTATACACTCCCTGGAATGTGTAATCGCATCTCTTGCCTTTATCAAAGCGTCTCTCTGTCTTTCGTTGGAGATATACACTTCATCAGGCTTAATCTCGCCGCCGATAAACATATCCGAAATTATCTCTTCAAGGTTTTCTATTCCTGATGTCTCGCCTTTTTTTGGCGTAGCTGTTTCAACAACAGTCACATCTGTTGTGAATATCTCTTTTACTTTCTCTTTTGATATAACCGGCTTTTTGTCGCACTTATTCAATACAACAATCGTCTTCTTGCCGTTTAACGCCTTAGCTATATCATAATCATCATTTGTCATTTCCTCTGATGAGTCCAGAACAAACAAACACAAATCCGATACCTCAATATTCTCTTTGGACTTTTCAATGCCTATTTTTTCCGCCTCGTCTTTGCCCTCTCTTATTCCTGCGGTATCAGTAAGCCTCAACGCTATACCGCCAATGCTCACAAGCTCCTCAATAGTATCTCTTGTGGTGCCAGGAATATCGGTTACAATTGCCCGCTCCGCCCTCAGCAGAGCATTTAACAGTGAGGACTTACCCACATTAGGCCGTCCGACTATAACCGTTCTCACTCCGTCTCGCATAATACGGCCTTTGTTAAAGCCGTTCAGCAATTCATCAATCTGCGTCTGTACTGCGTCAATCACAGAGAGAAGTTCATCGCTTTCGGGCATATCCACTTCATCAGGGTAGTCAGCCGCCGCAGATATATTTGCCGCAATATTCAGCGTTTTCTCTCTGAGTGCTTTGATTTTATCCGCAAGCACACCCGTAAGAGACACTGCCGCATTGTGCAACCCCTCCTCTGTAGCGGACTCCATCAAGTCAATTACAGCCTCGGCACCGCTTAAATCAGTCTTGCCGTTTATAAAGGCACGTCTTGTGAACTCGCCTGCCTCAGCAAGTCTTGCACCACACTGCAAAAGTCCGTTTAATATTTTATCCGCAACCAAGTAACCGCCGTGACAGTTTATCTCTACTACGTCTTCGCCTGTATATGATTTTGGCGCACGCATAACGGCAACAAGCGCTTCATCTATCATATAGTCCGACTTATCATATGCAAAGACACGCGACAGAGTCAGTTTATGGCTTTCAAGCTCAACCAGCTTTTTTCTGCCGTAGGGCTTAACCATAACATTTGCAATTTTCTCGGCATCTGTACCGCTTAAACGTATAATGGCTATTCCGCCTGCACCTCTTGGTGTTGCTATTGCCGCAATTGTATCATTTAACTTCATTGTAATTGTGTTCTCCCAACGACTAATTCTTGCGAATATTATCTACAAGCTCCTGCAGCTTTTCAGCAAGCTCCGTATCACCGCTCAAATTACTTTTAACCTTTCTTACCGCACTCATAACAGTTGAATGGTCACGACCAAATACATCACCTATCTGCGGATACGACTCGCCCAGCACCTCTCTTGCAAGGTACATTGCAATATGTCTTGGATACGCCACATCATTTGAACGCTTTTTGGTCTTTAATGACCCTTGCGGCAGGTGATAATATTTCTCAACCTCGTCTATTATTACCTCTGTTGTAATATTACGCTGAGGCAAAGTTGAAATAATTTCTTTAAGAGCCTTCTGTGCAAGCTCTATGGAAATAGTATTGGTACGCTCTATACCTGCGTACGCAAGTATTCTCTTAACAGCACCCTCCAGGTCGCGGACATTTGAACGGATATTGTCTGCAACATATTCAATTATTTCTTCGTCAAATGTAAAATATTCGTCCTCAATCTTTGCACGGAGAATGGCAAGTCTTGTTTCGTAATCAGGCGGCTGAACGTCCGCAATCAATCCCATCTGAAATCTGCCCTTTAATCTGTCCGTCAGATGCGGTGTTTCAGAGGGAAGCCTGTCCGATGTCAACACAATCTGATTCCCTGCCTCATATATGGCGTTGAAGGTATGGAAAAACTCCTCCTGTGCAAGCTCTTTTGTAGCTAAGAACTGTATATCGTCAACCAAAAGCAAGTCAACATTTCTGTACTTGTTTCTAAAGTCCTGATTTGTTTTCTCTCTTATTGCAGTAACAAGTTCATATGTAAACTTTTCACTTGTGGTATATAAAACCTTTCTGTTTGGATACAGCTCGGAATACCTGTTGCCTATTGCCTGAAGCAAATGTGTCTTTCCCAATCCGCTTCCGCCGTACAAAAACAAGGGATTATACTTTTGTCCCGGGGTTTCTGCCACAGCAATGGCGGCGCCGTATGCCAGATTGTTATTTCCGCCTACCACGAAGTTCTCAAATGAATATCTTGGATTAAGTTCACTTTTTCTTGTGATAGGATCATCTTCTGACTCAATATTTCCATTATTGCTGTTTTTGTCCTCTTCTTCCACAACAACATTCAGCGTCAATGAAGTACCAGCCGCTAACTCAAGACAGCTCTCTATCATTGAACGAAATTTTGTCATAAGCATATTCTTGCTTAGGCTGCTCTTTACAGACAGAACTATATCATTGCCATCAAGAGATACGGGCGTAACAGGCTTTATCCACGTTTCGAATGATACTGATGAAATCTCTTCAGACATTTGCTTTAATACACTGTCCCATACTTCATTTAACTCTCTCACTTTTCTTACCTCCAAACATCAAAAATATCTGTTTTTGCAGAGCAAAAACAGACGTGATTTATCTATTAAGCTTAAAGAATTATGCTCTTCTTTAAGTCTGTATTTCAGATGATTTAATCTCACATTTTTAACCACTCTGTAATATCCCTGTAATATAATATCAAAAATTTTAAAATAATTCAACACCTAATTTTGCAAAAAATTTGCGAATTTTGTTGTTTATCTTCGCAATACACAAAATGTAGTTGAAATATCCGCAACCATCAACAATATATTTGAAAAAAATTTTTTTAAGAAATTTTACATAATTCTTGCACTTTAATATGTTTTACTGTATAATTTTCTTATGAAGGGAGAGGTTACAATGGATAACAACTATAACAATTCAAGCAACGGACATTCTTCACTAATCGTTGCAGTATCAATCTTAGGCACAATTTTACTCGCGGGAATAATTTTTTGTATCTTATTTTTCACCGGAATAATTAATCTTTCGTCAAATAAAGATATGAACCGCACTATGTACGTTGTGGAAAACGCGTACATCAGAAGCGAACCAAACGACACAAGCTCAATCTTAATCAATCTGTCGCCCGGTGCTTCTGTTACCTATCACAAAGACGCAAATAAAGTATATGCCTCAGTTACATATATCGGCAACGACGGTCAGTATAACGGCTACGTAGAAAAGGCAGTACTTTCTGCTACAAGACCATCCGTCACAGAATCATCAACAATGTATGTGGCAAATGTCAAGCACAGCATTTACTTCCGCAGTGCACCTGTAGAGGATAAAAGTAACATAATATGCGAAATTCCTCTCGGAACGGCAATCAGCTTTATTGAAAACACAGATAATGTGTTTGCAAAAATATCATACAACAACCAGGAGGGCTATGTTAAACGTGAATATTTATCTGCATCAGTTCCTCAGGCGACAGCTCCGTCTGCAAATAGCGGCAATACTAACATTGCATATTATATGTATGTTGCCAATGTTAAAAATTCAATATATTTAAGAAGCGAACCTGTTGAAAACCAAAGCAACATAATTTGCACAATTCCCCTTGGCACAAAGGTAGGATATATTGAATACACCAACTCTGCTTTCTCAAAAATTGCATACAACGGACAGTATGGCTACGCAAAGACCGAATATTTAAGCAGAAACTCGCCAAATAGTTCTGCTTCTGTCTCTGACTCAATGACAGTATGCAATGTTAAACATTCAATTTATTTAAGAAGTGAACCTGTTGAAAACTCAGGAAATATCATATGCGAAATTCCTGTCGGAAGTCAGGTTACATATATATCAAGCGGCACAGGTGTATTCTATAAAATCAGATGGAATGGTTATGTAGGCTACGCAAAATCAGAGTATTTGAGGTTTAACTAATGAAGGTTAAAAGAAACGATAACCACTCTTCGTCTTCTGCTATGAAGACCATTCGTACATTGTGCGTCATAATAATAATGGCAGTTTTGTCCTGCGCCTTGTCAATCGTAATTTTGTCTGTGGCAGGGGTTATAACCTTTGACGGAGGCAACAACACACAATCCGGAATTGTTTATAATACCAACTCTGACGATGAACAAGATACTGTCAGCCCACCTGTAAGTAATAATAAAAAACCTAAAGAGTCTTCAACAAATGATATTGCAGAAGACTCTGATGAACAAGCAACAGCGGATAATAAAAAAAGTATTCAAACCACACCGACAAGCAAAGGAATTATCGTATTGGACCCAGGTCACGGAATATCATCATCGGCTATGTCTGATACCCAAAAGCAACAGGACGGCTGGATATACAACTCGCAAAAAGGCGGCTGGGGAGAGTGGCGGCACTTTAAAAGCGGCACAATATGGCAGGATTGTATGGGCAGCGGCTGTATCGGCAGAGCCCCCAAAAATGGCGGTTGTTGGTATCCAATCGGACACGGCGACAGGGACACTGAACCTGAGATTAATATGAACAATGTTCTTGCCGCCAAAAAATATCTTGAAGAGATGGGATATACTGTCAGGGTTACACGAACAAGTACAAACAATCCGTCAATGACAAAAAGGCTTGAGTATTGTTATCCCAATAACAACATAACAAGCAATCCCGATGCAGACCTGTATGTATGCGTTCACGCAAATGCAGGCGGCGGTTCGGGCAGTTACTATATAGCATTAAGCGGTCAATACGATCAGGCAGGTATTCCTGCTGATTATGTCGAAAAAGGCAACCAGGCAGGCAAATGTATAAATGACAGAATTGTATCCGAAACTGCCTTATCGGCGGCGTCAGGCGGTAGATATGATGGCTATCCCGAATTGATTTTGTTCTTTAAGTCACCTATTCCTATCGCATATATGGAGATTGGTTTTTACGACAATGCCTCTGATTTGGCAATTCTTTCAAGTAGCAGTGATGCAATAGGAAAGGCAATAGCAGAGGGTATAGATGACTATATGAATATGTGAGATTGTAATATGCGGAAACCCTCCGCAAAATCCAAAATAATTTTTTCATTGCAGTTGGGCTTGGCAACTGTATGGGCAAAGGGCAACCATTAAATAAAATTATTTTGGATTTATAATTTGTACCATACTATGTATGGCATATGATGAGAAAATAAACGATATAATATGTGAGGAGAACTTAAATGATTAAAAAATTAACAGCACTTATAATCTCAATATTGATGATGTCAGCATATCTGCCCACATACGCCTATGAATTACCTCATAGCTTCTGGGCACTCAACGACAGTTATGATATGAGTCTGCAAGCAAAGGACTATCCAAAAATTGCCGAATACGGCAGTCAGATAGTCGACCTTATCTCTGCCGAACCCAGCAATGAGCAAACAGACAATATTGTGGGTTCAAGAGCCTATGAAGCCGCCTTTGCCTACTACTTTATCGGCGACTATGCAAATGCGGCTAAGTATTTCGGTATTTATGCGCCATATGGCAGAAAGCTTGGCTGGGCAGACGGCGTAAGGATAGCCGAGGAATTTCAAAAACAGCTTCCTTCCACACTTGAATTATACAGACAAACACCACATATTCAAAAATACTATGGTGCAAAAAACGAGCCTGACGGTGTTCTCTATGGTCAGGTCAGCGAAGGCTCCAAAAGTAATGAGTCTATGATTCTTCTCTATCTTGAATACGGATATACTGACGAATTTGATTGGGCAAATGTTATATTTAAAAAAGCACGTCAAGAGGGAAAGGCTATTGAACTTGCTCTGAACTTCCCAAATCAAGGAAGCGATGCAAGAACAATATCTTCATCAGATTCTTACATAGCCGAACTCAAAAACATCTTATCCCAATATAGTGATGTTCCTGTATTTTTAAGGATAGGTGCAGAGGTGAACATATGGGGAAACCAATGTACTCCCGACGAATTTAAAACGGCATTTAACTCAATTGCAAATTCTGTACGTTATTTGCCAAACGTCAGCGTTGTTTGGAGTGTTGCGCATACTGACCCTTGGAAAAGCGAAAGCCGACCGTATACATCAGACGACTTCTACCCTGGTGATGGTTGCGTTGACTATGTGGGAATTACAATCTACTGCAACAAATATTTTGAAGGCAGAAGATGGGAAGGTGTTGAAGAATTTAACGAGATATGCTTTAAAACAGGTTACAGCGCTGACCCCGTTTTAATGATAAAGGACTTTGTAAACAAATACGGCGACAGAAAGCCTATCATAATTTCAGAATGCGGTGCCGCATATTCCACAAAAGGCGAAATTTCAGAGTCACATCACGATTGGGCGGCAACTAAGCTCAAAGAGATATACTCGTATATTCCAATGGTGTATCCACAGGTTAAGCTTATTGCATACTTTAATAAAAAGATTGACTACGAGGCAAATTGGTATGACTTAGACAGCTCCTCACAGCTTACAAAAGCATATACATCAGTTTGCAAAAGTCCTTGGCTTATACAGAACAACAACTCAAAATCAGAAGTATTCTTTGAACATATTAACAATCAGCTAAATATTGACAGCGAAACAAAAATTAGTGTATATCCTCATCTTTACGGTGCAGACAATATAACTGTTGATTATTATTTAAACGGCCAATGGCTCAGTTCCTCCAAAGAGGCACCTTATACTATAACACTACCTGACACATCAGGTACATTGCGTATTACCGCAACAGGAAACAACGGCTCTGTCATTGACAGAGAGTATACTGTTACGTCAAGCGGTGATAAAGATGCACTTTTCTATGATATATATGCCTTAAATAACAATCAGAAAAACGCGCTCACCGAGGTATACAACAGAGGCATAATCACAGGCTATGAGGATAAGACCTTCAGACCAAACGCAACTATAACACGTGGGGAGTTTGCAACGATGATATGCAGAATGATGGAATATCAATCTGACGAATTTTGCTCCTTTGACGACGCATATGACCATTGGGCATCAAAATATATCAATGCTTGCACCCTCACAGGCGCAATATCAGGAGTAGGAAATAACCTCTTTGCCCCTGATGACAATATAACAGTTGAGCAAGCATTTAAGATTGTTACTGTTACCAAAGGAATGGCAAGTGCAAATACCGTATATCCTGACGGGTTTATTTCAGTGGCAACAGCAAACGGCTTGACCGATAATTTGACAACATATAATTTTTCATCTGACTTAACAAGAATTGATGCGGCATCAATTATCGCACAGGCATTAAAATAATAAAAAGAGCAGAAAAAAGGGATTGTATCAAACCGATTAAAAACGGATAGATACAATCCCTTAATTTTTGTAATAAAATTGCATTACGCCTGAGGTGCGTCAACAGGACATACGCTGGCGCAGCTGCCGCATTCGATACATTCATCAGCGTTGATAACGTACTTAGCGTCACCCTCAGAAATACAAGATACAGGACATTCACCTGCACAAGCACCGCACTTGATGCAATCGTCATTTATTGTATAAGCCATTTCGTTTCACCTCACTTAAAAATATCATAAATATAATAATACATTTTTTACACTTTGTCAATACCTATACACCTGTATCCTGCAAAAAAAGTTCTTTTGTGTACGGCAAAGTCAATATCCAATCACAGTATACGTGCCATTCTGCCAGCTTATGATTTCTTCTTGCATAATACATATTAATCAGATTTTCATAATTCATAGTAATTGTTCTTTTTTGGTTATAGCTTTCAGGCAATAACTGTATCATATCAAGCCAATACTTTTTATCCTTTGTTTCTATAAACTTATTTCTGCATTCTTCAAGATACTCAATCATACTTTCAAGCATCTTCATTCCGCCCTCTGTCAGACAATCACAGCTAAAATCCTCAGCCTCAAACTTTTTGCTGTGAATTTTATGCATTGTACTTGTGGAGTTTGCAACCGTAGCAACCTTGTATGTGTCAAATTCCTTCCACCAATACAACGGAGCAGTAATATCAACAGATACCAAAATCTGTCTGATAAACTTTCTGTGGTCACTTCCTGCTTTGCAGAGGCGTTTTGCCAAAGACAAATCATTTTCACCTAATATATAATTTCCGTTTTCATCATAGTAACTGTCAATTCTGTCCCAACTGCTCAACGGATTTCTCGCGCCACGGATTGCACCCTCAAAATTCATAACAGAGGCTTTTTCGATTTTAATCATAATCCCCCTCCGTTCTATATATCAAGATTTCTGACAGTTGATGAGTAGTCTTCAATAAACTTACGTCTTGGCTCTACCTTATCGCCCATAAGAATTGTAAATGTTTCATCAGCCTGTCTTGCATCTTCAAGGTCAACTCTAAGCATAACTCTTCTCTCAGGGTCCATTGTTGTTTCCCACAACTGCTCAGGGTTCATCTCACCAAGACCTTTGTATCTCTGTATAGTCGGCTGTTTGCCTTCGCCCATCTCGTCCAATACCTCTCGGAGTTCGGCATCGCTATATGCGTACTTATGAACTTTACCGCGGCTTATCTTGTAAAGAGGCGGCTGTGCAATATATACGTGCCCCTCTTCAATCAACGGACGCATAAATCTAAAGAAGAATGTAAGCAAAAGAGTTCTGATATGAGCACCGTCGACGTCGGCATCCGCCATAATAACTATCTTGCCGTAACGCAGTTTTTCAATATTAAAGTCCTCGCCAAAGCCTGCACCCAACGCAGTTATAACAGGCGTCAGCTTATCATTGCCGTACACCTTGTCCACTCTTGCTTTTTCAACATTTAACATCTTTCCCCAAAGAGGCAGAATAGCCTGAAAACGTCTGTCCCTGCCCTGCTTTGCGGAACCGCCCGCAGAATCTCCCTCGACAATGTAAATCTCTGTATAAGTATTATCCTTGTCCGAACAATCCGCCAGCTTACCAGGGAGAGAGGCACTCTCAAGCGCACCCTTTCTTCTGGTGTTTTCTCTTGCACGCTTTGCCGCCTCTCTGGCACGTGATGCGGTCAAAGACTTGTCAACAATGGTCTTTGCAACAGCAGGATTTTCCTCAAAAAATTCGGTAAGCTTTTCGTTCACCATCTTTTCAACTATTGAACGCATCTCGCTGTTACCAAGCTTAGTCTTTGTCTGTCCCTCAAACTGAGCCTCTGTAACCTTAACGCTGATTACACAGGACAGACCTTCACGCACATCTTCACCTTTTAGGTTTTCGTCATTCTCTTTTAAGAATTTATACTTTCTTGCATAGTCGTTGATAACCTTTGTCAATGCGGCCTTAAAGCCCACCTCGTGAGTACCGCCTTCGGTGGTGTTAATGTTGTTGGCAAAACTGATTATATTTTCTGTATAGCCGTCATTATACTGAATAGCAACCTCTGCCTCGGAATTTTCTCTGACAGAGTTTACATATATAACCTCAGAATGAATAGGCTCTTTATTTCTGTTGATATATGAAACGAACTCTCGAATACCGCCCTCGTATATCATATCCTCTTCTTTTTTGTTATCGGGAGCGTCGTCGCGGTTATCAATCAAAGTAATTCTGACACCTGCATTTAAAAATGCCTGCTCTCTCAGCCTTAAAAGAAGTGTGTCAAAGTCGAATACAAGAGTTTCAAATATCTCGCCGTCAGGCTTAAAATGAACCTTGGTGCCTGTCTTGTCCGTATCGCCTATCTCTTTAAGAGGGCCGCAGCTTTTTCCTCTCTCATATTTCTGATAGTACACGTGTTCGCCGTTTGAAATCTCGACCTCAACAAATTCGGACAGAGCATTAACAACGGATGCACCAACACCGTGCAGACCGCCTGAAACCTTATATCCGCCGCCGCCGAACTTACCGCCTGCGTGAAGCACAGTAAATACAACCTCTACCGCAGGTATTCCCATTTTGGGGTGAATGCCCGTAGGAATACCTCTGCCGTCGTCAGTAACGGTAATAGAGTTATCCTTTTCGATAACAACCCTGATATGCTTACAGTATCCCGCAAGAGCCTCATCAATTGAATTATCCACTATCTCGTATACAAGATGGTGTAATCCCCTTGCAGATGTAGAGCCGATATACATACCTGGGCGCTTACGAACAGCCTCTAACCCCTCTAACACCTGTATTTGTTCGGCATCATATTCTCCCTCAACGGGAACGCTTGTAATATGTTCCTCTGCCAATATTCTCAACTCCGTTTCAAGTTATATTATAAAACCTATCTGTATTTTTCAGCCCTGCCTGCAAGTGCCTTTGACGAAATATTCGTCACATACACTACCGACTGACCATCTATTTCACATATTATAAAGGACTTTGGGATATCGTCCGAAACATTCCTGACAAACCCCTCCTCCTCGACAATCTTTAAAAAGTCTCGTGTATGGCCAGAATGAGATGTACTTTCCAAGTCCATAATCGCAATTATGTCCGAGGTGTTTACAACCATCCCTTTTCCAAGATGCAAATACATCCGAAAAACCTCCAATTTTAACAGTCAGACAACCTCTGCTCTGCCGTTTTCAACATAAATTCTGCACGTATCCTCAGGTACGTTCAAGCCGTCCACATCTGTGCAGGTAATTATAATTTGTGTCTTGCCTATGTCACCCAATATATATTCACGCCTGCTTTTGTCAAACTCACTCATTATATCGTCCAAAAGCAAAACGGGCATATCTCCTGTTTCAGAGTTCATCAAAGCAACCTCGGCAAGTTTTTCTGCCATAACAATAGTTTTTTGCTGACCTTGCGAAGCATATGTCTTTGCCTCATAGCCGTTTACAAAAAATTCAATATCCTCTCTGTGAGGCCCCACAACTGTTTCCCTTAAATTTAATTCCCTGGCTTGCGACTCCTTTATCTTGTTTATAAGTGCATCTTCTATTGTTTTTAAATCCATACCGCACACATTGCCGATACAGCTTTTATATTTCATTTCAAGCTTTTCGGCACCGTTTGAAATATCATTTTGTATCTCTTGGGCGAGTCGCTCTATCTTGTCCAAAAACAGAGAGCGATATATTATTATGTTTGCCGAAACAGCTGCAAGCTTTTCATTCATAATCCCAAGCAATGTCAGATTAGGATTGTCCATCTTTAAGATTGAGTTTTTGCTCTCTACTATTCTCTTCATCTCTGTCAAAGAGGATATATAGCCTGGCTTAATCTGACTTATAAGCACATCAAGATTTTTTCTTCTGATGCTGGGCCCCTCTTTGACAAGCCCTAAATATTCAGGTCCGAAGTAAACCACATTGAATCTTCTCACAAGCTCACTGTTTTTTCTGATAGGAACCTCATTGGCAGTAATTTGCTTTCTCTTATCTCTGAAAAGCTCCGCCTCCAAAATATTTGTCCGCATACTATCGGAAAATTCAAGGGAAATCTTTGCACTGTCCGCGTTATGATTGATAAGCTCGATATCTCTTTTGGCACGAATTGACTTTCCCATTGCAAAGAAGTAAACTGCCTCCAAGATATTGGTTTTACCCTGGGCATTGTCACCATATACCACATTTACACCATCACCAAAGGTAAGCTCCTGCTGTATGTAATTTCTGAAATTTGTAAGCCCAAGATGCAAAGCCTTCATACGCAGCCACTCCTTATACAATAATTATTCTGCGTGCAGTCTGAGAGGGAGAATGAGATACAAGAAGTCATCTCCGTCCTCAGGGGTAATAACAAGCGGACTTGTTGACGTATTAAACTTAAGTTTAACATTTTCTGTATCGATAACCCTGAACGCCTCAAGCAAATATCTGTTGTAAAAGCCGATTTCCAAAGCACAATCGTTTACATCAACAGGAATGTTGTCGTCCACATTTCCCGCAGATGTAGAGCAGGAAATATTAATGTTGCCGTCACCTATATTAAAGCGGACAGGACTTTTAACAACGTCATTTAATATTATCAATGATACCCTCTGTATTGACTCTCTCAGTTGTGAAACAGGGCAAGTAAATTCAATGGAATAATCCTTAGGTATTACGCTGTCATAGTTTATATAGTTACCCTCAATCAATCGGGTTACAAGCTTACAGTTATCAAACATAAAAATCGCATTTCTCGAAGTTGCTGTTATACTGATTTCCTCATCAGCATCGCTTAAAATTCTGCCCAGCTCAGAAAGAGATTTTTCAGGAATAATCATAGACTTTTCTTCAAAGTCGTTTGGCATATCCGTTTTGCACATAGCCATTCTGTATCCGTCAAGAGCAATCATAGAAAGTCCGCTCTTTTTTATCTCAAGCAAGCACCCTGTCAAAATAGGGTTGTTGTCAGTTACCGCAACAGCAAAACCCGTCTTTGCAATCATATCCTTTAATATACCTGCAGGAATACTGATTGTATACTCAGGGTCCACAACAGGTAAATCAGGGAACTCATCAGCCGCAACACCTGCTATCTCAAACTTAGCTCCTCCGCTTTTGATAAGAGTTTGATTTTTCTCATTTGTTTCTATGCTGACCTTAGAGCCTGAAACAAGAGAGCGAATGATGCTTCCCAACATTTTGGCATTAATAACGATTTCGCCTGCCTGCATAACCTCTGCATCAATAATCGCCTCAATTCCGATTTCCATATCGTTTCCCGTTAACTTAACCTTGCCGTCCTCCGTTGCCTTAATGCATACACCCTCCAATACAGGTATGCTGCTTCTGCTTGATACGGCACGAGATACAGTAGATACTGCTTCATCAAGTATATCCTGCTCACATATTATTCGCATATTAATCCAAGCCTTTCTGCCCACAATTATAATCCTCATCATATCCTATGGGCAAGATATGAATATAACGTCTATATAATCATAAAAGTATGTCTTAAAATATATTATAAAATTGTATATTACCCAAGTGCCTTTTGCACCTGATTTTACTATATAAATTATACCACAAACCTATTTTTTTAACAAGTATTTTTTTTAAAAAACCGCATTAAAACGGAAAATTTTTCTTTTCTTTTTGAAAGTTTTGTGATATAATGGACAAGGCATTTTTTTATAAAATTTTTACACAAAGGGAGAGAGAATTTATGTGGTTAATTCTTGCACTTATTGCTCTGCTATGTTGGAGCGGTTCTGACTTGTTCAGTAAAATCGGTTCAAAGCCGTCCGACAAATACAGCCATTGGAAAATGGTTATTGCAGTTGGTACGGTTATGGGTATTCACGCTATTTTTTCAATTCTAACGGGAACAGAAATTACTTTTAAAGATATCATTTATTATCTGCCCGCATCACTTATGTATATCCTGTCAATGATATTGGGTTATGCAGGACTCAGATACATAGAGCTTTCTGTTTCGTCACCTATATGCAACTCTTCAGGGGCAATAGCGGCGATTATGTGTTTCTTTATCCTGGGACAAAGCTTAGACACATTATCTACCGTGGGTGTTGTAATAGTATGCGTCGGCGTTATCCTTTTAGGCTTAACCGAATATTTTGAGGACGAAGAGTCAAAACAACTCAGACAATTAAAAGCAAATGTCAAGTACACAAAGAGCTTTATTGCGATATTGTTGCCTTTGCTTTACTGCTTGATAGACGCTCTCGGAACATTCTTTGACAGCGTTATCCTGGAAGAGGGAAACACTTTTCTTCCCAACATATTCCACTATATCAGCGAGGACTCAGCAAATACTGCATATGAGCTTACCTTCTTGTTTATGGCAATAGTTGCAGCAATATATGTTTTTGGCATTAAGAAGCAAAAAATTACTCTTAAGCAGGAAAGCCCAAAGGGTATTGCCGCTATATTTGAAACAGCAGGACAGTTCGCTTATATATACGCAATTTCCGCAAATGCCGTAGGTGCCGCACCTGTTATCTCGGCATACTGCGTTGCATCGGTTTTGTGGAGCAGAATTTTCTTAAAAGAAAAGCTGTCATTTAAGCACTACGCATCAATTGTAATCGCCGTTATCGGAATTATAATATTAGGCGTCGCCGAAGGCTTGGCAGAATAAATAAAAGCAATTTTAAAGGGCAGAAACAAAATCGTTTCTGCCCTTTTGTTGTATAGTGAAATGGCTCCCCTGTATGTAATACAAATTATTAATCCAAAATAAATTTAATGAATGATATTTTGTAGGGCAAGGGCTTGCTCTTGCCGAAAATCAACCAAACCGGCAAATCAAAATGGCGGCAGGAGCAAGCCCCTGCCCTACGATATTTGTTTTTAAATTGTATGCGAAACGACAAATTGTAGGGGCGATTCACGAATCGCCCGTTTGTGATGTTTTGCCAGTGTATAATTTATTGCGTATGGTTTAAATTATTTTGGATTTGCGGTTCGTCGGGGACGCCGAACCCTACAGCGTTGTGATTTACATAAATTTACCAATGGATAATTTGTTGTAAAAACGTCGGCAGGAGCAAGCCCCTGCCCTACAATATCCGATTTTGATTATCTGCGAAACGGCAAATTGTAGGGGACGGCGTCCTCGACGTCCCGTGAGAAATCGACATCTTTGTCCTACAAATATATAATTATTGCCGAGCATCTGATGACACTCGGCAATTCAATTATGTATTATTTTTTTAACAGCATTTCATATTGTACTATTTTCTCGTACATATTTCCGTATTCTTCAAACAGTTCTTGCTGATATTCGTCAAGGGTTTTGGATAATTCAATGGCAATTTCGGCCGCACTAATAACAGCATTTCTGTATTCAACGTCAGACATACTATTCTCCTCCTTTATTAATCTATAACAAAGCGTCTTCGACGCACACCAGCGGTGGGCAAAGAAGAAATAACGCTTTGTTTCGCCCATGTGCGTTTTCGACCAAAGGGAGGAAAACTTCGCACGGGCAATTAAATAAATGTTTTTATATAATATGAAATTTGCAAAATTTCATATTATATAAAAAATGCGCGGCCTCGCAATGGAGCCACGCACGAAAAACACGCAACTCCTATTATTTTGCTACAAATAATCACTCTTTATTATAGGTTATACCCACAAACCAGACATAAGAAGAACGTGTTTTTACCAAGAGATAAAAACATATCTGGTTATGGGATAAAAAAATAAGTGATTTAGTAGCAATATTATATTAACATAGATTTTTATATTTTGCAAGTATTTTATGGAAATTTTTGTAAGTTTTCGCATTCTTTTTTTGACAAATTACAACAAAAAAAGTTTTCGGTTCGTCGGGGACGCCGAACCCTACAACGTAACGATTTACGTAAATTTATTAACGAAAAATATGTTGCACAAATATTGTCATATCGCCAATCCTCCCGTCGAACTGCGTTCGCCACCCTTCTTTACACAAGGAGGGCTTATTTCGGCTCCCTTGCGTATTGTAGGGGCGATTCACGAATCGCCCGTTTATGAGGGATCGGTTGCCATATTCCGCCAACGTATGATTTGCTACACATTGTGGGTTTTATGCGGTTCGTCGGGGACGCCGAACCCTACAACGTAACGATTTACGTAAATTTATTAACGTATGATTTGTTGCACAAATATCGGCAGGAGCAAGCCCCTGCCCTACACTATTCGATTTTAATTATTTGCGAAACAGCAAATTGTAGGGGACGGCGTCCTCGACGTCCCGCGAGAAATCGGCAATACGCAATGGAGCCATAAAGAAATGGTAAAAATTATCATTACCTTTTAACATAAAAAAGCCGTGGCATTTGCCACGGCTTTAAAATCATAGAAACAGTCTTATTTAATAATTTCAGAAACGACACCTGAACCTACTGTTCTACCACCCTCACGGATAGCGAAACGGAGACCGTTTTCGATAGCAATACTTGAGTTGAGTTCAACTTCCATAGTAACGTTATCACCAGGCATACACATTTCTGTGCCTTCAGGAAGCTTAACGATACCTGTTACGTCAGTTGTTCTGAAATAGAACTGAGGTCTGTAGTTTGTGAAGAAAGGAGTATGACGTCCGCCTTCGTCCTTAGTAAGGATATAAACCTCGCCCTTGAACTGTGTATGAGGTGTGATTGTACCCGGCTTAGCAAGAACCTGTCCTCTTTCGATTTCGTCTCTTGATACACCACGGAGCAAGCAACCTGCGTTGTCACCAGCCTCAACATAGTCGAGAGTCTTTCTGAACATTTCCATGCTTGTAACAACAACTTTTCTTGTTTCCTTAATACCAACGATTTCAACTTCGTCGTTAGGTCTGAGAGAACCTCTCTCAACACGGCCTGTTGCAACAGTACCACGACCTGTGATTGTGAATACATCCTCTACAGGCATCAAGAACGGCTGATCGCTCTTTCTGTCAGGTGTAGGAATGTAGCTGTCAATAGCATCCATAAGCTCGTGGATACAAGCGTACTCAGGAGCGTTAGGATCTGTTGATGTGCTTTCGAGAACCTGGAGACCTGAACCCTTGATGATCGGAATATCGTCACCCGGGAATTCATACTCTGTGAGAAGGTCTCTGATTTCCATTTCAACGAGCTCGAGAAGCTCAGGATCGTCAACCTGGTCAACCTTGTTCATAAATACTACGATATAAGGTACGCCAACCTGACGTGAAAGCAAGATGTGCTCTCTTGTCTGAGGCATAGGACCATCAGCAGCTGATACAACGAGTACAGCACCGTCCATCTGAGCAGCACCTGTGATCATGTTCTTAACATAGTCAGCGTGTCCTGGGCAGTCAACGTGTGCATAGTGACGATTAGCTGTTTCGTACTCAACGTGAGCTGTTGAGATTGTTATACCTCTTTCTCTTTCCTCAGGAGCCTTATCAATCATATCATAAGCCTCATACTGAGCCTTACCATCCATAGCAAGCACCTTTGTGATTGCTGCGGTAAGAGTTGTTTTACCGTGGTCAACGTGGCCGATTGTACCAATGTTAACGTGCGGCTTACTTCTTTCAAACTTTTCCTTTGCCATTTTAGTTTCCTCCTAAAATAAATATTCGTGTTTAATTAATTTCATTAAATAAAATTACTTCTTTATTTTACTATTAAATCAAAATAATTTCAATAGTTTTTTCAAAAAAAGTTAAATTATTCTTCCGTCTTAGTACGCTCTTTAATAATCTTATCAGCAATACTCTTCGGAAGTTCCTCAAAGTGACTCGGTTCCATTGAATACTGACCACGTCCCTGAGTTCTTGAACGAAGCTCAGTTGCGTAACCAAACATCTCTGAAAGCGGAACCATAGCAGTAATTTCCTGAGCACCTGATCTTGCTTCCATACCCTGAATTTGTCCACGGCGTGAGTTAAGGTCACCCATAACATCACCCATATATTCTTCAGGAACGTTAACAACAACCTTCATAAGAGGCTCAAGAATTACAGGATTACCCTGTCTGCAGCCTTCTTTAAATGCCATAGAACCTGCAATCTTAAATGCCATTTCAGATGAGTCGACTTCGTGGTAAGAACCATCAACCAATGTGCACTTTACGTCAACAACAGGATATCCTGCAAGTACACCTGTCTGCATAGCACCCTGGATACCTGCATCAACAGCAGGGATATATTCCTTAGGGATAGCACCGCCGACAATCTTGTTCTCAAATACATAACCTGCACCCGGCTCAAGAGGTTCAATATCCAATACAACGTGACCATACTGACCTTTACCACCTGATTGTCTTGCATACTTGTGATTGATGTGTGAAGCCTTGCGGATAGTCTCACGATAAGATACCTGAGGATTACCAACATTTGCTTCTACCTTAAATTCACGGAGAAGACGGTCAACGATAATTTCAAGGTGAAGCTCACCCATACCTGCGATAATTGTCTGACCTGTTTCGTCGTCTGTATATGTCTTGAAAGTAGGATCTTCCTCTGCAAGCTTTGCAAGAGCAATACCCATCTTTTCCTGACCTGCCTTTGTTTTAGGCTCAATAGCGACACGGATAACGGGTTCAGGGAACTCCATAGACTCCAATATAATAGGAGCTTTTTCATCACAGAGTGTGTCACCTGTTGTAGTATTCTTAAGACCAACTGCAGCAGCTATATCACCTGCGTAAACAGTTTCAATATCTTCACGGTGATTAGCGTGCATCTGAAGAATACGGCCAATTCTCTCTTTATTATCCTTTACGGAATTGTAAACGTGAGAACCGCTGTTAAGTGTACCTGAATATACACGGAAGAATGCAAGCTTACCTACGAACGGGTCAGTTGCAATCTTAAATGCGAGAGCCGCAAAAGGCTCATCATCAGAAGAATGACGAACTTCCTCTTCCTCTGTTCTCGGAACGATACCCTTAATCGGAGGTACGTCGAGAGGTGACGGCATAAAGTCAATAACAGCATCCAACATATTCTGAACGCCCTTATTTCTGTATGAAGAACCGCAGAGTACAGGAACCATATCGTTAGCGATTGTAGCCTTACGAATAGCCTTCTTGATTTCAGCCTCTGAGAGGTCACCCTCTTCAAAGAACTTTTCCATCAATTCTTCGTCTGTTTCAGCAACAGCCTCAAGAAGCGCCTGGCGATACTCTTCAGCAATATCCTTCATATCATCAGGGATATCTTCAATTCTCTCATCCTGTCCGAGCTCATCATAGTAAACATAAGCCTTCATCTGAATGAGGTCAATGAGTCCCTTGAAATCGTCTTCCGCACCAATCGGAAGCTGAATCGGAACAGCATTACACTTTAAACGTTCCTTCATCATTTTTACAACATTATAGAAGTCAGCTCCCATAATGTCCATCTTGTTTACATATACCATTCTTGGTACCTGGTACTTATCAGCCTGACGCCATACGGTTTCTGACTGAGGCTCAACGCCGCCCTTAGCACAAAGAACTGTCACGCTACCATCAAGTACACGGAGCGAACGCTCAACTTCAACTGTGAAGTCAACGTGTCCAGGTGTATCAATGATGTTAATTCTGTGGTTCTTCCACTGTGCAGTAGTAGCAGCAGAGGTAATTGTAATACCACGTTCCTGTTCCTGCTCCATCCAGTCCATCTGTGCGGCACCTTCGTGTGTCTCACCGATTTTATGGATACGGCCTGTGTAGAACAGAATACGCTCTGTAGTAGTGGTCTTACCGGCATCAATATGAGCCATAATACCTATATTTCTGGTTTTTTCCATTGAAAACGCTCTACCCATAATTCTCTCCTTTCGGAACAGCTTATCCCAATCCAAGACAACTGTTCAAACTCTCGGGCCGATTATCTTCAGCCCAAACCTTGTGTCAATTTTTAATGATTAGATACTTTTATCGTAAAGTGATTTTGGCTTATCTGTGCAGAGGTGCGAGCTATATCGAGATATGCGAGCGACCCGAACAGGCAAAATAGCCAAATTTACAAAGTAAAAATTACCAACGATAGTGAGCAAAAGCCTTATTAGCTTCAGCCATCTTGTGAGTATCTTCTTTCTTCTTAAATGCACCACCTGTGCTGTTGATTGCATCTAAAAGCTCATTAGCAAGTCTTTCTGCCATTGTTCTTTCAGAACGCTTTCTTGAATAAAGAGTAATCCAACGTAAACCTAATGTTTCACGTCTGTCAGGTCTAACCTCAATCGGAACCTGATAGTTGGCACCGCCGACACGACGAGCCTTAACCTCTAAAACCGGCATAACTGCGTTCATTGCTTCCTCAAAAACCTCTACAGGATCCTTTCCTGTCTTCTCTTTGATTATGTCAAACGCATCATAAACTATTTTCTGGGCAACGCCCTTTTTACCGTCGAGCATTATGTTGTTGATGAGCCTTGTAACTATTTTATTATTGTACATAGGATCAGGCAAAACATCACGACGGGCAATATGACCTCTTCTTGGCACTTCTCTTCCCCTCCTTCTTTAGGTTTATTCACCATTAAGGTACTCAACGGAGTTTCCTCCGCTGTCGTGCATATAGGTCTATTGTAATGTGAACATATATGCACTAAACACATTTTACATCAGAAATTATTTGGGACGCTTTGCACCGTACTTTGAACGGCTCTGCATACGCTTATCAACACCCGAAGTATCAAGTGTACCGCGGATAATGTGATAACGAACACCAGGCAAGTCCTTAATTCTTCCTCCTCTGATCATAACAACACTGTGTTCCTGAAGATTATGACCGATACCAGGAATATAAGCTGATACCTCGATACCGTTTGTGAGCTTAACTCTGGCAACCTTACGGAGAGCTGAGTTAGGCTTTTTAGGTGTCATAGTTCTTACTGAAGTACAAACACCTCTCTTCTGAGGAGAAGCCTGATCAGTAAGCTGGCTCTTCTTAGTGTTAAGACCCTTTAAGAGTGCAGGAGCAGTTGACTTCTTTTCAACTGTTGCTCTGCCCTTTCTGACTAATTGGTTAAATGTTGGCAATATGTTCACCTCCATACATATAGAATAATATATAAAAACACAAACTGTGTTTTTAACTTATTGTGAATACAACAAGGTTCCGGGGTCCCCGACCGCAATCTTTGATTGCGTTATCGGGTCGGGTTCTTATTTACTGCTATCATTTAATACTGCAGCAACCGCACAAGGAACATCAACTTTGCAATGCTTTGCAAGTTCCCTTCTTGTTGGAACAAAGACCTGTTCGATTTTCTTATCTTTACATAGTTCGATAATCTCGTCAAGCATACCGAGTGCTGCATCTTCCGCCAGGTACACAACCGCAACCCTGTCCTGTAGCACAGCATTACGAGTCTGCTTTATTCCGACAACTTTATCAGGAGATAAGAGTCTTTTCATAAATACACATCCTTCTCCATCTTAAAATGATAACTAATGTAGTTTAGCATATTTTTTTTAATTTGTCAACTATTTTTTCAAATAACTATGCCATTTTTATGCACAAAATATACATTTTATCTTTACTGCCATATATAAAGGGCAGAAACGAGGTTAATCGTTCCTGCCCTAAAGCTTTCTGTATCAGAAAATTAAACTTTAAAGTCTACAGAAGTATCACCCTGTAAGTCCTTGCCGAATTCGTAGTCCTTACCAGGAAGTACAGCGTTGAGGATAATACCTACTAAAGCTGCGATAGCAAGTCCTGACAAGCTGATTGTAACCGAACCGATTGTGAAGCTTACAGCACCTGTTGGGTCATAATACTTGATACCGATTGACAATACCAAAATCAATGCGGCAATAATTACGTTTCTTGACTTTGTAAAGTCAACCTTATTCTCAACAACGTTTCTTACACCTACTGCGGAAATCATACCGTAGAGAACCATTGAAACACCGCCTACAACTGCTGTCGGCATTGAGTTGATAAGAGCCGCAAACTTAGGTGAGAATGAGAACAGAATTGCAAAATAAGCGGCTATTCTGATAACTCTTGGGTCATACACCTTTGTAATTGCAAGCACGCCTGTGTTTTCACCATAGGTTGTATTTGCAGGTGCACCGAAAAGTGCAGCCAACATTGTAGCCAAACCATCACCTAAAAGTGTTCTGTGAAGACCTGGCTTTTCGATATAGTTCTCGCCAACAGTAGAGCTTATAGCACAAACATCACCGATATGCTCTATAATTGTGGCTATTGCAATAGGAACTATTGTAATTATAGATGTAATAATAATAGAAGCATTGCCGTTTCCGATTAATGATAAAGCTGTGTTATTCCACACAACAGGCAAGCCTATCCAAGCTGCTTCTTTAACAGCGGTGAAATCTACATTTCCTGTAACAGCAGCAACTATGTAAGATACAACAACACCGATAAGGATAGGAATTATCTTAACCATTCCCTTGCCCCAAATGTTACAAGTAATGATAACAACAACCGCAATAATAGCCAACCACCAATTGCTTGAACAATTTGTAATAGCTGATGACGAAAGTGTAAGACCGATAGCAATAATTATAGGACCTGTAACAATCGGCGGGAAAAACCTCATAACTTTTTTAGCGCCAAAAACCTTGAACAATATTGCAAGAATAACATACAGTAAACCTGCAAGGGCAACACCCAAGCCTGCATATGCAGAGAAGTTATCTATATTGTTCTGCTCACACAAAAGTGAAATTGCGGCATAACCACCGAGAAAAGCAAAGGATGAACCCAGGAATGCAGGAATCTTACCCTTTGTCAGCAAGTGGAACAAAAGTGTACCAATACCTGCGAAGAGCAAGGTTGATGATACGCTTAAGCCTGTTATAATCGGAACAAGTACAGTTGCACCGAACATAGCAAACATATGCTGAATACCGAGTACGAGCATTTTGCCCCCACCTAATTGTCTGGCATCAAAAATGCCATCGTTTTTGTTTGACATTATACAACTCTCCCTACTTAAATTATTTAATTAAAAAGCCTTGTCCGATATACGGACAAGGCAAAACAAAGCCACAGTATATAATGTCACACACATCCTGCCGATGTACCGCATCGAATTTAAAGACAAGTCATTTAACTCCGTAAAGTATATCACATTATATTGAAAAAGTAAAGTATTTTTTCTACATTATTTTACAAATTTTAATGTGTGGTATCCGTCTTATTTTCAGATGTGTTTTCCACGTAGAATGTAACAAGCTCTTCTAAAATCTCATCGCGTTCAAGTCTGCGAATAAGACTCCTTGCATTGTTATGTGACGTAATGTACGATGGGTCTCCTGACAAAATATATCCGACAATCTGGTTGATGGGATTATATCCCTTTTCCACAAGTGCCTGATGCACCTTAACTAAAATTTCACGCGGTAACATAGGACGTTCGGCTTTAACATTGAACTTTACTGTATTTTGTAAGTCGTCTCTCTTATCATATCCCATTTTTATCACCCTACCTTTTAATTAGTTTATCTGAGCTGAGCATCAAGTTTTAATTCCAATTCCTTTAGGATTTTATCCATAACAGGATTTACATCATCATCAGTTAAGGTCTTATCTGATGCACGGAATGTAATTGAGTAAGCAACGCTCTTTTTATCCTTACCTACCTGCACTCCCTCATAAATATCAAATAATTCACAGTTTTCGAGAATATCTGTATTTTGACCTTTAATAATCTTTACTATATCTCCTACAGGAACACTCTTATTCACCGTAACAGCAATATCACGTGTAACAGCAGGGAACTTCGGCAAATCTTTGCAATGTGTGTCGAATGTGAATTTCTCGGCAATCAATTCAAAATCCAATATTGCAACATAAACCTCTGCATCAATCTTAAAGTTATCGCAAACTTTAGGACTTATCTGACCGACAGTACCGAGCTTTTTGCCGTCAACAGTAACCTCAGCACAACGGCCTGCGTGGAATGTAGGATTTGTTGTGTCAGCTTTGAAATCATAATTGCTGATGCCTACACCATTTAACATTCCCTCAACTATGCCTTTTATATCATAAAAATCACAATTTCCGTACATACCGATTGCAATATTCACTGTTTCATCAGGTAACTGTTCACCCTCCACAGGGGTAAAGATAGTTCCCAATTCAAACAAGGCAGCCTCTGCATTTCTGCGTGCATAATTTGTACGCAATGTCTTCATCATTGATGAAATCAAATCTGTTCTCATAACACTGCTCTCTTCTCCGAGAGGGTTTGTTATTCTGACAAAGTTATTTCTGGCATCATCAGACGGGATATTGACAAGGCTGTTCTCCTTAGGGTCAATAAACGAATACGTTATTATCTCATACAGACCTGAACCCGCAAGTTCATCACGAACAATATCTGCAAGTCTCTGCTTAGGTGTTTTACCTCCTGCAACGACTTCGCCCCGCATCATTGTTGTGGGGATGCGGTCATATCCGTAAATTCTTGCAACCTCTTCGGCAATGTCTGCCATACCCTCAATATCGCCTCTGAAGGTAGGAACGTAAACCTTTCCGTCTTTCACTTCAAAATCAAGTGTTGCAAGTATATCTGTCATTTCCTGTTCTGAAATATCCATACCGAGAAAATCGTTCATTTTCTCAGGCTCAAATGGGAGTACGGTCTGCACCTTCTTTTTTGGATATACGTCAATATATCCGCCAACAACCTCGCCCGCTCCCAACTCAACCATAAGCTGACAAGCACGGTTTATGGCATTTAAGCAGTTTTCGCTGTCAAGACCCTTTTCAAACAACGCAGATGCATCTGTTCTCATACCAAGGCTCTTGGCACCTCTGCGGACAGCGGCAGCATTAAAGCAGGCTGACTCAAACAATACGGTTGTTGTGTTATCCGTAACCTCTGAATTTGCACCACCCATTACTCCTGCAACGCCTATTGCCCTCTTCTCGTCCGATATAACTATCATAGACTCATTGAGAACTCTCGGCTGGTCATCTAAGGTTTCAAGCTTTTCATTTTCCTCTGCGTGTCTTACAATGATTTTTCTACCCTCAACATTGTCCAGGTCATAGGCGTGCATAGGCTGTCCGTATTCAAGCATAATATAGTTAGTTATATCAACAACATTATTTATGGCTCTTATACCGCAAGCCTTTAATCTTCTTTGCATCCACTCAGGTGATGGAGCAATCTTTACATTTTTAACCACTCTGCCCACAAAACGACTGCACAGCTCATCATCTTTAATCTCTGCTGATGCATATTCGGACACATCCTCATTATTTGTTTCAAACTCAGGTGTAGGAATATTAAATTCTCTGCCAAATGTAGCGGCAGTCTCTCTTGCAAGACCGATTATACTCATACAATCGGGGCGGTTTGAGGTAATCTCAAACTCAGCAACGCTCTCGTCAAGTCCGAGGGTTTTGGTAATATCCTCACCAATAGCAGTATCGTCGGGCAAAATCAATATTCCCGTCGCTCTCTCTTCAGAAATGCCAAGCTCGTCGGTTGAACACATCATACCAAAGCTTTCAACTCCGCGGAGCTTGCCCTTTGTGATTTTTACACCGCCGGGCAGACAGCTTTTATGCTTTGCAACAGGTACAACTGCACCTTCAAAAACATTCTTCGCACCTGTTACAATCTGAATAGGTGCTTCCTCGCCTACGTCCACCTGACATACAACTAACTTATCAGCATCAGGATGCTTTTCTATTTTCAAAATTTTGCCTGTAACAACATTTTTAAATTCGTCGGCAGGGTTTTCAATTCCCTCCACGATAGAACCCGACATTGTCATCTTATGCATATATTCTGCATTTTCAATGCCGTCAATATTCATATAATCTTTAAGCCACGATAATGGTAACTTCATTTCAAAATCAATCCTTTCCGAACATAATACTCAATATTTGCCAAATTAAAACTGTGAAAGAAAACGCATATCGTTTTCATAGTACATTCTCATATCCTTAACATCATATCTGAACTGAGCCACACGCTCAAGTCCGATACCAAAGGCAAATCCCGAATATATATCCGGATCTATATTACAGTTTTTCAATACCTTGGGATGAACCATTCCGCAACCGAGAATTTCAATCCAGCCTTCGCCCTTACAAATGTTACAACCCTTACCTCCGCAGTTAAAGCAGGAAATATCAACCTCTGCGCTGGGTTCTGTAAATGGAAAATGGTGAGGTCTGAAACGAAGTCTTGTTTCCTCGCCGTAGAGCTTGTGAACAAAGGTTTCAAGAGTTCCCTTTAAGTCCGCCATAGTAATGCCCTTATCCACAACAAGACCCTCAACCTGATGGAAAACAGGAGAGTGTGTGGCATCAACCGCATCGCTTCTGTATACTCTGCCCGGCGCCAGAACTCTGATAGGCGGTTTTTGCTTTTCCATAGTTCTGATCTGCATAGGAGATGTCTGTGTACGAAGGACAACATTTTCGTCTATGTAGAAGGTGTCCTGTGTATCACGTGCAGGATGGTCCTTAGGAATGTTAAGTGCCTCGAAATTATAATAATCAAGCTCAACCTCAGGCCCCTCGGCTATGGAAAATCCCATCCCGATAAATATATCCTTCAAATCGTCCAGCACCTTTGTCAGCGGATGCTTTGCACCCTTTTTCGGACATTTACCGGGAATAGTAACATCTATTGTTTCTTCACGAATTTTCTTTTCCTCAACTGCGGCTTGAAGTGCCTTTTTGGTTTCTTCAAGCTTTTCGCCGATATAGTCCCTCACCTCATTGGCAAGCTGTCCCATAACAGGACGTTCCTCAGGCGAAAGCGCACCCATTCCCTTCATAACAGCCGTCAATTCGCCTTTCTTTCCAAGGAACTTAACACGAAGCTCCTCAAGAGATTCCAGTGTATGCGAGGACTCAAATGCCTCGTCTGCCATAGATTTTATCTTGTTTAATTTCTCTTTCATTGGTAAAATCATTCCTTAATTCATAGAGTTCTTTTAAAAAAATTTTAATTATTAGTATAATATATCACAAAAATTAATTGATTACAAGTATTTTAAGTAAACTTTTTAGTTTAATTTTAAAGAATTTATTGCAAACTCTTGCCTTATGGTTTATACTTTTACAAGTAAAGGAATGATTGTTAATGAAAGAATTTAAAATTACCGAAAATAATTCCGGTATACGCCTTGACAAGTTTATGGCAAAGGTTATGCCGTCAGCAAAGTCAAGCGAAATATACAAATCTTTGCGAAAAAAAAAGGTTCGCATAAACGGAAAGCATCAAGATGGTGCATACAGGCTGACAAACGGCGATATAGTTCAGATGTATATAAGTGACGAATTTTTCGGAACTGAAAAATCGGATTATGCTTGGAAGACCGCAAATCCTGACATAAGCGTGATTTATGAGGACTCAAATATTATAGTTGCCGATAAGCCGTCAGGTATGCCGTCACAGGACATTGACGGCAACGTCGACTCTCTTGAAAGCAGAATACGAGCGTATCTGTATAAAAAAGGTGAGATAGATTTTGACACCTCACCTGTTTTTATTCCTTCACTGTGCCACCGCATAGACAGAAACACTTCAGGGCTGGTCATTGCTGCAAAAAATTCTGCGGCACTCAGAATAATAAACCAAAAAATCAAGAACAAAGAAATCAGAAAATTTTATTTGTGTGAGACAGAACATACTCCAAAACCACTTTCAGGCACAATAAAAGGTTGGCTGTTAAAAGACGAAAAACAGCGAAAAATGTTCTTTTATAACCACAAAATCAACAATTCGACATATTGCGAAACATTTTACACAACTGTCCGTCAAGGCACTCCTGCCCTTGTGGAAGCCGAACTGATGACAGGCAGAACCCATCAGATAAGAGTCTGCCTTTCCCACGTCGGCTGTCCTTTAGTCGGCGATATAAAATATGGTGCAAAATTTGACGGCGAACAAGAATTTCAGCATTTGACATCACATAAACTTATATTTGATTTTAAAACCGACAGCGGTATCCTTGACTATTTAAAAGGCAAAACGATTACATTGTAGGGCGCAATGCCCTACAAGATACAATTATTAATTATTAATTTATCTATTGAATTGCGTCCATCATACGCCTTATTCCGCAATCAGACACTCATTTTCTGAGTCATATTCTAAAACTTTAACCTTAAGAGTTTTGCCTCTCAGATTTTCTTTTGTTTTCTTTCTCACCTCTGTATAGTTGGCGGTCATACCGCTCCATACGCCGTTTTTCTCTTGCTCAAACAATACGTCAACCTCTTTGCCTGCAAACTTTTCACAAAAATTTTTCTTCATGTCTGCCGCCTTTCTTAGCATCGTATGACACCTTGTGTTTTTCACAGACTCAGGAACTCTGTTTGGCAATTTGGCAGCCAATGTTCCCTCTCTGACCGAATACGGAAAGATATGCATTTGTGCAAAGCCTATCTCCTCACAAAATCTTTTTGACTCCTCAAAGTCATCATCGCTCTCACCAGGAAAGCCAACAATTAAATCAGTTGTTATGGCACAATCCTCAAATGCCTTTCTCAAATTCTCAACAGCAGTTTTAAACTCCTCAGCACTGTAATGCCTGTTCATAGCTTTGAGGGTTCTGTTACAACCGCTCTGCAATGACAGATGAAACTGCGGACACAATCCTTTTATCTTTGCCGCACGTCTGACAAATTCTTCAGTTATCATAACAGGTTCAAGGGAACCTAAACGTATTCTTATGCCGTCTGTAACAGCGGAAACTCTCTCTATTACATCTATCAGACCAATATTCTCCTCCAAATCCTTGCCGTAGGAGCCTATGTGTATGCCCGTCAGCACAATCTCACTGTAGCCATCATTACAAATTGTTTTTGCCTCTTCCTCAATTTTAGACATACTGCGTGAGCGTACAGGACCTCTCGCGTACGGAATTTTACAATAACTGCAAAAATTGTTACAGCCGTCCTCAATCTTGATTTCCGCCCTTATTCTGTGCTGTCTGTGTACGATTCCAAGCTCCTCAAACTCTGTAATTTCTCTTGCGTCTCTTATGGCATCAGTCTTTTTTCCCTTGAGAGCCTCCTCGCACAATCCTACAATGTCGGCTCTGTGCTCGTTGCCTATTAATACGTCTATATTTTCCTCTTTTCTCAGGCGTTCTGCCTCTGTCTGAGCAAGACAGCCTGTAACTGCAAGACACCCATTTGGGTTTTCTCTTCTCGCTCTTCTAATCATCTTCAGGCTTTTGGACGCACCTGTTCCCGTTACGGTGCAGGTGTTAACCACATATATATCCGCAATGCCCGACTTTATCACCTCATAGCCTGACTCCTCAAACAACTGTGCCATTGCTTCGCTTTCATATATATTTGTCTTACATCCAAGAGTTATAAACTTAACTTTAATTTTTATCACCCCATACAAAAATCTATAATGTACGCTTTATTTTTTATTAACAATTTTAATAAATTTGAGCAATGTTTCGCTTTGTTTCATCTTATTGGAAGTATTGCATAAATTTATTAAGGTAAAATTATTAAATAATTATATAATTTTTGATTGACTTATTCAAGAAAAAATTATATAATTTATATGACGTTATGTCAAGAAATTTATATTTTTGGGAGGTTGAATATTTATGAAGGAATTTACAGTTCTGTTAAGTTCAATCAATGATGTAAAAAATTTTGTAAATATTGTTACCAAGTACGACTATGAAATCGATTTAATTTCAGGTCGTTATGTTGTTGATGCTAAATCAATTATGGGCATATTCAGTCTTGACCTCACACAGCCTATCAACGTGGAAGCTCACGGTGGCGAATGTGAAGATTTATTGGCTGAACTCGATCCGTTCATACAGAAATAAGCTATATACACAGACTCAATCCCTGCATATTTCATATGTGGGGATTTGTCGTGTTTAATATATGACTATGCAAAACAAATATATGCAAATTGCACTTGATGAGGCAAGGCTTGCCGCACTTGAAGGCGAGGTTCCTGTCGGTGCGGTAATCGTAAAAGACGGAACAGTTATTTCTGCGGCACATAATATGTGCGAAACAAAACAGAATTCGCTGTTGCACGCCGAGATTATTGCTATCAACGATGCAATTGACGCACTTGGTACTTCACGGCTTAACGGCTGTGATATGTATGTCACACTTGAACCTTGTGCTATGTGCTGCGGTGCAATTTCACACGCAAGGCTTTCCCGTTTATACTTTGGTGCATATGACAAAATCGGCGGTTGTGCTGTGTCAAACAAAAATCTTTTTGACAGCAATTCGCCGCTTAACCGCATTGAACTCTACTGCGGAATATGCGAAGATTTATGTTCGGATTTGCTTAAGGACTTTTTCAAAAAACTTCGTTAGAGTGAAAGTACAAAACCGAACCTGCCAAAAACAATTAATTTAGGCATCTTTCGGCTTGTCGTCTTTGATAGGCGTCAGCCTATCTGCATCCTTCGCACCAAAATCTGCTCAAAATTACTATGTTTTTGGTCGGGGAATTTTGAAAGAGGAAATTTTTGGTTTATCAAGGCAAAAGCGGAGGTAATCCTGACGGATTACCGAGTATTTTAACGCAGATAAATCGTAAATTTACCTTTCAAAATCACGGTTCGGATTTATACTATCACTCTATGCGGACAAGTCTTACAAACAAATGCAAATAAATTAAATTTACTATATATTTGGAGGTATTTTAAATGTCAAAAAAGTATGTTTACCTTTTTAAAGAGGGTGACGCAACGATGAGAGAACTTCTCGGCGGTAAAGGTGCTAACCTCGCTGAGATGACAAACATCGGCCTTCCTGTTCCTCAGGGATTCACTGTTACAACAGAGGCTTGTACTCAGTACTATGAGGACGGCAGAAAAATTAATGATGAAATTCAGGCTGAAATTATGCAGAACATCACAAAGATGGAAGAAATCTGCGGTAAGAAGTTCGGCGATAAGGAAAATCCCCTTCTCGTTTCCGTTCGTAGTGGTGCGAGAGCATCAATGCCGGGTATGATGGATACTATCTTAAACCTCGGTCTTAACGAAGTTGTTGTTGAAACAATGGCAGAAAAGACAGGCAATGCAAGATGGGCTTGGGATTGTTACAGAAGATTTATCCAGATGTATTCTGACGTTGTTATGGAAGTTGGTAAGAAGTACTTTGAACAGCTTATCGACGAAATGAAGGAAGCAAAGGGTGTTACTCAGGACGTAGAGCTTACCGCTGAAGACCTTAAGGTTCTTGCAGGTCAGTTCAAAGAAGAATATAAGAGCAAAATCGGCAAGGACTTCCCTGACGATCCTAAAGAACAGCTTATGGGTGCTGTTGAAGCCGTATTCCGTTCTTGGGATAACCCAAGAGCTAATGTTTATCGTCGTGACAACGATATCCCTTATTCTTGGGGTACTGCTGTTAATGTTCAGATGATGGCATTCGGTAATATGGGTGACGATTGCGGTACAGGTGTTGCATTTACACGTGACCCTGCTACAGGTGAAAAGGGTCTTATGGGTGAGTTCCTTGTAAACGCACAGGGCGAAGACGTTGTTGCAGGTGTTCGTACACCTATGCCTATTGCTCAGATGGCTGAGAAGTTCCCTGAAGCATTCAACGAATTCAAGCAGGTTTGTGCTACACTTGAAGACCATTACAGAGATATGCAGGATATGGAGTTCACAGTTGAAAACAAGAAACTCTATATGCTCCAGACAAGAAACGGTAAGAGAACAGCTAAGGCTGCTTTAAAGATTGCTTGTGACCTGGTTGATGAGGGTATGATTGACAAGAAGAAGGCAGTTGCTATGATTGACCCGAGAAACCTTGACACACTTCTCCACCCACAGTTTGACACAAAGGCTCTTAAGGCTGCAACTCCTGCAGGCAGAGGTCTTGGTGCTTCTCCTGGTGCTGCTTGCGGTAAGGTTGTATTCACAGCAGAAGATGCTGAAGCTTGGAACGCAAGAGGCGAAAAGGTTATCCTCGTTCGTCTTGAAACATCACCTGAGGATATCACAGGTATGAAGGCTTCACAGGGTATACTTACAGTTCGTGGCGGTATGACATCTCACGCTGCCGTTGTTGCACGTGGTATGGGTACTTGCTGTGTATCAGGTTGCGGCGACATCGTTATGGATGAAGAAAACAAGAAGTTCACTCTTGCAGGTAAGACCTACACAGAGGGCGACTTTATTTCAATAGATGGTTCAACAGGTAATATCTATGACGGCATTATCCCAACTGTTGATGCTGAAATCGCAGGCGAGTTCGGCAGAATTATGGATTGGGCTGACGAGTTCAGAACATTAAAGGTTAGAACAAACGCTGATACTCCTGCTGACGCTAAGAAGGCAAGAGAACTCGGTGCTGAAGGTATCGGCCTTTGCCGTACAGAGCATATGTTCTTTGAGGCTGACAGAATTGCAGCATTCCGTGAAATGATTTGTGCTGACACTGTTGAAGAGAGAGAAGCTGCTCTCGACAAAATTCTTCCTTATCAGCAGGGCGACTTTGAACAGCTCTATGAGGCTCTTGAAGGTAACCCCGTTACCATTCGTTTCTTAGACCCGCCTCTCCACGAGTTCGTTCCCACAGAAGAAGATGACATCAAACTTCTTGCAGACGCACAGGGTAAGAGTGTTGAAGATATCAAGGCTATTATCTCATCTCTCCACGAGTTCAACCCAATGATGGGACACCGTGGCTGCCGTCTTGCAGTGACATATCCTGAAATTGCAAAGATGCAGACAAAGGCTGTTATCCGCGCAGCTATCAATGTTAAGAAGGCTCACGCTGATTGGAACATAGTTCCTGAAATTATGATTCCGTTGCCCGGCGATGTTAAAGAGTTCAAGTATGTAAAAGACATCGTTGTTGCTACTGCTGATGCAGAAATCGCAGCTGCAGGTGTTGAGCTTGAGTATGAAGTTGGTACTATGATGGAAATTCCGAGAGCTTGTCTGACCGCAGACGAGATTGCTAAGGAAGCTGGATTCTTCTGCTTCGGTACAAACGACTTGACTCAGATGACTTACGGCTTCTCAAGAGATGACGCAGGCAAGTTCCTCGATGCATACTATGACAAGAAGATATTTGAAAACGATCCGTTTGCAAAGCTTGACCAGAACGGCGTTGGTAAACTTATGAAGATGGCTATCGAACTTGGTAAGCCCGTTAACTCTAAGCTCCACGTAGGTATCTGTGGTGAGCACGGCGGTGACCCTGTATCAGTTGAGTTCTGCCACAAAATTGGTCTTGACTATGTATCTTGTTCACCTTTCCGCGTTCCGATTGCAAGACTTGCTGCTGCTCAGGCTGCAATTAACGAATAATTAAGGCGATTTTTCTGTTGTCTTGGGGCAAACCCAGATATAATAAAAAAGCCAAAATAAATTATCAAATGGACCTTGTTGGTTAACCCAACAAGGTCCATTTTCTTGGTGCCTTCAGACGTGGAAATAAAGGGTGTGACATCTGTGCCCACCTATAATAGAGGTGTTGAGGACAGAAGTAATTTAAAAACTGCTAAATTTCAAAAACAACAGTGCTTATGGAGTTTTCCATAACATCAAAGTACCACCAGTTATTCTTGTAGAAAAGCTGATACTGGCGTTTTTCATCATTAGGATTAATAATATGAACAACAAAGCTACCGTCTGGATTTTTCGCCGCACATGAAACGGTTTCAAATCTTAAATCCCGAAAAGAGAACATCTCATGACCTTCATTACTCGGCACGGAGCAGTAAATTTTTGCACCGTTTTGAGTAAAGTGTGCAAAATGCCGAAAGGCGCGATACTGACCACTGTACGACAGCTCATGCGTTCTGCTGTCAAGCGTAACCAAACCGGCGCAATAGCAGTGACCGACATTCGGACGACCTTCTTCATCAAGAATCAGATTCCAACCTGTAAATGATTCACAGCCATGATTCAACGCTTTTGCCATCATTGTTCCCCATTTGCACCAATCGGAGTCAAAGCAGTCCTTAAGTCGCGGCCCACCTTCGGTAAACTGAAAATGAATTTCAGGATGCTCGCTCTTAATGCGATCTATCATTTCGATACAGCCGTTATAGTAATGAAACGCAGCGGAGGAACAGCACTTTGTAAGCTCCGGATACTCTTCAAGCATCCAGTTTACACGTCGCCAACCGTTGAAATTATGATCGTGGAACCATATATCAACATCCATTCCTTTAGCCTTAAGCTTTTCGGAAAGAGTGAAAATATATTGCGCCTCCTGGTCGGGATTCCATATACAAGCCGGGAATTTACCGTACTGATCCACATCCGGTTCATTTTGCGGAGTAAGCGCGGAAATATGAATTCCCTCTGCCTCATATGCCTCCAAATATTTGATTATGTAATCGGCAAATACGTCAATATATTTTGTACGCATATAGCCACCGCAAATAAATCCACCTGTTTTCATCCAGCCCGGAGGACTCCAAGGAGATGCAAAAAACCGCAGATCCGGACGAATTTCAAGTATCTCCTTAATCATAGGAATAATATAATTTTTGTCACGCTCTATGGAAAAATGCTTTAATTCCACATCTCCTGGAACATCATCATATGTATAAATCTCCGCGGAATAGTCGCAAGAGCCGATTGTCAGACGCGCAATGCTGAGATTCAACCCGTCTTTCCCGTAAATATCTTTTAACAACGCTTTCCTCTTATCGGATTCCATCTGTGCCAGCTCATAACAGGAGGAACCTGTAAGTGCCACTCCAAACCCCTTGCACACATTGCTCGGTGTATCATCAATAATGATGTGTTGTGCGGCGCCGCATTCGCTGCCCGCCGGAAATACAGGTTCAGAGCGCAAGACTCCGCAATCGTTAGTTGTATATTTTATTACTTTCATTAAACTCACTTCCAATTTTTTTATTAGGTAATTGCAAAACTGAGAAATCATTGAAATATGCAAATAAATTTATGTAATATATGATGTTTTTTCTCCGGATGAAATCCGAAATATTTTTTCGTTGTAGCTGCGCTTGGCAACTGTATGGGCTTTGGACAATTATCCAATAAAATTATTTCAGATTTTATAATTTTACAATTATCTATAATTATTTTATATAATGCCGACATAGGCATTGTTATTAATTCATATATACCCTAATCTGCTTAACGCAAATATTATATCATAATTTCCAGTTTAAATCAATTCCAATTGTTTAATATTAGGTGTACTTTTGTTTAATATTAGGTGTACTTTTGGAAAATAATGATTGCTATGAGAGCCGATGGAAAGATTTCCAAAGACGAGTATCAAGCAATGAGAAGCCCTGTCAAAGAAAAACTGCATTATCAAATTAGAGGAAATCGAAAAGATTTCCTCGGTACATAGGGGAGAGAACGAGGACAATGCTCATTTCATTAAAAACCCCCATATTTTTACCTATCTGCGCAGGCTGCAATTAACGAATAATTAAGGCGATTTTTTCAAAATTTCCATAATTATGAAATAAATATTTAAAACCCGTCTATCGAGTAAAATCGGTAGATGGGTTTTTTTATTAAAATTTCTGTATAAATAAACAGTTTATGGCAATGTTAATTTATAGGCAACATAAAATTATGAGTAAATACATTATTGGTTGATAATATCGGCAAATTATTTCTGTAACTTAGAATAAAATTTAATTCTAATACCAAAATAATAAAATAAAGCGGAGGTATTGTGCATATGAAAGATAAAATTTTTGGTGTTCTGCAACGTGTCGGACGTTCATTTATGTTACCTATTGCCCTGTTGCCTGTTGCAGGTCTTCTCTTAGGAATAGGCGGTTCATTCACCAACCCGACAACACTTGAAACATATCGTCTGACAAACATTATTCAAGAGGGCGGTTTTCTTTATACCATTCTTGATATAATGAGCAAAACAGGAAGTGTGGTTTTTGATAATCTTGCGTTGCTGTTTGCAATGGGCGTTGCAATCGGTATGGCAAAAAAGGAAAAAGAGGTTGCCGCCCTTTCGGGTGCCATTGCCTTCCTCATAATGAACACGGCAATAAGTGCATTGATAACCGCCAAAGGCGGTATAGAGGCAATGCCTGCAAACTCAACCGCCTCAGTTCTTGGTATCCCCACCTTGCAAATGGGTGTTTTCGGCGGTATTATTGTAGGTCTTGGTGTTGCGGCATTGCATAACAGGTTTTATAAAATTCAACTTCCGCAAATCCTCTCATTCTTCGGCGGAACGAGATTTGTACCGATAGTTTGCAGTTTGGTCTATCTGCTTGTGGGAATTGCAATGTTCTATGTATGGCCGATTATCCAGATTGGTATTGCATCACTTGGTCAGCTTGTGCTAAGCTCAGGATATATCGGAACGTGGATATACGGAATTATAGAGAGAGCACTTATCCCCTTTGGACTGCACCACGTCTTTTATATGCCTTTCTGGCAGACAGAGCTTGGCGGCTCAATGATTATTGATGGTGTTACGGTTACGGGAGCTCAAAACATTTTCTTTGCCGAGCTTGCATCTAAGTCCACAGAGGTATTCTCTGTTTCTGCAACAAGATTTATGTCGGGTAAATTCCCATTTATGATTTTCGGTCTTCCTGCAGCCGCATATGCACTATATAGGGCGGCACGTCCCGAAAAGAGAAAGGTTGTGGGAGGTCTTCTTCTCTCTGCCGCTTTGACTTCAATGCTCACAGGTATTACCGAACCTCTTGAATTTACGTTTCTGTTTGTGGCACCATTTGTATATGTTGTCCATTGTATCCTTGCAGGACTTTCGTATATGCTTATGCACATCTTGAATGTAGGTGTAGGTATGACCTTCTCGGGCGGATTGATTGACCTTACCCTATTCGGAATTTTACAGGGCAATGCCAAAACACATTGGATATGGATAGTTGTTGTAGGCCTTATTTACGCGGTTGTATACTACTTCGTTTTCTACTTTCTTATTACAAGGTTCAATCTTAAAACTCCGGGCAGAGAGGCTGATGACGAGGAAACAAAGCTCTATACCCGCAAGGATATGGAGAACAGAAAAAATGCGTCAAATGTTGATATGACAAGTGCATTAATACTAAAGGGTTTGGGCGGAAAATCTAATATTTCCGATTTGGATTGCTGTGCTACAAGACTCAGAGTGACAGTCCGCGATTCTTCAAAGGTTGCGGATAGCCTCTTGAAAAAAAGCGGTGCATCAGGCGTTATTCATAAGGGAAATGGTCTGCAAGTAATTTACGGGCCTCAGGTTTCGGTAATAAAATCGCATTTGGACGACTTTCTTGAAACACCTCAATCCGACGATTTAAGCAGTATTTTTGCAGATGATACATCTGTTGATACAGATAAAAATATTGCTGTCGACAAAAAACACAAAAAGGCATTAAGCCTTTATGCCCACTTAAACGGAACAATCATTCCTCTTAAAAATGTTGATGACGAGGCATTTTCAACGGGCATATTAGGTGACGGAGCTGCCATAGAGCCGTCAGACGGAAATCTGTATGCGCCTTGCGACGGTAAGATTGAGTCGATATTCGACACCAAACACGCGGTAAACATTATATCTGATGACGGAGCAGAAATACTTCTTCATATCGGGGTAAACACAGTAAGGCTTGGCGGAAAGTTCTTTAAGTCTTATGTAAGCGACGGTCAAACAGTCAAACAAGGTGATTTGCTGATTTCTTTCGATATAGAAAAGATTAAAGACGCAGGCTATGACACAACAACTCCCATTATTGTATGCAACAGCGATGACTACTCTGCAATAAATGTTGTTGCACAGAACAAAGTAAAAGTCGGAGATAAAATCATTGACATTAGTTAACTTTAAACATTAAAAAGGAGCAAAACATTATGAAGAAATTTGTTTATACAATCAAGGACGAAGTTGGCATTCACGCAAGACCGGCAGGAATGTTGGCAAAGACCGCAAAAGAATTTGAATGCACAATTACTATCGAAAAGGGCGACAAATCGGCAGTTGCCACAAAGCTGATGGCGGTTATGGGACTTGGCATTAAATGCGGTGACGAAGTAACTGTTATATGCGAGGGTGTTGACGAGGAAGCTGCTGCCGCCAAAATAGAGGAATTTTTTACTGCTAACCTTTAATAAGTCGAGGTAATAATCTATGAAAGTATTTAAAGGAAAGGGTGTCTATGGTGCTGTTGCTATCGGAAATGCCTCTTTGTTTAAAAGGAATGAAATCCCTGTCAAGCGAGTGAGCATTACTGATGTTGAAGCAGAAAAGGCAAGAGTTGATAAAGCAAAGGAACATTCCTTAGAGCAACTTAAGGACATCTATGACAAAGCTCTTAAAGAAGTCGGCGAAACAAATGCACAGATTTTTGAAATTCATATGATGATGCTTGAGGATGACGATTACAACGACTCTATAACAAGTATTATAGAAACTCAAAAAGTCAATGCTGAATACGCTGTCGCAGCCACCTCCGACAACTTTGCAGAGATGTTTTCGCTGATGGATGACTCGTATATGCAGGCACGTGCTTTAGATGTTCGGGATATATCCAACAGAATTATAGGCAATCTGTCACAGGAAAAACTACCCTCAACATATTCGGATAACAAGATGATTATATGCTCCGACGACCTTGCCCCAAGCGAAACTGTTTCCCTTGATAAGAATAGTCTGTTGGCGTTTGTTACAGCCAACGGCTCGGCAAATTCGCACACTGCAATCCTGGCGAGAAATATGAACATTCCTGCTGTTATAGGTGTAGGTGCCGACTTTCTTTCACAAGTACAAGACAGTCAGCTTATGGTTGTTGACGGCTACACAGGCGAGGTTATTTTAGAGCCTGATGAAAAAACATTAACCAAATACAAAATCAAACAAGCAGAGGATACTGCAAAGAAAAAACTTTTGCTTGAGCTTAAAGGAAAAGATAATGTGACAATTGACGGAACAAAAATTGAAATTTTTGCAAATATCGGCAGTACAAGCAATATCGGTGCGGTTCTTTTAAATGATGCTTCGGGGATTGGGCTTTTCAGAAGTGAATTTTTGTATTTGGAAAATAGTGATTATCCCTCTGAGGACCAACAGTTTTTAAACTACAAAAAGGTTCTTGAAAGTATGGCAGGAAAAAAAGTTATTATAAGGACGTTGGATATCGGCGCGGACAAGCAGGTTGACTATTTTAATCTTGCCAAAGAAGATAACCCTGCCCTGGGTTACAGAGCAATCAGAATTTGTCTGACAAGACCTGATATATTTAAAACTCAGCTTCGTGCCTTGTTACGAGCCTCTGTATACGGAAACCTTGGAATTATGTTTCCTATGATAACCTCTGTTTCGGAAATCGAGAAAATTAAAAAAATCTGTGACGAAGTAAAAGCCGAGCTTAAAAGCAATAACATTAGATATTCTGATAAAATAGAGATTGGCATTATGATTGAAACCCCTGCCGCCGCCATAATAAGTGATAAGCTTGCCCCTTTAGTTGACTTCTTCAGTGTTGGAACAAATGACCTCACACAATACACTCTTGCCTGTGACAGACAAAATCCCATTTTGGAAGACTTTTGCGACACTCACCACGAAGCAATCCTGAGATTGATTAAATTTGCCGCCGATAACGCACATAAATACGGCAAATGGATAGGTATTTGCGGAGAGCTTGCCGCCGATACATCACTTACGGAAAGTTTTTTGAGAATGGGAATAGACGAACTCTCTGTTTCTCCGAGCTATGTGTTAAAGGTTCGTGATACTGTCAGAAATATAAATCTTAAATAATCTAAACCGCAGATTAGGAAAACTTATCTGCGGTTTTTGCTCTATTTGACTTTTATGCTGAATTGGTGTAAAATTATACAATCATATATATACGATTGTAAAATGTGGATAAATTTTCCCAAAGCCCTCCTTGCGTAAAGGAGGGTGTCACGCAGAGTGTGACGGGAGGATCAGCGACATACGAACGATTGTGCAATAAATTATGCGTTGATGACATACACAACCAATCCCTCAGTCAGCTAACGCTGACAAACGGGACGTCGAGGACGCCGTCCCCTACAATACACAAGGGAGCCTATTGCCGATACATACAACGTGACGATGTGGACATCGTCCCCTACAATATGCAAGGTAGCCTTGCTGTTGGGCGGTTTTCACGTTTTACAAACGGCTAATTATTACATTTATAACAGGAGAGTTCAATTATGGTTGGAATAATAGGTGCTATGACTATCGAAATAGATGGCTTAAAGGAAATAATGACGGAAAAAGTTTCGGAAGAATTTGCAGGAATGACCTATACCAAGGGTAAACTTATGGGCAAGGACACAGTTGTAACAGTTTGCGGCGAGGGCAAGGTCAATGCCGCTATCGCCACACAGATTATGATACTTAAATATAATCCCGACTTTGTTATAAACACAGGTGTCGCGGGGGGACTTGCAGATGGACTTTCCGTATGTGATATTGTGGTTGCTGACTCTGTTGTTCAACACGACTTGGATATGACTCCCGTTGGGATTGAAGTTGGTGCTACCGAAGGAATTGAATGTGTTTATATGGAATGTGACAAAAAAATCAAAGAACTGCTAATCGACAGCGTAATGGATTGTGGCATTAAATATCAGACGGGTGTAATTGCCACAGGCGACCAATTTATAAGCTCTGATACAAAAAAACAATGGCTTGTCAAAACCTTTAATGCATATGCCTGCGATATGGAGAGCGGTGCAGTAGGGCACGTCTGTATCAGAAACAAAATTCCTTTCGTTATTCTCAGAGCCATATCAGATGGCGGTGATGACTCCGCCAAGCTTTCATTCCCTGAGTTTGCGGCTTTGGCATCAGCAAATTCAATCAAGGTTATGAAGAATTTTATATCCAAACTGCAATAAAAATTAAGGCTGTTAAAAAAGTCAAACATAACGGTTCGTCGGAAATCGCCAAACCCTACATTTTATATTATGTTTAAATATCATACAAAATATATATTGTAGGGGACGGCGTCCTCGACGTCCCGAAAAGTGCTTTTTTAACAGCCCATAATTATTTAGCCTTTTTTATGTGCGTTAGCTTTTGCTCTTAACTGATTATTGAGTATTCGTTTTCTCAATCTTAAATTATTAGGCGTTACCTCCAACAGCTCGTCGTCTGCCAAAAATTCAAGACAACCCTCTAAGCTGAGTATCTGCGGCGGAACGAGTCTGAGTGCCTCATCGCTTCCTGATGCACGTGTGTTGGTAAGCTGTTTTTTCTTACATACATTTACGTTTATGTCCTCACTCTTAGGCGACCAGCCGACAATCATTCCCTCATATACCTGAACCCCAGGCGTTATAAACATTGTTCCTCTGTCCTGAACCTTAAATATACCATAACCCACAGCTTCACCTGTATCAAATGAAACAAGAGAGCCTGTATGACGTCTTGTAATCTCGCCCTTAAACGGCTGATAGCTGTCAAATACCGAGTTCATAATTCCCTCACCTCTTGTGTCGGTAAGGAATTCATTTCTGTAACCCAACAATCCTCTTGCGGGAATTTTATATTCAAGACGCATTCTGTCGCCCTGAGGTGCCATCTGAACAAGCTCACCTTTTCTCTCTCCCATTTTTTCCATAACGGGTCCCATTGCACTTTCGGGAACATCTATGGTCAGCTTTTCAACAGGCTCGCACTTTTCGCCGTCTATCTCTTTGAATAATACTCTTGGTGTGCTTACTGAAAACTCGTAACCTTCACGACGCATAGTTTCTATCAATATGGAAATATGCATTTCACCTCTGCCTGCAACCTTAAACGAGTCTGTTGTTTCTCCGTCTTCAACTCGGAGTGAAACGTCCTTTAACATCTCTCTCATAAGTCTGTCGCGGAGTTGTCTTGATGTTACAAACTTGCCGTCCCTGCCTGCAAAAGGACTGTCGTTTACCGAAAACGTCATCTCTATTGTAGGCTCACTTATCTTTACGAAAGGCAGCGGCTCTACATTCTCTGTATCCGTAATGGTGTCACCAATCATAATATCTGTTACACCCGAGAAACATACAATATCGCCTACCATTGCCTCTTGAACTTGTTTTTTCCCAAGTCCGTCAATCTGATAAATGTTTACTATCTTTGACTTGTATGGCTGATGCTTTTCGTGATATTCGGAAATCATAACCTCCTGATTTTGCTTTAAGACACCTCTTTCAATTCTGCCGATTGCAATTCTACCCACATAGTCATTGTAATCTATAGATGAAACAAGCATCTGAACAGGAGCTGTTTCGTCGCCTTCGGGTGCAGGAATATAGTTCTTAATTGTTTCAAATAAAACCTTTAAATCCTTTCCCTGTTCGTATTGAGAAAGCGAAGCCGTACCCGCTCTGCCTGAACAGAATATAATAGGACTTTCAAGCTGCTCGTCATTGGCATCAAGCTCGATAAGCAAATCAAGTATTTCATCAGGTATCTCATCAAGTCTTGCATCAGGTCTGTCAATCTTGTTTACAACGATTATAACACGATGGTTCATCTCAAGCGCCTTCTGCAAAACAAATCTTGTCTGCGGCATTGGTCCCTCCGCCGCATCTACAAGAAGTATTACACCATTAACCATCTTCAAGATACGCTCAACCTCACCGCTGAAGTCGGCGTGTCCAGGTGTGTCTATAATATTCATTTTTATGTCGTCATAGTATACAGAGGTATTCTTTGCAAGAATTGTAATACCTCTCTCACGTTCAAGGTCATTGTTATCCATAACTCTTTCTTCAACAACCTGGTTCTCTCTATACACTGCCCCCTGCTTTAACATTTCGTCAACCAATGTTGTTTTACCGTGGTCAACGTGTGCTATTATAGCAATATTTCTTAAATCTTCTCTTTTCATCGCTATATTACCCCATTCCTTCTTATGTAACTTAATGAGTATATCATAATTTTGCTCGCTTGTAAACATCAATATTTGCTAAAAACCACCGAAAATACTGCCAATTATATGTCTTGTAAATCAAATCTTTCATAATTTACTTGTTAATTCCATATATTAATACAAAAATAATTCAATAATGATATACAAATGTTATCTTTGTGCAATATTTATATATCATATTATATCAGCATATGAATAATGTCCATATAATCAGGTGCAAAGATATACAAAAAAGTCTTTTTAACGCCTATTTTTATTAGTGCTTTTAGCAAATTGTGTATAGTTTATAAAATATTTATATTTTATTTATATTTTTTTAATATTTACAGTATATAAATGTGTATGGAAAATATTAAAAATAAGAGCAGAAAAAATTTGGGTGTAAATACTCATAAATCAGACTTAAAGTCGAGGAGAATAAAATATGAAAGCTATTATCGTTTTCAACTGTATCATTTCAGTAATTTTCACACTATGTTATGCGTACCAATTTTTCTACATCTTTGTCGGACTTCTCAAGAAACCATTAAAGTTCATTGCCAAAAAGCAACACCGCTATGCTGTTGTTGTTTCTGCAAGAAATGAAAGCGGAGTTATCGGCAACTTAATCAACAGCATTCGCTCGCAGAATTATCCATCAGACTTGGTTGACATCTTTGTTATAGCAGATAACTGCACCGATAACACAGCAGAGGTTGCAAGAAATGCAGGCGCTATTGTTTATGAACGCTTTAACAAAGAACAGGTCGGCAAGGGATATGCTCTTGATTGGTTGTTCAAAATAATAGATACAGAGCACGCTGATAAAAACTATGAGGCATATATGATTTTTGATGCGGACAATGTTCTTGACCCTAATTTCATTAAAGAAATGAACAAGGTATTTGATAATGGATACCGTATTATAACAAGTTACAGAAATTCTAAAAACTATGATACAAATTGGATTTCAGCAGGATATTCATTGTGGTTCTTGCGTGAGGCAAGATATCTCAATAATGCGAGAATGCACCTTGGCACAAGCTGTGCTGTATCAGGTACAGGTTTCTTGGTAAGTGCTGATGTTATCCGTGAAAACGGCGGTTGGATTCATCACCTTCTTACAGAGGATATTGAGTTCACAACCGACAGTATAATTAAGGGCGAAAAGATTGGTTACTGTGCTAACGCTGTTTTATATGACGAACAGCCAACAGCATTTAATCAATCATATACTCAACGTCTCAGATGGGCGAAGGGTTTTTATCAGGTTTTTGCTAACTACGGTGCAAAGCTCTTCAAGGGTATATTAAAGGGTAGCTTCTCTTGCTTTGATATGCTTATGACGATTATGCCCGCAATGCTTTTAACCCTTGTCAGCATAGCTATCAACATTATTGCGATACCTATTGGCGCTATAACACATTCGCCCGATTTACCTATGTTAATCAAGACACTTGTTCAGACTATTATGAACTTCTATGGAATGTTCTTCCTCTTGGGAAGCATCACTGCTATCACTGAATGGAAAAGTATTCACTGCAGTAAGCCAAAAAGAGTGTTATATCTTTTCACATTCCCGTTGTTTATGCTGACATATGTTCCGATTGCTATTGTGGCTCTTTTCCGCAAAATTGAGTGGAAGCCTATCTCACACACAGTATCTAAGTCCTTGTCAGATATATGCGGAGAAAACGCACAGGCATAACTAAAAATTAAAGGATCTCGCTTTGAGGTCCTTTTTATTATTTGCGGATATGATGATACCAAACGGTTCGTCGAGGACGCCGAGCCCTACAAAATACAATATATCAAAAAACCTCTATGATACATCAGTATATACTGAAAATATCATAGAGGTTTTATTAACATCAAGGTTATATCAATGGCTGAGCAAAATTCTGTCGTTGTCGAACTGCTTACTACTTTTGCTGTTATACATATTCAGCAGGTCAGAAAGGGACATATTTTCTCTTTCCTCACCCTTTAAATCAAGTATAATATTGCCCGAGTCCATCATAATTGTACGTGTGCCTGTTTTCAAGGCAGAATTGATATTATGTGTAATCATCATTGTTGTCAGGTTATTTTCTTTTATAACATTGTTTGTGATTTCCATTATTTTTTCAGAGGTTGCAGGGTCTAATGCCGCCGTATGCTCGTCAAGGAGTAACAGCTTAGGTGTTACGATTGTGCACATAAGCATAGTGACAACCTGGCGTTGACCGCCTGACAAAAGACCAACCTTTGTCTTCATTCTGTCCTCAAGTCCCATACCAAATGAGGCAAGTCTTTCGCGAAAGAGGGTACGTTCGCTTTTCTTAATAGCGGCGGACAGATTAAAGCTCTTTCGGCGTGAATATGCAAGTGCAATATTTTCCTCAATGGTGAGGTTAGGTGCTGTACCCTTCATAGGGTCCTGAAAAACTCTTCCGATTTGTTTTGAGCGTTTGTAGTCAGGCACAGAGGTAATATCTGTACCATTGAGTGTAATACTGCCTGCATCAGCAATAAATGTACCGCAAATGGCATTAAACAATGTGGACTTTCCCGCTCCGTTGGAGCCGATAATGGTTACAAACTCACCTTTATCCAGGTGAAGCGAAAGGTTGTCAAGAGCCTTATGTTCATTAGGTGTGCCTGGTGCAAAGGTCTTTGAAAGATTTTTTATATCAAGCATTTTTTGCACCACCTTTTTTCATAATCGAAATACGCTCTTTTATAGCAGGAACAGCAAGTGCAAGAGCAACTATTATTGCTGACACTAACTTGGTTGAATATGACGGCAAAAAGTGAAATCCCGTAACAACCGTAATAATTCCTCTATAAATAATAGAGCCTAAAACAGCACTGATAATTCCCCAAACAAGACTGCGTTTGACAATTATAACCTCGCCTATAATAACAGATGCCAAACCTATAATAAGCATTCCTGCACCTGCACTTACATCAGCATTGCCTATGTACTGTGCATATACGCCTCCACAGAGGGCAATAAGGCCGTTGGCAATCGCAAGGCCAATAGTCTTTGCAAAATCCGCATTTATAGAAGATGCTCTTACCATATCTTCGTTGTCGCCCACAGCACGTATGGAAAGGCCTATTCCTGTTCTAAAAAACCAGATTACAACACCGCTGCAGAATATAGCAAAAACAGCACCCACAATAACCTTAACAACCTCTTTTTTTAACATCGGTAACAGCTTATATGCGGCTCTGAATACTGTGTCGCAGTCAAATACAGATATGTTTGGGTTTCCGCCCATAATCATCAGATTGATGGTGTATAGACTGCTCATAGTGATTATTCCTGCGAGAATAGGTGCGATTTTGAGCTTTGTTGAAAGAAAGCCCGTAACGCAACCTGCCGCCATACCTGCGAGAGTTGCGGCGACAAGCCCCAAATAGGGATGGCCTGCAACGGTCATAACCGCAGAAGTTACCAAACCAAGAGCATAGCTTCCCTCAGCGGTCAAGTCGGGGACGTTTAAAATTCTGAATGATATGTATATTCCGATTGCGAGCATTCCGAGTATAAACCCGATTTGCAATGCCCCGAGAACCAAAGACATAGCTTTGTACCTCCAATAAATTATTCGTATTCTTTGTCTACCTTCAAGTCTGCAGGAAGTTCAATACCGAGCTTTGATGCAGTTGTTTTGTTGATAGATGTTTCGTCCGCCTCAACAGGAATTGAAGGAATATCCTTTATATCTGTCCCTGCAAAGAGCTGTTTTGCCATTTCGGCAGTTTTTGCACCAATGTTAAAGTCGCTTATAGCAACGGCACCGAGTGCACCTGTTGCAGGCATAACTGCTGAGCTTCCGTATGTAGGAATTTTAGCCTCGGTTGCTTTGCCTGCAATTGTGCCCATATAGCTCTGTAAGCTTGAATCGTTAGGAACAAATATTATATCAACATTTTCTGAGATAAGTGCGTCAACTGCGGTTACAACATCTGTTGCAGGGTCAACAACATCTTTTTGAATGTAGCTTATTCCCTGTTCATCAAGATATTTCTTAACAGCGTTACAAGTGCTGACAGCGTTTTTCTCAGCAGGATTGCACATCATACCAACCTTTGAATATCCAGGGGTGAGAGTGGAGGCAAGCTCCATAATCTTGTCAGCAGGGATAGGGTTTGATGTACCTGTTGAGTTGTGGTCTATGGTATTCCAATCTGAGATTATCTTGTTGCCGATTGGGTCAGAAACTGCAATAAAGAGATTAGGAATATCTGTATCTGCTGATACAACTGCGGCTGTTGCAGGTGTTGCAACAGTTACAATCAAATCAACATTTGATGATATTGCATTTTGAACAAGTGTTGGCAACTGTGATTGGTCGCCGTTTGCGTTCATCAATGTAAAGCTATCGTCTGTGTAGCCGTCTGCCTTCATTGTGTCTACAAAGCCGTCACGCATTTGGTCAAAAGCGTCGTTTGAAACAAGCTGAATAACAGCTATTTTTTCGTCCTTTGCAGATGCAGTTTCACCTGACTGTGATTGAGTACATCCGCAGATTGACATTGCAAGTACAATAAGTGCTGTAAAAATTGAAAGTGGTTTTAAAAATTTCATAATAATTCCTCCATATTTATATTATATGTTAATTTATATTATACTTTTCAAGATAGTCAACAGCATCTAAAATCATATCTGTTGTCACTCTGTACGGCCAATGGCGTATATCCGACATATCAGGGATTTTATCCACTATGTCCTCAAATTGCTTGCGTGATATGCCTATATCCGATATTCTTGTGGGCAATTTTACACTTTTGTTAAAGCGGTAAATCTTCTCAAACTCGGTTAAGTTTTTATCAACAAGCAACATCAGCAGTATTCCAAAGGCAACAACCTCGCCGTGTAAGTGGTTTTTCTCGACCTCTTCTATGGAGGTAAGGGCATAGAACACTGCGTGCGCAAGTCCGCTGTTGTAATCGGGTGTTAAGTCTTTAGTCAGCATTATTGAAACTATACCCGTTGTTACGCAAATGGCAAGTACAACTTGCGAAAACTCATATGTCACCTTGTTGTTTGATATTGCCTCCATTGCTGATTTGCCGTATTGCAGTATAGGGTCAACACACATCTTAGACGCCGCAACACCAAACGCTGTAAAATGCTCACATATTTCGCCTCTGGCAGAAACTGTTGCCTCGTAGTATTTGGCGTAGGTATCGCCCATACCTGCCCATAAATATTTTGCAGGGCTTTGGGCTATTATTTCGGTATTTATAAATGAATGTACGGGCGGTTTTGAGAAAAAGTGCGGCTTTATAAACACTCCTTCGTCCGTATATATAATTGAAACACTTGTACAACAGGAACAGTTAGATGCTATGGTAGGAAAAGCAAAGACAGGCTTATCCAACATATCAGCAATAAGCTTTGCTGTGTCGGTTGCCTTGCCGCCGCCTACGGCAAAAATCATATCAGCATTTTTTACTGAACTTAGCTGAGCGGTGGTTTCGGCGTTGTTATAACTGCATTCTCCACCATACCACACATAATCACATATTGATATGGAACTGTCGCTTAATGCTGCGTCAAGAGCATCTTTTGCCGCCGCCATTGCCTTATGGCCGCCTATGACTACTGCTGTAGTTCCGTACAGACCGCATATTTCGGATATGTTGTCATATACATTGCCGCCGATAGAATAATTAGGCATAAACATTGAATAATTATCCATATCCTTATTACCTCCATTCCATAACAGTATAACAAACTTTATTGTAACATATAAACAGAATATTTGTCAAATTAAATTGCAATTATAAATTATATGTAAAAAAGATGTTTTATATTTCTATATAGTTGTCGTATTTCATATCAAGCTTTGCCGAGTACAGATGCGAGGTGTCGGAATAGCAAAGACACTTCGGTGCCGTAATTCTGTTTTCGTTATTCTTAAATTCGATTATTGTCACACCTGTGTGAGTGTAGCCAAAAGATGCCCACATAACATTTATGGGAATATGCAAAAGAACGGATACCCACGCTCTTGCAAAAGCCGAGTGACAAAATAAAGCTATTTTCTTGTCATTTGGCTTGATAATACGATAATTCTCGTTTTCTGCCTTATATCCCAAGCTTTCTAAAAATCTGTTGCCATTTTCTTCTATATAGGACACGGCTGACTTCATACCTGATGTATTAAGACCTTGACACTCAAATGCCCTGTGGTAGCCTAAGTCATAATTGCCGTTCTCTCTGTAATATGTGTTTTGAACATATGTAACCGACTTTTTCACTCCATCGGGAAAGAGTGTATATTTTTCGTTTCCGATTTCATGAGTCCATTCTTCGATATGGCAATCAAGACCAAGGTTGCGACAGGCAGGCTCCGCAGTCTGTCTTGCCCTACCCATTGGCGAGGAAAATATCATATCAATTTTGCTATCCGCAATTCTTTTGCCAACCGCTTCAGCCTGTAGTATTCCTCGTTTTGTAAGGGTATCGGTGGTGTAATCGGGTTCGCCGTGACGAATTATATATAAAAGCATATTATATCCTCCTACCGCTTTAGTTTTCGTAAAAAACTAAGAATATAGTTAAATTTTAGCACAGTTTTTCTATAGCTGTCAATAAGCATTCATCAAGGCAAAACCAGCTTTATTATTCATTACGCATTAAAAAAATCCTTTCCGCTTTCGCAAAAAGGATTTTTCTTTTGGTGGACCTTCAGGGACTCGAACCCCGGACCGACCGGTTATGAGCCGGTTGCTCTAACCAACTGAGCTAAAGGTCCAATTATACATCAAGCAGCAGCCAAAGACTACTGCTTGAATTTTTGGTGACTCCGAGGGGAATCGAACCCCTGTTACCGCCGTGAAAGGGCGGTGTCTTGACCGCTTGACCACGGAGCCTTATGGCTCCTCCAGTTGGACTCGAACCAACGACCCTGCGGTTAACAGCCGCATGCTCTACCAACTGAGCTATAGAGGAATATGTTATAAAAATGTCTTTAGAGAACAGAATTTCTCTGTTCTCTAAAGAATAGTTCCGGCGGCGACTTATGTTTCCGGACGGTCGCCCGTCAAGTATTTTCAGCGCTAAGAAGCTTAACTACTGTGTTCGGAATGGGAACAGGTGTGACCT
>CACWIG010000004.1 GCA_902760955.1 uncultured Ruminococcus sp. | reverse complement strand
TTCAGATACTCAATAATTAGTATTAACTTCAAAATTAAATATTTCATTTGCAAAGAAAGAAAATCGTGTATGGTATGAAGCCGATATAAACTATACGGGTGGATATAGAAACACTCAACGAATTGTATTTTCAAACGATAGGCTTGTATTTGTAGCTTACGACCATTATAAAACATTTAACTTAAATATTGTTTTTGTATATATGATATGTTATAATCAATCGTGGCACGAGATGTCACTCCTATTTGATATATAATGTAAACAGAAAAGATAAGCATTTAATATCAAAGGAGGTGACATAGTGAAGTATAGTGTAAATTGGGTAATGTGGAGAGCATTTATAAAACATACTACTTGTCTTGAATGTGCAACAAGAAACGGAAGAATATTTTCTTATGATGACTTAATCAGGATAGGTGAGCCGCAATTGCATCCTAACTGCGGATGCCGGCTTGAAAGAATAGAAGCCATACAAGCGGGTATGGCAACAGCGCTCGGAGCGAACGGAGCGGATTGGTGGATAAAATATCTGAACAAACTGCCGGATTATTATATAGATAGAAATGCGGCAATGCAGGCGGGCTGGAACCCTTTTGGAGGAAATCTTCGAGAAGTATTACCAGGATATATGATATTTGGTGGCATATACAAAAATAAGCGTCATCAACTTCCGGAAGCGAACGGGCGTATTTGGTATGAGGCGGATATAAATTATACCGGTGGTTATCGAAACAAGCAAAGATTATTGTTTTCTAATGACGGATTGATATTCGTAACATTCGACCATGACGAAACATTTGCAGAAATTATAGGAGAGGATTAATAAATTATGCAGGAGATAGTATTGGATTTTACGGGATGTAAATATATAATGCGGTTATACGACATACTTCAAGAAGGGTTTGGCTTTCCTGATTGGTTTGGGAGAAACCTTGATGCGCTATGGGATCTTTTAAGAGATTATGCAGGTTGTCCACCTGTAATTGTAACAATAAATGGAGTCGGAACAATGCCGGAAGATTTGCGCAGCTATATGGGAGAAGTGCTTGCTGTGTTTGCGGATGTTCATGAGGAGGTTCCGCAAATGTGTTTTGAAGTAATATCGTAAGAAAAACTGCAAGGCTATGTGCCTTGCAGTTTTTGGTGCGCCTGAAAGGACTTGAACCTTCACGTCGGGGACACCAGATCCTAAATCTGGCGCGTCTGCCAATTCCGCCACAGGCGCATATTCTACTTAATAAACAATGATGTTATTATAGCAATTTATGCGTGTGATGTCAAGTTTTTTTGTTTACAAATTCATTAAAAATAAAAAAATGGATAAAAATGAAATAAAAGTATTGATTAATTAATGATTTATATGTATAATGAATTTAGCATAATAAAATAGGAGATGTTAAGATATGAATATTTTGGTTACAGGCGGAGCGGGATACATAGGAAGTCACACATGTGTACAGCTTTTAGATGCCGGTTACGATATTGCTGTTTTGGATAACCTCGACAACAGCTGTGAGGAGTCTTTAAATCGTGTTAAGCAGATTACGGGTAAAGACTTCAAATTTTATGAAGTAGATTTACTTGATTATGAGGCAACGGACAAAGTTTTTGCTGAGAATAAGTTTGATGCCGTTATTCATTTTGCAGGGCTTAAAGCGGTTGGCGAGAGTTGCCGTATACCTCTTAGATATTATCATAATAATATAACGGGAACTTTAAACCTTCTTGATATAATGAATAAGCATAACGTCAAGAAAATCGTTTTTAGTTCTTCGGCAACAGTGTATGGTGATCCGCATACTGTTCCCATTAAAGAAGATTTTCCCCTTTCCTGCACTAACCCTTATGGACAGACAAAGCTGGACATAGAATATATCTTAAAAGATTTGAGTAAGTCCGATCCTGAGTGGGGAGTTATTCTTTTGAGATATTTCAATCCTGTGGGAGCACACGAGAGTGGTATGATTGGTGAGGATCCCAATGGCATACCTAATAACTTAATTCCGTACATTTCTCAGGTTGCAATCGGCAAGCTTGAGTGTCTTTCTGTATTCGGTGACGATTATGATACAAAAGACGGTACAGGCGTACGTGATTATATTCACGTTGTAGATTTGGCTGATGGTCACATAAAGGCGCTTGAAAAGATTAAGGATAATACAGGTGTATTTATCTATAACCTTGGAACAGGCGTGGGTTACAGCGTTCTTGATATGGTTAAGGCATTTTCTAAGGCGTGCGGAAAGGACGTTAAGTATAAGATTGTCGACAGACGTCCAGGAGATATCGCAAGTTGTTACGCGGACCCTGCAAAAGCAAAGGCGGAGCTTGGCTTTGAGGCAACACACAATCTTGATGATATGTGCAGAGATACTTGGAATTGGCAGTCTAAAAATCCGAATGGTTATAAAGGATAATAACAAAATTCCCCAAAGGCAGATGTGAGCCGACCTACCAATTGTTAGATTTTTGGTCTGACTTTTGGGGGTGACACCAATGCTTTTGGGGATTTTTTTAAAGATACTGTCTTATATCAACTGTAAGCTTTTCTTCCATATTGATTAATTTTTTTGCAATATCCTTCGCTTTTTCTTCGGCGGCTGTATATTGATTTAAATATTTGTTTAGGGTTTTAACACCCATATTACAGCCGTCTGTTATTAAATCAGCAATAGTGTTATCGCTGTCCTTCATAGAAATCATTATATTTGACTTCATCCACGACATTGTTTTTGCCATAGGTGACGGCTCCTTTGCCTCGTCTTGGTAATTGTTTAGCATCTCGTGGGTTTCGCTGCCTAATCGTTGATGTTCCTCCTTACTGCTATTCAAAATAGAACGGAAATCAACACTATCAACTTTGTCAAGAACATCATCAATAGTTGTAACGCCCATTTTTATTCCTAAATTGCATTGCTGAAGAAGGTCTATGGTGTCGCTGTTTATCATTTTGCTCAACTCCTTTGAGGTTATTTTGTCAGTAAAATGATAAAGTTATTCGCTTTTTTGAATTTGACAACAAAAAAAGACCTGCATAGCAAGTCCTTAATCGCATAATAGTAATAAAGATTAAACAGCACGGTTTACCTTACCTGATCTCAAACATCTTGTGCAAGCATATACCTTAGTCGGAGTGCCGTCAACAATAGCTTTAACTCGCTTTACGTTAGGCTTCCAAGCTTTGTTCGCTCTACGATGTGAGTGAGAAACTTTAATACCAAATGTAACACCTTTTCCGCAAATATCGCACTTTGCCATACAGATACACCTCCTTAAAAATCTACATATGTCATTCAACCTGATTATTATAACAGAAAGAATTGGATTTTGCAAGCATTTTTTAAAAAAATTTTAATTTATTTTAAAAGAATAATAATGCACTGACGCCGTATGTGACACAAGACATAATAATTGATGCGCAAAACAGTCCCAAAAGAATTGCAGGAATTGCAATCTTTAGTCTGATTTCAAGCATTGCAGCAATTAAAGAGCCTGTCCAGGCACCTGTTCCAGGGAGCGGAATTGCGACAAATAAAAATAATCCCCAAAAAGTATATCGCTGAACCAACTTAGATTTATTCATTGCACGTTCCTCAAACCTGAGAACAAGATTATTCAATTTTTCGTTCTTGGCCCTTAGCCATTCAAAAATTCTTCTGATAAAAAGAATTACGAATGGTACGGGAATAATATTGCCTATTATTGATATAAAGCACACCAATAATAACGGCAAGCCGTTGGCGACTCCAAATGGGATAGCTCCGCGGAGTTCTATGATCGGAACCATTGAAATTATGAATGTAGATATTATTTTTCCGATAAAAGTATTTAAAAACATAAATATTTACCTTGTTTTCTATTTTTTATTTAACATCTTAATTATATCAGATGAAAAGCGTTTGTCAATCCCTAAAACACATAATCCGCATAAAGTTCCCGTCAAAACGGCGGCAACGAGTAAAATTGGCAGATAAGTAAATACGGCAATGCTGCGTGTAATCAAAGCCGCACATAGCAACTGTGTAATATTGTGTGTCAAAGCTCCCGAAATACTTATCTCAACAATGAATTTGCGACCTGTTAATTTAAGGAGCAATACCTCTGCAATCAGCGAAAATATGCCGCCTGTTAAACTGTAAAGGAGGATTGACGGATTGCCTGCAAATATACTGCCGAGCAAAATTCTGCCTGTAAGAATTAAAAAGGTTTCCTTTGGTGAGAGATATAATAGGGCGAACAATGTGACAATATTTGCAAGTCCCAACTTAATCCCGGGTATAGGAAGTAACATCGGCAGTTGTGCTTCTATTGTAAATATAGTCAAAGCTATTGCACATAAAATAGCGGAAAATGCAATTCTTTTTGTTTTTGATGTTGATTTGAGTTTTTTGGTTTCTATTTTACTAAACCTCCTTATAGGTTTTATGCGGGACGTCGAGGACGCCGTCCCCTACAATGTGGTGCGTTGCACAACGTAGGTTTTATGCGGGACGTCGAGGACGCCGTCCCCTACAATGTGGTGCGTTGCACAACGTAGATTTTATGCGGGACGTCGAGGACGCCGTCCCCTACAGATGTGGTGCGTTGCAGAATGTAGGTTTTCTGCGTTTTATAATCGTCTAAACATATAATTTATCTGCTTACTGCGTCTGCCGTAGTGTCGTTATTATCTGTTATTTTTATTATAATGCTGTTTGGCAGGCAGACAATGGGAAGTAAACTGTGGGATATTGAACCTTGACTGACGCATAATTTATCAGGACAGTTTGCTGACTTCATTGATATTTTATTATTCTCTACTAAAACAGTATTTGAGTGTTCTCCGTTTTCGATTGGTATTTCGTAGGGTTCGGTCACATTTGATAAATCTATGGAGTACAATAGTTTATCTCCGCAATATATTTCTGCTGTATTCTGCTTACTTTTGTTTATGTTTAAAATAACAGGCAAAGAGAATATGATTACAATCAATAACAATATTGAGATAAAAGTGAGATGCTTCATAATAATTCTCTCCGTTTTTATAGTGATTTTGAATGAAATTTTATGTATTTTTGAACAATCATAAACAAATGATAACGAAATTTAAAAAAATTGTCAAGTTTTTAATTCAAATGCTTGTTTTTTATCGCCACAAATGGTATACTGTAAAAGTGGCAATTTATTTACAAAGGATATGAGTATAAATGAATTATACAATGCTTACGGATTTTTACGAATTGACAATGGCAAATGGCTATTTTAAAGAAGGAATGAAAGATAAAATAGCTTATTTTGATATGTTCTTTCGCAAAGTTCCTGACGGTGCCGGTTTTGCTGTTATGGCAGGGGTAGAGCAGTTAATTGAATATTTAAGCAATCTTAAATTTGAGCCTGAGGATATTGAGTATTTACGCTCTAAAAATATGTTTGATGAGGATTTTTTGGACTACTTGGCAAACTTTAAGTTTGAATGTGATGTATGGGCAATTCCTGAGGGAACGCCGATTTTTCCTAATGAGCCGATAGTAACTGTCAGAGGTCCTATTATTCAGGCACAGTTTGTTGAAACAATGATATTACTTACTGTGAACCATCAAAGTTTGATTGCAACTAAGAGCAATCGTATTGTCCGTGCTGCAAACGGCAGACCCGTTATGGAGTTTGGCTCTCGCCGTGCCCAAGGATATGATGGTGCAATTTACGGTGCAAGGGCGGCTTACATTGGCGGAGTGTGCGGTACTGCCTGTACGATTTCGGACAGAATGTTTGAGGTTCCTGCTCTTGGAACTATGGCTCACAGTTGGGTGCAGTCTTTTGATAATGAGTATGATGCGTTTCGGGCATATGCTGAAACATATCCTGAAAATTGTACATTGTTGATTGATACCTACAATGTTTTAAAAAGCGGACTTCCCAATGCGATTAAAGTCTTTGATGAGGTTTTAAAGCCTATGGGAATTACAAATTGCGGTATCAGGATTGATAGCGGTGATATTACGTACCTCACTAAAAAATGCCGTAAAATTCTTGATGAAGCGGGCTGGGCAACTGCTAAAATTGTTGTTTCCAATTCCCTTGATGAATATATTATCAGAGATATATTAAGGCAGGGTGCCTGCATAGATTCATTTGGCGTAGGAGAAAGACTTATCACCTCTAAGTCAGAGCCTGTCTTCGGCGGTGTATATAAGCTGGTTGCTATGGAAGATGAAAGCGGTATTGTTCCTAAAATTAAAATAAGTGAAAATGTTTCTAAAATTACAACACCGTATTTTAAGAAACCGTACAGGCTATTCTCAAAGGAAACAGGCAAGGCTTTAGCTGATGTATTGACAACATATGATGAGGTTATAGACTCTGACGGCGAGTATGAGATTTTTGATCCGAACAATACTTGGAAGAGAAAGACCATTACAGATTTTGTCGTAAAGGAATTGCAGGTGCCTATATTTAAAAATGGAAAATGTGTGTATGAGTCGCCTTCTCTCGAGGAGATAAAGAAGTATTGCGAAAGCAGTATAGATAATATTTGGGATGAGGTTAAGAGATTTGAAAACCCACACGAATATTATGTTGATATGTCGCAGAAGCTATGGAATATAAGGTATGAGCTTTTGTCAAATCACAGTGCAAATAAAAAGTAAAGATAAAATATATAAAAGTTTTAAAACAGAAAGGTTTGGTGTGCAAAGATGGGGTCAGTTGATTCTTTAAAAGAGAACAGACTTGGTAGATTAGGTGTAATCGGTATGGACGGATGCGAGGAGTTGGTTTGTAAAGTTAATGAACATCTGAAGAAATTTAATGAGGATGTTATTGACGATACATTTGAGTCGTTTGTAATACCTGTAAATTGTCCGAGATTTAGTACCGGTGAAGCTAAGGCGATGATCCTTCATTCTATTAGAACATACGATATATACATAATAATGGACGCATTTAACTATGGCGTTACCTATGAAATGTATGGCGAGAAAAGACCTATGAGTCCTGATGATCACTATCAGGATTTAAAGCGTGTTATATCAGCAATGGGCGGAAAGGCAAGACGTATCACGGTTATTATGCCTATGCTGTATGAAGGTCGTCAGCACAAGAGAGTTGCGAGAGAGTCTCTTGACTGTGCATTGATGCTTGAAGAACTTGAAAGTATGGGCGTTACCAATATCATTACCTTTGATGCCCACGACCCAAGAGTGCAAAACGCAATTCCCCTTTGCGGATTTGAAAACGTATATCCTACTTATCAAATGATAAAGGCGTGCCTTAAATATGATAAGGAAGTAATTTTGGATAAGGATAACACAATGTTTATATCTCCTGATGAAGGGGCTATGGGCAGATGTATGTACTATTCCTCAGTGCTTGGCACAAATTTGGGTACGTTCTATAAGAGACGTGACTATTCTACTGTTATAAACGGCAAGAACCCCATTGTCGCACACGAGTTCTTGGGTAACGATGTTGCAGGCAAAAATGTTGTCGTAGTTGACGATATGATTTCTTCAGGTGAGTCGATGATTGATGTTGCAACAGAACTTAAGAAAAGAGATGCTAAGAAGGTTATTGTTTTCTCAACTTTTGGTCTGTTCACAGAGGGAATAGAAAAGTTTAACGAAGCACACAGAACAGGTCTTATTGATGCAGTATTTACTACCAATCTTGTATACCGCAGACCTGAGCTTAAAGAGGCTGAATGGTATCACGAGGTTGATATGTCAAAGTACATTGCCCTCATAATCAAAAGACTTAATGATGACTCATCAATAAGCGACCTTTTAACACCTGTATCCAGAATTGAAAGAATACTTGAAAAATACAGAAATGAGGCTCAGTAAGAGTCGGAAAGGCTTGGTAAATGTCTGAAAATCAAAACAAGCGAATTATCTCTGATGAGGAAATGGCTCAGCAGAGAGAATATATTTATAAAATAAGAAAAAATATAGAAAATCGTTCTGTGCGTCCCCTTGCATTCGTTGAAACATATGGCTGTCAGCAAAACAGCAGTGACAGCGAAAAGATAAAAGGTATGCTGTATGATATGGGATACGATTTCTGCGACAAGGCAAGTGAGGCTGATTTTATATTATACAATACCTGTGCCGTACGTGAGAATGCCGAGCTTCGTGTTTTCGGAAATTTAGGTGCATTAAAAAATATAAAACGTAAGAGAGAAGATGTCATAATCGCTGTTTGCGGTTGTATGATGCAACAGGAGCATATTGCCAACAAAATTAAGTCGAGATATAAGCACGTTGACTTGGTTTTCGGTACTCACGCTCTTTATCGCTTCCCTCAGCTTTTATATAACGTATTAGAGGGCAAGAGGGAATTTGATATAAAGAATGAGGATGGCTCTGTTTTTGAGGATATCAGCTATAAGAGAGATGATATTCCCCTTGCAAAAATTCCTATTATGTATGGTTGCAACAACTTCTGTACATACTGCATTGTTCCGTATGTGCGAGGCAGAGAACGTAGCAGAAGTGCAGAACGCATTTTGGATGAAGTCAGAGATGTGGCAAAGATGGGGTATAAAGAGGTTATGCTCCTGGGACAAAACGTCAACTCATATGGCAATGATTTGACGGACGGTCTGAACTTTACTCAGCTTCTGCGTGAGGTTTGCAGGGTTGACGGAATCGAAAGAGTGCGATTTATGACCTCGCACCCAAAAGATATATCGGACGAGCTTATAACAGCTATGGCAGAAGAGAAAAAGATATGCAATCAACTGCATTTACCTGTTCAATCGGGTTCGGACAGAATTTTAAAGCTGATGAACAGAAAATATACATCAGGGCAGTATCTTGATATAATCAAAAAGGTGAAAACGGCTATCCCCGATATTGTCTTAACAACGGATATAATCGTTGGTTTCCCGGGGGAAACAAATGAAGATTTTGAGCGTACAATCGATATTTTAAAAGAGGTTGAGTACGATACTATATTTTCTTTTATATATTCCAAAAGGGTGGGTACGCCTGCCGCAGAGATGGAGGATTGCTTAACCCAAGAGGAAAAGCACAAAAACTTTGACAGAATGTTAGAGGTTCAGAATGAAATCTCTGCACGAAAGAATAAGGAATATGAAGGAACTGTCCAAAAGATTTTGGTCGAAGGTGTAAGCAAGAATAACGAAGACACCTTGACAGGCAGAACAGAGGGCGGCAAGGTTGTAAACTTTGCGGGAGATATGTCGCTTTTGGGACAGATGGTAAATGTAAAAATCACAAAGGCACAGACCTGGTCTTTGTTTGGTGAAATTATATAATAGATTAAATGCCGTATGTCGCGGCGGAATGGAGATTTAAGTAATGTCAAAAGAGCAAATATTTGAAAAGGCAAAGGAACTTGCTGATTTAATCGCTATGAGCGACGAGAAAAAGGCTGCCGCAGAAGCGAGCAGACATCTTATGGAGGATGAAGAAGCATCAGCATTAATCAGCAGTTACAACGAAACAAGAGAGAAGAAGTTAGCTGAATTTGAGGGCAAGGAGCCTACCAAAGAAGAGATAGAGGAAGTTAACGATTTTCTTCAGGGTGAGTTTAACAAGATTATGGAAAACGAAGTTATTAAAGAATATGTTAAGGCGTCAAGAATTTTTGAAATGACTTTGACATCTATGGACAACATTATTAAGCAGGGCGTTGCAGTTGATGACGGACACAGCGGTTGTTCAGGCTCTTGCAGTACCTGCGGCGGATGCCATCATTAATATTGTATAGGCGGATATATATCCGCCTTTTATGAAATGGAGGAATTTTTGTGCCTGACATAATTGACAGAAATGCTCTGACTCCTATGATGAAACAGTATTTTGCAGTAAAGGACCAATATGCTGACAGTATACTTATGTATCGCTTAGGTGACTTTTATGAAATGTTTTTTGAGGACGCAGAGATTGCGTCAAGAGTTTTGGATATTACATTGACGGGACGTGCCTGCGGTCTTCCCGAAAGGGCACCTATGTGCGGTATACCTTTTCACGCTGCAAACAGCTATATATCTAAGTTGGTTCTGGCAGGGTATTCCGTTGCCATATGTGAGCAGGATGAAGACCAACAACTTGATGAAAAAGGCGTAGTAAAACGTGAAGTTTGCAGGGTTGTTACCCCTGGAACGATTATGGACTCTGCGGCACTGAATTCGGACAGAAACAATTATATGTGCTCTGTCTGTGTGGATACTGACGGCTGTGCGGCGGCATTTGCGGATATCACTACGGGTGAATGCTCTGTTACTGATTTTGAGGGAAGTGACTTTAAGACTCAGCTCTTTAACGAGCTTGTTAAGTATTCGCCGTCGGAGATTATAATCAATCTTGAAGGCTATGAGAACGCAGATTTAGTTGAAGAAATACGTGAAAAATCACACGGCTTTGTAAGGAACTATTATGATTGGGCATATGATTTAGACGAGGCAAAGAACAAGGTATTAAGTCAATTCGGCAAAATGGAAAGCGTTTTGCCTGAGGACAAGACATACTGTATCAGGGCGGTTGGTGCCTTGTTGACCTTTTTGGAAGAAACACAGAAAACCGAAATTAAGAATATAACGGGTATTGATGTAAACCGTGATGCCGAAAAGATGCAGGTGGATATGTATAGCCTGAGAAATCTTGAAATTCTTGAAACAGTCAGGGATAGAAAGGCAAAGGGGTCACTTATCAATACCATAGATATGACCTGCACTGCAATGGGTGCAAGACTTTTAAGAAAGAGTCTGACTGCACCTCTTTGTAATTGTGCGGCTATAACCAACAGACACCTTGCCGTTGCAGAACTTGTTTCCGACCCGATTATGCGTGAGGAAATGAGGGAGTTGCTGAAAGGTGTACGCGATATAGAAAGACTTATAAATCGTATTGTATATAAGAATGCCAACTGCGGTGACCTCAAAAGCTTAAAGGACTCTATTGCACGGCTTCCTGAGCTGTTAAACTGTCTTCGCGGGGCGAGTGCAAGACTTTTGACAAGCTGTGCCGAAAAAATGGATGCACTTGAAGATGTAAAAGAGCTTATCGAAACATATATAGATGATGATGCACCTGCAACATTGAGAAACGGCAAAATGATTAAAGAGGGTGCAAATGAAGAACTCGACCGAGTGAGAAACCTTGTGAAGAACGGACAAAGCGTGTTAAAAGACGTGCTTGAAAAAGAAAAAGAGAAAACGGGCATCAAAATAATGAAACTTGGGTTTAACAAGGTTTTTGGTTATTATATAGAGGTCAGCAATTCATATCTTGATTTGGTGCCCGATTATTACATCAGAAAGCAGACCTTGACGGGCGGCGAGAGATATGTTACTCCCGAGCTTAAGGAGATGGAGGAGGAAATACTTACCGCAAGCGAAAAAAGCGTTGATATGGAGTATGAAATTTTCTGTCAGGTGAGAGAGAAAACCGCAGATGCCTTTGAAAGAATTTGCAAAACTGCTGAGGTTGTTGCAATCGTTGATATGATATGCTCCTTTGCCGCAGTTGCCGACAGATATAATTATGTTATGCCGACAGTCAATATGTCTGACAAAATCGTAATTAAGGGAGGCAGACACCCCGTTGTAGAAAAACTTTTAAAGGGCGGTTCGTTTATTGCAAATGATACCATTCTGGATAACCGCGAAAATCAGATTTCCATTATAACGGGACCGAATATGGCAGGTAAGTCTACATATATGCGTCAAACAGCCATAATTGTACTGATGGCACAGGCAGGCAGTTTTGTTCCTGCCGACAGTGCAGAAATCGGAATTGTGGATAAGATTTTTACACGTGTGGGTGCCTCTGATGATTTGTCGTCGGGACAGAGTACCTTTATGGTCGAGATGAATGAAGTTTCGTATATTCTTGATAACGCCACAAACAAGAGCCTTGTTATACTTGACGAGATAGGCAGAGGAACAAGCACATATGACGGTTTAGGCATAGCCTGGGCGGTTGTTGAATATATTGCAGATACAAAAAAATGCGGTGCAAAGACTATGTTTGCAACCCATTATCACGAGTTGACACAGCTTGAGGGTAAAATACCAAACGTAAAGAATTACTGCATAGCAGTCAAAAAACACGGCGGAACAATAAGCTTTTTGAGAAAGATAATCAGAGGCGGAGCGGACGAGAGCTACGGCGTAGATGTAGCGGCTCTTGCAGGTGTGAAAAAGTCTGTTGTAAACCGTGCCAGAGAAATTGTCGCATCTCTTGAAGCCGACGACGGAAGTGAGGTCAGCAGTGCAAAGATTAGTACTGCAAAAGTAAATAGCGTTGATACCGACCAAATAGGTTTTTTGAGCGGTGCAGGCAATGAGATTTGTGATGAGTTAAAAGCAATGGACTTAAACGCTATGACGCCTATGCAGGCACTTACTGCATTATATGATTTGCAGGCAAAAGCCAAAAATAATTAAATGAAATGAGGTGATGCAAATGCCGAATATCCAAGTATTGCCACAGGATATTACCGATAAAATTGCGGCGGGAGAGGTTGCTGAAAGACCCTCTGCTGTTGTCAAAGAGTTGGTGGAAAATTCAATAGATGCCGATGCAACTTCAATTGAGGTTGAAATTCTCAAAGGCGGTATAGAATATATCAGAATAAGTGATAACGGCTGCGGAATAGAGCCAAATCAAGTGGAAACAGCATTTTTGCGTCACGCTACAAGTAAACTGAAAACCATTGATGATTTATACAGAATTGGCACAATGGGATTTAGAGGTGAGGCGTTATCGAGTATTTGTGCGGTTGCTGATGTTGATGTGATAACAAAAACAGAGAACGAGGAAGAAGGAGTTTTTGTTCAGTTCAGCAGAGGCAAGGTGAGTAATAAAGAGGAGATTGCCTGCGGAACAGGTACAACAATGGTTGTCAAAAACCTTTTTGAAAACATACCTGCACGAATGAAGTTTTTAAAGAAAAATTCCACAGAGGCAGGCTATGTTGCCGATGTGGTCAGTCGTATTGCACTTGCACACCCCGAGATTTCGTTCACTTATATCTGTGACGATAAAGAAGTTTTTTCGACTTCAGGCGACGGAGTGCTTAAAAATGCAATACTTAAGATTTACGGTGTCGACCACGCAAAGGCTGTTATACCACTTGATTATACAGAAGATAACGTAAGGGTGAGCGGTGTTATCGGAAAGCCCGAAATATCAAGAGGTAACAGAACCCGTCAGACTTTGTTGGTAAACAGCAGATACATTAAAAATAATGTTATATCCAAGATTGTGGGCGAGGCATACAGAAATTCCATAATGGTTGGAAAGTTCCCCTTTTTCGTTATTAATTTAAGTATTGCCCTTGATTGTGTTGACGTAAATGTTCACCCTGCAAAGACAGAGATAAAATTCTCAAATGAGAACAGAATATATGAGATTGTATATCACGCTGTCAGCAATGCTCTAATGGGTGGCGAAAGTTCTCGCAAGGCTGAACATAATGCCGAAGTAAAAAGCGATGAGAAGAAATATGTTCAAGAGAAGATAGTGGCAGAGATGCCTGTTGCAAAAACTCTGCACGAGCCTGTTTCACCCAAAGATAAAATTGAATTTCACACTCATTCAAGTGGTACAGACAAAAGAGAAAAGGTAGATAAAAAAATCGTAAAACAATACCTTGACAATGTTATGCCCACAAAAGAGGAAAAGGAAAAGTTAAACGATATCTTTATCGGTGTCAATTGCCTTGACGATGACGTAGAGAAAAGTAACAAATCTGAGACCCAAAAAGATGTTGCGGAGCAGACGAATACCGTAACAGACACGGCAACGGAAAGGAAAGAAGTTGTCAGGGATTTACCAAAGCCGATTGTACAGATTTTTGATACATATGTATTGTGTCAAGGTGATGATGTTTTATATATAATTGACCAACACGCCGCACACGAGAGATATAGGTTTGAAGGGTTGAAGAAGTCATACTATGATCGGGAAAAATTTTCACAGCTATTACTTACACCGATGATTATACAGCTTGACTATTCAGAGGCAGATGCGGTGCTGAGGAATATAGATGCTTTTAGCCACTTTGGTTTCGATATAGAGGATTTTGGTTCAGGCAGTATAATTGTTAATGCAACGCCTGTTATAACAAGCGAAACTGAGATTAGAGATTTAATTCTTGAAATAAGTGATGCTTTGGCTGATATGAACAAAACATCATTGGCGGAATTTGAGGAACGCACCCTCGATATGATAGCTTGCAAATATGCTATAAAAGCCAACAAAAAGTTAAACTACGCAGAGATGCAGGATATAATTGAAAAGGTTGTAAGTTTGGAGGATAAGGGAATAAGAACTTGTCCTCACGGCAGACCCATAAAGGTTGAAATATCAAAAGCCGAGATAGAAAAAATGTTTAAACGCAGGGTTTGATTTTATGAGTGATAGTTTAAATAAACAGAAAATTGTATGTGTTGTGGGACCTACCGCATCAGGTAAGACCTCCTTTGCAATAGAATACGCCGAAAAACATAATGGAGAGATAATTTCCTGCGATTCTATGCAGATATACAAGTATATGGATATAGGAACAGCCAAGGCAACAAAGGAGGAGCAAACAAGAATACCGCACCATATGATAGACTTTTTAGACCCGAATGTTGATTACAGCGTTGCCGATTTTGTTAGCAATGTAAGAGGCTGTATTGATGAAATTTCAAGCAGAAATAAGTTGCCGATCTTGTGTGGCGGTACAGGACTATATATTGACAGTGTAATAAACAATATACAATTCTCGGAAGAGAAAAGAGACGACAATTACAGAGCTGAGCTGTGGGAGTTATACGAAAAGAACGGAGCGGAATATCTGCACAAACTTCTTGAAGAAGCAGACCCGACAGAAGCTGAGAAAGTGCATCAGAATAATGTAAAAAGGGTTATACGTGCCCTTGAAATATGCAAGACAAGCGGAATGACAAAGACAGAGGCGGACAAGGAGGCTGTTAAAGAGCCGATTTATGACGCTGAAATTTACGGACTTATGATGGAACGCGAAAAGTTATACGAACGTATAAATATGCGTGTAGACATTATGATGGAAAATGGCTTGTTAGAGGAAGTAAAACATTTGCTTGATATGGGTGTGAGAAGAAACTCTACCGCTATGCAGGCAATCGGTTATAAAGAAATCGTGGAATATTTAGATGGAAGTTGCACACTTGATGAGGCAGTTGATAAAATCAAACAGGAGTCACGCAGATATGCCAAACGACAAATGACCTGGTTTAAAAGGAATAAGGCAATAAAATGGATAGAGGTATAACAAAAGGAGCGAACTTAATCGCTCCTTTTGTTATTTACCTGAAAATTTATTAAGCAATATCATTGACAATATAATTACTGCTGTCACGATAAAAATTCCTAACATACCCTTTGCCATAATGGGCAGAGTAGATATCATTGCGTTTATATTCATAATTTTACCCCCCTAACCCAATAAGTTGAGTATCAAACCGCCTGCGATAACAGATGCAATCTGACCTGACACGTTTACGCCGATTGAATGCATAAGCAAGAAGTTTTGATTATCCTCCTGAAGTCCAAGCTTATGAACAACTCGTGCAGACATTGGAAAGGCGGAAATTCCTGCGGCACCAATCATCGGATTGATTTTTTTGCTTGCAGGCAAAAACAAATTTAAAATCTTTGCAAATACAACTCCGCCTGCGGTATCAAATATAAACGCCACAAGACCTAATCCTATTATCATAAGGGTTTCGGCTGTTAAAAAGTATTCTGCCTGCATTTTTGACGCAATGGTAATTCCCAAAAACAGAGTGACAAGATTGGCAAGCACATTCTGTGCTGTGTCTGAAAGTGAGTTAAGTACACCACATTCACGGATGAGATTACCAAACATTAAAAAGCCAATCAATGCAACACTTCTTGGTGATACAATACCCGTAATTGCTGTTATGATTATAGGAAACAGAATTTTTGTACGTTTTGAAATATTTTTTTGTTCATAGGGCATTCTTATCATACGCTCTTTCTTGGTGGTCAGAGCTTTAATAACAGGCGGCTGTATAAGCGGAACAAGTGCCATATACGAGTAAGCCGCAACCATAATCGCACCAATGTACTTAGAGTTAAAGAAGTTTGCCACAAATATGGATGTAGGGCCGTCAGCCGCACCAATAATTGCTATTGATGCCGCGTCCTTTAAATCAAAGCCCAGCAATGCGGCAAGACTTAAAGTGAAGAAAATACCAAACTGAGCGGCGGCACCAAAAATCATAAGTTTTGGGTTTGAAAGCAAGGGACCAAAGTCAATCATTGCACCTATTCCCACAAAAAGCAACAGAGGGAACAGTTCATTGGCTATTCCTGCATCAAAAAGTACGTCGATAACGCCGATTTCGGCAATGCCGTCATATATTTGAGTGACAGCACCCGACATAGGCAGGTTTACCAGGATGGCACCAAACCCCATTGGCAACAAGAGGGATGGCTCCATATCTTTTGCAATAGCAAGGTAAATCAGCAGACCGCCGATTATCCACATAACGCCTTGCTGCCACGTTATGTTTAACACGTTTGAAAATAATTCTGCCATAAAAAACTCCATTCCGCTCTGTATTATTTTAACAGAGCTATAATATAATTTAACATTTTTGTATGTAATAAAAAAGACTTTTACTGAGAATAAAAAATCTCAGTAAAAGTCTCGCCATTTAATTCTTAAGCGGGTTTATTGCCGTATTGACGCCAAAGAAACGAAAAATTCGCAAGCTACTCCCTTTTAATGTGAACTGATTTTAAATTGTTTCAATCTTTATAAGATTTGTGTTTCCTGAATTGCCGTTTGTTATTCCGCCTGTCATAACAACGCTGTCACCTTTTGACAAAGGTAAATTGTTTTTGGCGGCGGCAAGTGCGTGATAGAAAAGTACATCAGTTGAGTTGAATTGCTCTGACAGGACAGGCAAAACACCCCAGGATAATGCAAGTTTGTACCATACAGCTTTATTAGTTGCCATACCGACAATATCTGTAGGGGCACGGAAACGAGATATCATTCTGACTGTCATACCCGAAATTGACGAAACGACTATGGCTTTAGCACCTATGTCTATTGCCATACCGCAGGTAGCGTGGGAAATGGCATCAAGACGATTTTTAATTTTAAAATCATTGTTTCTAAATCGCTTTGAATAGTGAATATGCTCCTCTGTTTCCATAACGATATCAGACATTGTTTTGACCGTTTCAAGAGGATACTTACCTGCGGCAGTTTCACCTGAAAGCATAACCGCACTCGTGCCGTCATATACTGCGTTGGCAACGTCAGAAATCTCTGCCCTGGTAGGTCTTGGATTGTGTATCATAGACTCAAGCATTTCGGTTGCGGTTATAACACGCTTGCCTAAAAGACGGCATTTGGTGATAATGTATTTTTGAATAGCAGGAAGCTCAGCAAATGGTATCTCAACGCCCATATCACCTCTGCCAATCATTATTCCGTCACATTCCTGACAAATTTCCTCAATATTGTCTACACCTGTTCGGTTCTCTATTTTAGCAATTATGTCAATGTTCTCTCCGCCGTTTGCTTTTATAAAGTTGTTTAAGTCTATTAAGTCCTGTTTGCGTGATACAAATGATGCCGCAATAAAGTCAACATTGTTTTTTATTCCGAAAAGAATATCCTCTTTATCTTGTTGGCTGAGGTAAACCTGATTTAAGACTTTGTTGGGAAAGCTCATACTCTTTCTGTCGGATAGCTCACCCCCTGCGATAACAACACATTCAATCTCTGTATTATCTATTGCAACAACTTCAAAAATAACAAGACCATTATTGACCAATATTCTGTCACCGATTGAAAGGTCGTCAACAAGGTTTTTGTAGTTTACGCTTACAATTGTTTCGTCGCCTTCTATATCACGCGTTGTAAAGGTGAACTTATCACCGTCTTTTACAACAACCTTAGAGTTCTTAAACGTTTTGATACGATATTCGGGGCCTTTGGTATCAAGCATAATAGCAATCGGCATATTAAGCTCTTCTCTGACCTTTTTTATCATATCGATTTTTTTCTGATGTTCTGCGTGCGTGCCGTGGGAAAAGTTAAGCCTGGCAACATTGAGTCCTGCCCTGCACATCTCTGAAAAGATTTTTTCGTCACTGCTTGAAGGACCTATTGTGCATACAATTTTCGTCTTTCTCATTTCACTTCTCCTTAAATTTTATATTATTAGTATAAAGCATATTGTTGGTAAGGTCAAGAAAAATATGCCCAATTTTTATATTTTTGGATAAGTTTATTTGTTATTTGTTGACTTATTATCAGTAAGTCTGAATTCGCTTCCTGAATTGTGGATATTCTCTTTTGAGTGATAGTCATATTCTTGATAAAATTCGGTTTCAACGGGCATATTTTTAAGACTCAATCTTTTTTCTATATGGGTTTTAATTGCTGCGTACAAAACGGCAAAAAGCGGAACGCCGATAATCATACCGAATACGCCCATAAGACCTCCAAACAAAGTAATCGCAAAAAGTACCCAAAGGGCCGATAAGCCTGTGGAGTTTCCTAAAATTTTAGGACCGAGTATATTGCCGTCGAACTGTTGCAGAATAAGAACAAAGATGATAAATACCAAGCACTTTATAGGACTAATCATAATCAAAAGCAAGGCACAAGGTACGGCACCGATAATCGGACCGAAAAACGGAATTATATTTGTAACACCGATTATTACGCTTATAAGCAACGGATAAGGTATGTTGAGAATTGCACAGCATATAAAACAAATTATGCCGATAATCAGAGAGTCCAATATTTTGCCTGACAAAAAACCGCCGAAGGTTTTGTTGGCAAAACGTACGTTGTTGATTATTGCATTGGCTCTGTCCTCACTGAAAAGCGAGTAGGTAATTTTTTTGGATTGAGCACACAATGTTTTTTTACTGTTTAAAACGTAGACGGCAACAATTATTCCTATGATTAAATCAAACATAGTGGACACAACGCTGACTACTCCGCCTAAAATATTCGGCGATATATCAGCCGCTACGCTTTGTACATACGGAAGAAGGGTACCCGTCAGCCAATCTGAAACATTTTCCCAATTCTGATTTATTATATTCATAATTTCAGGATTAGACTGTAAAAAGTTATTCATCCACTCGCCTGTCTTTGCCATATATGAGGGAAAACGCTCTACAATGCTTTGTATACTTGTAACAAGCTGAGGAATAATCAGCATCAACAAAAGGTATACCGCAAGAAAGAATACCATCATTGTAAGGATAAGGCTTGATATTTTTACTATTTTTTGTCCCCTGTCGGTTATCGGTTTTTTATTTTTTCGCCATACGGGGTCTGACAGTTTCCTCTCAAAAAAGTTCATTATAGGGTTTAGCAGATATGCGACAACCAAGCCATACAGAAAAGGTGAGAGAATTGCATATGCCTTTTCAAAGAAGATAGATATATCGGACTTCTTAAAAAGCAAATAATAGAATAAGATACCGCCGCAGATGGCAAGCAACATTAACAGAAGCTGAGATAAGTTCTTTGAAATTTTCTTTTTTTGTATCACAGAGAAAACCTCCTTTTGATATTTATTATAACATATAAAAAGAAAATCTGAAAGATTTTCATACTTTAGCAATGTAGCACACCTTTAAGGTGTAGCGGAGTGTTATGTTCAAATGCTCTCTCAGGCATCAAAATCTCTGATTTTGTTTATGCCGTGAGGTTATTATAACATACAAAAATAAAAAATGGTAGGGTTTTTGTCATAAAAAAGATAATTTTTTATAAAAATTTTTTAAAGTGTCAGTATTTTGGTGACGAAAATATGTGGGAAATATTGTAAACGTGATATAATTTTTAAATAACAGAATAGGAGTGAAGAAAATGGAGATGACATTAGAACGCGTCGGCACAACTTTGGTGGCAAAGCTTGACGGAGAACTTGACCAAAGCTGTGCGGCAGAAATACGGGAAAAAATTGACAAAGAAATTAATATGCACAGCATCATAAATCTTGTTATGGATTTTGACAGAGTTGACTTTATGGACAGTTCGGGTATAGGTATGTTGATTGGCAGGTATAAGCTTATAAAAGCCAGGGGAGGAAAGATGCTGATAATAAGGACTTCGCCTCAGGTGGATAAAATTATAGAGCTTTCAGGACTTAAAGGATTGATTGAGTTCGGATAATACACCTATATAATTTACAGCATAACAGATAATTTAGCCGTAAGCGGCAGTAAGGAGATATGAAAAGATGGAAAATTACATAAAGATTGAGTTTCCGAGTAAAAGTTGTAACGAGGCATTTGCAAGAGCGGCGGCAGGTGCTTTTGCCGCACAGTTGGATATTACCGTAGAAGAACTTGCAGATATAAAAACTTCTGTGTCAGAGGCGGTAACCAATGCAATAATACACGGGTATTCGGGAATGAGAGGCATAGTGGAAATGAGGTGTAAAATTTCAGGGCAGACAGTAGAGATTGTTGTTTCTGATAAGGGATGCGGAATTGCTGATGTGCCTCTTGCTATGCAGCCCTTATACTCTGATTCCAAGGATGATGAAAGGAGCGGAATGGGGTTCACTGTGATGCAGAGCTTTATGGATACACTTAAAGTGGAGTCAGAGGTCGGCGTGGGAACGACAGTTACAATGACTAAAAAAGTAGGTGCCTCTTTTGAAAATTAAAGATTTCACATCTGAAAATGAGGCTTTGTTACAAAAGGTGACAGAAGGTGATGAAAACGCAAGAGAGGAACTAATTGTCAGGAATATGGGACTTGTTCACAGCGTAGTCAAGCGTTTTATGGGCAGGGGATATGATGTTGAAGATTTAACACAGATAGGAAGTATAGGACTTATAAAGGCGGCAGAGAAATTTGACATATCATATAATGTTAAATTTTCGACCTATGCAGTACCTATGATTATAGGTGAAATTAAAAGGTATCTCAGAGATGATGGAATGATAAAGGTTGGCAGAGGTCTAAAGGAAACAGCAATCAAGGCTATGAGTGTTAAAGAGAGGCTTACAGCCGTCAAGGGAAATGAACCTACTATTGCCGAAATAGCTGATGAAATCGGAATTTCTGCGTCCGATTTAGCGGTTGCCTTAGAGTCACAGGTCAGACCTCAATCTATATATGCGTCAACTGATGACGGAATATCAGAGATAAACCCTCTGGTCGATAAAATTGAGAGCAAGCAAGATGAAATCGGGGATATGGTAAATAAGGTCGCTCTGAGACAGATGATTGGCGAACTTAAAGATAGAGATAAAAAAATTGTCTATATGAGGTACTTTCAAATGAAAACACAGGCTCAAACAGCAGAAATGCTCGGCATATCTCAGGTGCAGGTATCCCGTCTGGAAAAGAAAATTCTCTCTGATATGAGAAAGAAGCTAAGCGATGAATAAATCAGATAAAATAACAAATAATATCCGTATATAAAATTAAGCTGTAATATTCAGCGGAACGGAGATTAATATAATGCAATATTCTAAAAAAGAGTATTTAGATTACTTAAACCAAAAGTCGCCCAACAGTACCATTATAAAAGATATGGTTTGTGCTTTTTTGGTCGGCGGTATTATTTGTGTTATCGGACAAGCTTTTTATGATTTGTATAATAAGGCGCTTGGTATGGATGAAGAAACTGCAAGAACGGCAGTAAGTGTGACAATGGTGTTTTTGGGAGCGTTTTTAACAGGAATAAACGTATACGGAAAGATTGCAAAATATGCAGGCGCAGGCACTCTTGTGCCGATTACGGGTTTTGCAAACGCCATTGTATCGCCTGCTATGGAATTTAAAAAGGAGGGTCTTGTGTTAGGACTTGCGGCAAAGATGTTTGTTATTGCAGGTCCTGTTTTGGTTTATGGAATAACTGCGTCAGCGTTTGTGGGAATGATATATTACATTATAGGATTAATGGGGGGAAGTATATGAACAACAAGCTTGGCAAACAGACGGTTAAGATAAATGATGTAGGTATAATAAGCTCGGCGGCAATCGTGGGAGAAAAAGAGGGAGAAGGACCATTAGCTGACAGCTTTGACATTGTTCTGCCCGATAATGAATGGAACGAAAAAACTTGGGAAAAAACCGAAAGCAAGATGCAACGTGAGGCGGTTAAACTGTCCTTGACAAAGATTGGACTTACGACAGAGAATGTGGACAGGATATTTTCAGGAGATTTACTAAATCAATGTATAGGAGCGGCTTTTGGATTAAGAGATTTGGATATACCGTATTATGGGATATACGGAGCGTGTTCTACAATGGTAGAGGGAATATCACTTGCGGCACAGGTAGTCGATGGCGGTTTTGCAGATATTGCGGCGGCTGTTACATCAAGTCACTTCTGTACGGCGGAACGCCAATACAGAAACCCATTGGAATACGGAGGTCAGCGAACGCCGAGTGCGCAATGGACGGTTACAGGTGCAGGCTCTGCCATTTTAAAGAAGGGGGAAGGTGATGTAAAGGTTACTCATATAACGGCAGGAAAAATAGTTGATATGGGTGTAAAAGATGCCAACAATATGGGTGGTGCTATGGCTCCTGCGGCATATAGTACCCTAAAGGCACATTTTAAGGAATTGAATATTTCGCCGTCTGAATATGATTTGATTGTGACGGGAGATTTGGGAAAGATAGGTGCTGAGATATTGGTTGAACTTTTGCAAAAGGACGGGATAGATATTTCACCTAATTATAAGGATTGTGGATGTATGATTTATAATATAGAAGAACAAGATGTTCACGCAGGAGCAAGTGGATGCGGATGTATCGGCTCTGTATTATGCGGACACTTACTGCCGTTGATGAGGAAAAAAGAGATAAAGAGATTGCTTGCGGTAGGAACAGGTGCATTGCTGAGCCCGACTTCCACGCTTCAAGGGGAAACGGTACCGACTATTGCACACGCTGTCAGCTTGAAAACAAGAGAATAAAGGAGGACGGCTATGACTTATTTAAATGCGTTTTGGGTTGGAGGCTTGATTTGTGTTGTTGCACAAATATTAATAGATAAGACAAAACTGACGCCTGGAAGAATACTTGTAACTTTTGTGGTTATCGGTGTTATATTGGGCGGTTTGGGAATATATGATAAGCTGGTCGAATTTGCAGGGGCAGGTGCAACTGTTCCCATTGTAGGCTTTGGCAATGTTCTCGCAAAGGGTGCGATAAAAGCTGTCGGCGAAAAGGGGTTACTTGGGGCATTGTTAGGCGGTGCGCAAGCCGCCGCAGGAGGAATAAGTGCGTCAATAGTATTTGGCTTTTTAATTGCTCTTATTTTTAATCCCAAAAGTAAATAGACGTAAATGTAGGGTTCGGCGTCCTCGACGAACCGCGATACAAAAAAGTGCTTTTCGGGACATAAGAGGACGCCGTCCCCTACAATGTTGAATGTTAATGCCTGTTTAGTGTGTTGAATTTATATACACGAAAAAAAGGACCTCAATCATTGAGGCCCTTTTGGTTTATCTGTGTTTTGTAATATTATTTAGAAGCTGTCGCCGGTTGTTCAGCACTTACTTCGTCCATAGCGGCAAGCACATCATTCATAATGTCAGAAACTGAAATCTTAGCAAGTTTAGATTTGCTGATTTTGATATCCTTTTCAGCCTGTGCTCTCATATAGCCTGAAAGCTCATATGTGCCTGGAATTCTCTTAATAATATGGAAACCATAGCTTGACTCTACAATATCACTGATTTCGTCAAATTTAAGTGCAAAAGATGCTTCTTCAAATGCTATATCCATATCTCCCTTTGAAAATGTGTAACCCTCTGCAGGCTCACCTGTGTCTTCGTTAAGTTCTGCCATAAGTGCATCAAAGTCTTCGCCGGCATTAAGTCTGTCAAGCACTGATTGTGCCTGAGCACGCTTTTCTTCGGTAGTCGCTTCGTCAGCATCATTGTCTACTTTAATGAGAATATGCTTAACAGATGCTTTGCCTTCTTGCATATAATCGCTTAAAACGCTCTTATCTTCAGGGTAGTACTTATCAGGGTTTTCAAGCATATCATCCTGAACGGTCTGAGATGTCATTGCGTTGTAATACATCTTTGTATACTGCTTAATGCTTGGGATGCCCATTGTTCTTGCTCTGAGGGCAAAGCCTTCTTCGCCGTAATTTGCATTAATGCTTGCAATCTGTGAATCAATAGTCTTCTTTTCATCATCTGATAATGTAACACCGTTTTCTGCACCTTTTTGAATTATCAATGCTTCGTCAATTGCGGTGTTTACAGCATCCTGCTTAATTTTGTCTGAAATTTTTTCGCCGTTTTCTACCTTATCCCAATCAAAGCCAGCAAGATCATCCTGAGAGAGATTGTTGTTGCTTGCGTACTTAGAAATTTCTGAATAAATGTAATATTGAAGATCTAAGTCTGTAAGTTTAGTGTCGCCGACTTTAACTACAGTTTTTCCCTCGGGCATATTTGCAACCCAAGCAGGAATACGGAAACAGAAGAATGTGATTAAAGCACCTATCAATGCGGCGGCAATAAGAGAAACAACAAATGTTCCCTGCTTTAAAGAGATGTAAGTTTCCTCTTTAACCTCAGTACCCTCCAATGCTTCGTCGGTTTCTTCAAATGAGAAACCTTCGTCGGTGTTCTCAACTTCTGCGGGTGCGTCGCTGTTTGCTTCGGCAATTTCATCCCGAATTTCTGCAGCGGCATCTGCAATTTTAGAACTAATGTCTGCCTGCACTTTTTCTTCGGGAGTCATAGTTGTTTCTTCCTCCTGAAGATTTTTGTTTTCGTTATCCAAGTTTTTCCTCTCCTTTGTGAAATTTAATTAATTAAATTATAAATTAGATTATACTATATATTTTATAATTTATCTACCCTTTTTTTAAAATTTTTTTAAAAAGTTTACAATTTGTTCAACAAACCTATAATTTTATCGAGATATTTTTGTTCGTTTGCAGTATTAGGCTTAGCGATTTTGAAGTGAAGTTTGGGATTGTCGGGATTTGTCATAAACAATTCCTTAGGCGTTTCAGCCATAATATTAACCGCATTTTGCATATCGGGCAGATTGTTTTTGTCAAAGGACATAACGATTTGAGTGTCATTGCCTATCATTTCAGATATTCCGAGAGAGCTTGCCTTATTTTTAATTAAAGCGATATACATAAGATTGGATACCGATTGAGGAATAGTTCCGTAGCGGTCCTCTATCTCGTCATACACATCATATAAAGACTCCGTATCGTATATGGCGGCAATCTTTTTATATGCCCCAATTCGACGGCTGTGGTCGCTGATATAGCTTTCGGGGATAAACGCAGATACGGGAAGATCAACAGATGTTTCGGTTGTGACGCTTTGTATGTCGCCCTTTTCCTCGCGGACGGCTTCTTCAAGCAGGCGGCAATACATTTCGTAGCCTACGCTTTCCATATGTCCGTGCTGTTCGGCACCTATCAGATTGCCTGTTCCCCTGATTTCCAGGTCACGCATTGCAATTTTAAAGCCTGAGCCGAATTCGGTAAATTCTTTCATTGCAAGCAGTCTTTTCTCTGCCTCTTCCGACAGCATCTTGTTACGTCTGAATGTCAAATATGCATAGGCAAGTCTGTTGCTTCTGCCGACTCTGCCTCTCAACTGATACATTTGCGAAAGCCCCAACCTATCGGAATTTTCTATTATAATAGTATTTACATTTGCTATGTCAAGACCTGTTTCTATAATGGTGGTGCATACAAGCACGTCAATCTCGCCTTCGGATACTTCCATCATAACCTGTTCAAACTCTGCTTCACGCATCTTGCCGTGAACCACCGCAATTCTCGCTTGTGGAACAAGCTCTGCAATTCTGTTTGCTGTTTTATATATGCCGTCAACACGATTGAAAAGATAGTATACCTGACCGCCTCTTGCCAACTCTCTTTCGATAGCCTCGCGGACAATAAATTCGTCATATTCAAGCACATATGTCTGAACAGGGTGGCGGTCAGAAGGTGGCTGATTTATTATGCTCATATCCCTTATTCCGCTAAGAGACATATGCAATGTACGAGGAATAGGCGTTGCGGACAGAGTCAATACATCTATATCCGAACGCATTTCTTTTATTTTTTCTTTGTGGGTTACGCCAAACCTTTGTTCCTCGTCTATGATTAAAAGACCCAGCTTGTTGAACTTTATCTTATCGCTAAGCAATTTGTGGGTGCCTATTACAATATCTGTTTCGCCTGATGCAAGATTTTTGACTATTTCCTTCTGGGCGGTTGGAGTAACAAATCTGGACAGCATACGGATATTTACGGGATAGTCCATCATTCTTTGTTTAAAGGTATTGTAATGCTGATTTGCAAGAATGGTGGTGGGAACGAGATATGCAACCTGATATCCGCTCATTACCGCTTTAAATGCTGCACGCAGAGCAACTTCTGTTTTGCCGTAGCCCACATCACCGCAAAGCAATCTGTCCATAGGATGAGGCTTTTCCATATCGGCTTTTACCTCGTCGATTGAACGCAGTTGGTCGTCTGTTTCCTCATAGGGAAAGGCTGCTTCAAAGTCTTTTTGCCATTCTGTGTCGGCAGAAAATGATATTCCCGTACGATTGGCACGTTCTGCGTATAGTGCAATAAGTTTTTTTGCCATTTCGGCGGCGGCTTCTTTGACTTTGTGTCTTGTTTTCTCCCAATCCGTTCCGCCAAGGCTGTTGAGTTTTACTCTTGCGCCATCCTTTTTGTCATAGCGGTATACCATATCAAGCTGGTCGGTGGGAACATATAATGTGTCACTGCCTTTATATGTTAATGTCAGATAATCCTTTCTGACACCATCCACATTAAGCTGTGTTATACCGCTATACATACCTATGCCGTGATTACGGTGAACAACATAATCCCCGGGTGTCAGGGTGGTGAAGTCTGAAATTTTGTCGCCCATTTTGCCTCTGTATAAAGGGCGTTTCTTCTTTTTGCGGACATTGCCGAATATTTCTCTGTCGCCGATTACGGCAGTTTGTATTAATGGGTATTCAAAGCCCTTGCCTATTGAGCCACCGCAAACTACAATTCCGCCGTTGTTTGGCAGAGCGTTAAGAGAGCCTTGATACGAGCATTTAATTCCATCTTCTTCCAGACGCTTGGCGAGATTTGCCGCACGCTCAGGTGTGCCTGCCAATATAACGATACGATATAGTCTTTGCCGATAATTTTCCAAGGTTTCAAGCATTAATTCGGGATTGCCGTTAAAACCTGTTATACTCCTTGAGTCAATAGAGTATGTCCGCTTTGGTTTTATATCCTTTTGATTGTGCGAAAGTCCGCTGACTGTCATCAAATTATATGCTTGCATACGCTTAATGGCGGTGTGATACGAAAGGGAGAAGTCGGTGCTTACAGATGGCATTATTCCAAACTCGTATAATTCGGTTACTGTGTTTGCCCTCTCCTGTTCGATTATCTCAAGACGCTCCGAAATTCGTGACGGCTCCTCTATAAATATGATGCAGTCCCTTGGTATATAGTCAAGCAAGGTAGGCTTATCCTTTGGATAGATATACGGAATGTATTTGTCAATAGACGGAAAGTATATTTTATTTTCCAGCCTTTCTATATCACGTTTTATTACCGAGTGCAAACGAGAGCCTTGCTCTGTGGCAGTTTCGATATTTTTTGTAATGTCGGTCAGTTTGGAAATCAGATTTTCAGTATCTTTATTATTTAACAGAATTTCTGTTGCAGGGGAAGCCTCAAATACCTCCGCACGTTCGATAGTTCGTTGTGTGTCAGGTGCGAATATCCTGATTGAGTCTACTTCCGTATCAAAGAACTCAATTCTGTACGGATATTCAGATGTGCAAGGGAATATATCGACAATTCCGCCTCTTACGCTGAACTGCCCTGCTCCCTCAACCATATCCTCTCTCTTGTAGCCAAGAGATATAAGGTTGTTTATAAGTGTGTCAAGTTCCATATCGTCACCGACTTTAAGACGGATTGCGGAACTTTCCCAAATACTTTTGGGAACGGTTACGCTGAGAAGTGCCTCAGGCGAGGTGATTATAAACAGTTTGTCTTTGCTTGAAATCAGGTTGTTTAAAACATTGAGTCTGGATGCCAGAACCTCGTGACTCTCTGCCTCGGCATCGTGAAACATCAGCTCTGACGAGTTGAACAGCAGTACATTTGCATCTTCTGCAAAGAATGACATATCCTTGTAAACTTCTCTTGCGGAGCTTTCCGTGCTTGCCACAAAAAGACAGCCTTTATTCAGTTTTTCGCATACGCAAAAAGCGAGGTGTGCCCTGACCGAGTCAGACACACCCAAAACGCTTAGAGGTGTTATTTTAGATTTTAAAGCGTCGCAGAGTTCCGAAAACTCAGCAAGCGAATTTAAAATTTCCAAATAAGCATTCATATTTTCACCTATCCGTTATACTTATTCATTGCGGATTTAGCATCATTTGCTATGATTTCTTCGGTGGCAAGAACGGCTCTTACTGCCGTTTTTATCAATATCTCAGTCTCTTCTTTAGAGAATTTGCCGAGAACATAGTCTTTTATATCATAGTCAGGATTATCAGGCATTCCCGTACCGACTTTTATTCGGGGAAAGACGTCTGTCTGAAGCTGATATATTATATTTTTAATTCCGTTGTGACCGCCAGCACTACCCTTTTCGCGAACGCGCAGCTTGCCTGTGGGAAGAGATATATCATCATATATTACTATTATATGCTCGCTGTCGATTTTATACCAATCGGCTATCTCGCGGACACTTTCACCGCTTAAATTCATATATGTCTGCGGTTTAGCAACAATTACCTTTTCGCCTGCGATAATTCCGTCGCCGAATACGGCACGGAATTTTTCTTTGCTGAGTTTAATATCGTGTTTTGAACAAAGTGCATCTACAACTTCAAAACCGATATTATGACGTGTTCCAACATATTCTCTGCCAGGATTACCAAGCCCTACTATTAAATACATAAAAATGTCCCTCGTTGTTAAAAAATTTTATTTTTTCTTACCCTTTGCCCAGCCGTCTTTTACTACCTGACGGCTTCTTGCGATTGCAAGAGCATCTTCGGGAACCTCGTCGGTTATGGTGGAACCTGCCGCTGTATAGGCACCCTTGCGTACTGTTACGGGGGATACAAGGTTTGTGTTACAGCCGATAAAACAATCGTCTTCTATGGTTGTTCTGTGCTTATGTATTCCGTCGTAATTTACGACTACTGTACCGCAACCGAAGTTTACTCTTTCGCCCACATCAGCATCGCCTACGTATGTCAGATGTGCAATTTTCGTGTTGTTGCCGATTGTTGCGTTTTTAACTTCAACAAAGTCACCAACCTTAATGTTGTCGCCTATTGTTGAATTTGGTCTTATGTATGCAAAAGGACCTACGCTTGTGTGACTTCCAACTGTGCTGTCAAGAGCAACAGAGGATTGAACCTCTGTTTTGTTACCTATGTGACAGCTTACTATTCTCGTGTTGGGACCTATTATACAATCCTCACCTATCTCGGTGTTGCCCTCTAAAATTGTGTTAGGATAGATAATGGTATCGCATCCAACTTTTACATTGTCGTCTACACGGACAGTCTCAGGGGAAAGTACGCTTACACCATCTGTCATAAGGCGGTTTACGTTACGTTTATTCAAAAGATAGTCGGCGTAAGCAAGCTGTGCTCTGTCGTTTACACCTATTGTTTCTTCAAAATCGGCAATGTATGCACCGACCTTTTCGCCGTCATTTAATAAAATCTCTATTACGTCTGTCAAGTAATATTCGCCCTGAGCATTGTTGTTTGTGATACGTGAAAGTGCAGAATTCAATTTTTGAATATCAAATATATACATCCCCGAATTGATTTCGTTTATAAGTTTTTCTTCGTCTGTGGCATCTTTTTGTTCAACGATTTTTGCTATATTTCCGTTGTTGCGGACAATTCTGCCATAGCCAAATGGGTTGTCACAAATAGCAGTAATAACAGTTGCAGAGCGTTGTTCTGCACTGTGTTCTTTATATGCGGATGCAAGAGTGTCAGACGTTATCAAAGGTGTATCACCGCACATAACAATAACACTTCCGTTGCAATCAGCAATAGGGGCGATACCCTGCATAACTGCGTGACCTGTGCCAAGCTGTTCAAACTGATTTGCGTATTCTGCGGTGTCGCCTAAATGTTCGCGGATTTTATCTGCCATATGACCTACGACGACTATGTTTTTTTCTGAACCAGCAGAGGAGACGGCATCTATAACACGATCAATTAATGCTTTATTGCCTGCGGTTTGCAAAGGCTTAGGCAGTTTTGATTTCATTCTCTTTCCCTCGCCTGCGGCGAGAATAATGCTGTAAAGTGACATTGAAAAAACCTCCGATTTATATAAATTTTAATATAATAGACTTTTGTAAAATGTGAAACCATAGTAAAATAATTTAACTTTTTATATGGTTTATTTTCTCTGTGACAGTATTATGCAAATCACAAACCCGAAATAATTTTATTGAATAATTGCCCAAAGCCCATACAGTTGCCAAACCCAACTGCAGTGAAAAAATTATTTCGGAATTTAAGGCTCCCTTGCGTAAAGGGAGCTGTCAACGTAGTTGACTGAGGGATCGGTCTTTGCTATGTTAGAGTGCCATAATATCAAAGTTAAAATAATTTTATTAGTTACCTATAATAGAAATTGCGGCTGTTGCCGAATATATTTTGTAAGCACCTGAGGCTTTAAGTGCCTTAGCACATTCCTCAAGAGTAGCACCGCTTGTGCGTACATCATCAATAAGTAAAATTGTTTTACCGCCGACAGCTGATTGTTTTTTAACTGAAAAGGCATTTTTTACGTTTTCAAGCCTTGCGTTAAAGCTCAGCGAGCTTTGCTTCTTTATATGCCGTGCCTGATACAAGGCGTTGGATATGTATGGAATGCCGAGCCTTAGTGATACCTCTTTTGCGAGGAACGCCGCCTGGTCAAACTTATCTTTCGTAATCGGCTTTTTGCGTGGCGGAACAGAAACTACTGCGTCAAATTCTACTCCTTTAAAATCTGATTTAACCATACCTGCTATATAGAATGAAAGAACCCTTCCGTAGCTTGAATTTGCAGACCTTTTAAATTTGATTATGGCAGAGCGAGCATTATCCACATATACGAATGTTGATGTGGAACGTGTAATATTCCTGCGTGAGATATAGCATCTTTTACACTTGTCTCCTGTCCCTTGTGCAATGGGTATACCACAGCTTTTGCATCTTTTGTACGCCTTGCAATAGGGCAGATTGTTAGAACATTTGTCGCATACTGCAATACGTACCTTGGGGGACAGCCTTGTGCCGCAGAAGATACACCGAGGAGGATATATCAGATTAAGTATTAAATTCCCTATGCCAATATTCATAAGTATCACCGAAATCTACATAATTAGATTAAGTATTAGTATATCATATCGACATATTAATTGCAAACAATTTTTATTCTTTAAAACAATATTATAATTTAGTCACTTGCAAAACGTAAAAATATTAACATATTACAAATCCGAAATAATTTTAATAAATAATTGCCAAAAGTCCATTTGTAGGGGACGGCGTCCCCGACGTCCCGTTTGTCAACATAAATGATTTACGCATCGGAATAAAAGAAACAAGTTCTTCATACAATATTATATAATATATAACGTCCGTTCTGTCGCAATCGGCAAGATTTATCCAAATAAATTCAGATACAGTATGACTTTAGCGATATATGGCAAAAAACAACAAAACAAAACGATTTTAGGAATTTAATTCTATCATTATAAACAAAAAGCAAAAGGATATTTTGGTAAAAATTTTACGTATAATTTACGTAAAAACAATAGACAGTGTTGAAATAATGTGCTAAAATAATATTGTACAATATATCTAATTTTAATATATTGTAAACAAATTTTTTTGCATAATTTAACTTATAATGTCAACGGAGGGCAAACAGATGAAAAAAGCTAAAAAAGATACAGCTAAAATTACAAAAAATTTTTATATAGATGATGCCCCGATGTACCTTTTTAATAACGGAGTAAACTATGAGAGCTATAAAATGCTCGGTGCGCACAAGATGGTGGGCCACAATGGGAAAAGCGGTTATTTATTCGCTGTCTGGGCACCTAATGCCAAATCTGTGTCCGTTGTTTGTGATGGTAACGGATGGGACAGAAATTTGGGAATAATGACAAAACACGTATCCTCGGGTATATGGGAGGTATTTTTAGAGGGAATTACCGAAAATCAGAATTATAAGTTCAGTATTGAAACAAATAAGGGTGATATCATACTTAAGTCGGATCCATATGCGTTTTATTCCGAGATAAGACCTGCAAATGCGTCTGTTACAACAGATTTGACATATGAGTGGTCTGACGGAGAATGGCTGAAAAAGCGTACGGAAACAATGCCGTATGATAAGCCTGTGAATATTTATGAGATGCACTTTGGTTCCTGGAAAACCCACGAGGACGGAAGCTATCTTTCGTATACTGAAATGATTGACCAGCTTATACCATATATAAAGAAAATGGGGTACACACACATTGAACTTATGCCTATATGCGAATATCCATTCGATGGCAGTTGGGGATATCAGGTAACGGGATATTATTCCGCAAACAGCAGATACGGATGCCCAACGGAATTAAAGGCATTTATAGACGCTTGTCATCAAAACGGAATAGGTGTTATAATGGATTGGGTGCCTGCACACTTCCCGAGAGATGCTCACGGGTTGGCACAGTTTGATGGCACACCGCTGTTTGAACATCCTGACTCAAGACGCGGCGAGCATAAGGAATGGGGAACCTTGGTCTTTGATTGGACAAAAACGGAGGTTTTCTCGTTCTTGATTTCAAATGCTCTGTTCTGGATAGGCGAATATCATATGGACGGCTTGCGTGTTGATGCTGTTTCAAGTATGCTGTATCTTGATTATAACAGACGTGATGGGGAGTGGATACCCAACAAATACGGCGGAAAAGAAAATATTGAAGCGATAGAATTTTTGCAAAAGCTCAATATGGCTGTATTTGAGAGGTTCCCGAATACATTGATGATTGCTGAGGAATCTACCGCTTGGGGCGGTGTTACAATGCCTGTTGAAAGCGGCGGACTTGGATTTAACTTTAAGTGGAATATGGGCTGGATGCACGATGTACTTGACTATATGCAATGTGACCCATTGTTCAGAAAGGGTAATCACAATAAGCTGACATTTGCGATGATGTATGCTTATGCTGAGAATTACATTCTTGCACTGTCGCATGATGAGGTTGTACACGGTAAGCGTTCGTTGCTTGACAAGATGTGGGGAACATACGAGGAAAAATTTGCGGAATTACGTATCTTATATGCGTATATGTATGCACACCCTGGTAAAAAGTCACTCTTTATGGGCGGTGAGTTCGGACAGTTTGTGGAATGGCGTTTTGCCGAACAGCTTGATTGGGGACTTGATAAGTACGAACTTCACAGAAAGATGTCAAAGTTCTGCGAGGCAGTCAACCACTTCTATGCGGAGCATAAAGCCTTTTATGAAATAGAGCGTGAACAAGGCGAGTGGAAAGGCTTTAAGTGGCTGAACGCAAGTGATTGCGAGAACAGCGTACTGTCGTTTATGAGGATTGACTCTTCGGGAAAAGAGAAGATTGCAGTTGTTATCAACTTTACCCCTGTTGAAAGAAAGAATTACAAAGTGGGAGTGCCGTATTACGGCGAATATGAAACCATACTGTCATCAAACAGCAAGAACTTTGGCGGTGATGGAAAGGGAACTAAAAAGTGTAAAGCTAAAATGGTTCCTTGCGACGGATATGAGTATTCCATAAATCTTGACTTAAAACCGCTTACTGCAATCTATATGAGATGTGATGAAAAGCCGATATAAAAGCCGAAACGTAAGAAATAGTATATCAGAATTGTTTATAAAATACCGAAAGGGATGAAATATAGTATGAAGTCAAAAGAATGTGTGGCAATGATACTTGCGGGAGGTCAGGGAAGCCGACTTGGAATTCTTACACGTAATGTTGCAAAACCTGCTGTGCCGTTTGGAGGAAAGTACAGAATTATAGATTTTCCTCTGAGTAACTGTGCTCATTCAGGAATAGATACTGTTGGTGTTTTAACACAGTATCAACCCCTTGAATTAAACACATATATCGGTAACGGTCAGCCCTGGGACCTTGACCGCTCCAACGGCGGTGTTTATGTATTGCCGCCTTATACATCGGCAGAAAAGGGTGAATGGTATAAGGGAACAGCCAATGCTATCTATCAAAATATCGGCTTTATCAAGCAGTTTAATCCTAAATATGTTGTTATACTTTCAGGTGACCATATTTACAAAATGGATTACAGCAAGATGATTCGTCAGCATAAAAAGGCAAATGCAGATGCTACTATTGCTGTTATTGAGGTTCCTTGGGACGAGGCATCAAGATTTGGTATAATGAATACTGATGAGGATTTGAATATTGTCGAATTTGAGGAAAAACCCGCAGAACCCAAGAGCAATCTTGCGTCTATGGGTGTGTATTGTTTCAGTTGGGACGTGTTGGAGAAATATCTGACGGAAGACGAAAATGACCCTGAGTCTGAAAACGATTTCGGAAAGAATATTATTCCGAAAATGCTTGAGTCAGGACTTAAGCTTATCGCTCACAGATTTGATGGATATTGGAAGGATGTAGGAACTATCAAGAGTCTTTGGGAGGCAAATATGGAGCTGCTTGATGACGACCCTGGTATTAAGCTGGATGATGATGATTGGAGAATTTACAGCCGAAATCCTATTGCACCGCCACATTATGTTGCACCTGAGGCTAAGCTCCGCAACTGTTATATTACAGAAGGTTGTGACATATACGGAGAGGTAGACCATTCGGTAATATTTGATAATGTTATAATAGAGGAAGGTGCAAAAATCGAAGATTCGATTATCTTCCCGGGCGCTGTTATTAAAAAGGATGCGGTTGTTTATAAGTCGTTGATAGGCTCAAATGTTGTTATAGGTAAGGACAGCCGTATAGGGTCAAATGATTCAAGTGCAAATGACTCCTATATTAACAGCAAAATCTGCACCGATGATATAACTCTTATTGCACCTGAGATTGAAATAGGTGATGGTGTGAAGGTTGCAGGTAACTCAATGGTAACAGACGATATTGCAGAGTAATGGTTGAAAGGATTGATAAATATGAAGAATGATTTAATGGGATTAATTTTTGCCGAAAACCCGGAGGCAGCAATGGGGGAGCTTACCTCTATACGTTCGTTGGCGGCGGTTCCCTTCGGCGGAAGATACAGAATTATAGACTTTGTCCTCTCTAATATGGTAAACTCTGCGATTATTAATGTCGGAATAAATACGCCATATAATCACCAATCGCTCAGTGACCATTTGGGAACAGGTAAGCCGTGGGATATAGACAGAAAGGGTAATGGTTTGTTTATCTTACCGCCTAAGGAAGCCTTTGAACCTGGCGAAATAAGAGGCGGAGTTGATATTCTAAATGGCATCACTCACTATATTTCAAAGAGCCGTCAGAACTATGTTTTGGTTTCGGATTGTAATATAATATGTAATATAAATTATTCGGAAGTATTAAAGTTCCATATGGAAAATAATGCTGATATTACATTAGTTTATACTGAAATACCTATGGTAAGCAGCAAGGAGTTATCCACGAAAATTATGCTTGATGTAGACGGCGATAACAAGATAAAGGATATTCAGGTATACCCCATACAACAGCGTACCAATGCTTCGTATATGCATATGTTTATAATTGAAAAGAGTCTGCTTTTGGAGCTTTTGGGAGATGCAGTTGCACATAATAAGCATTATATTGCTAAAGATATTTTACTGCCAAATCTTGACAGATTAAAGATTATGGGATATAAATATGACGGATATTGCAGAAAGATTGATAATGTCAAGAACTTCTTTGACGTAAATCTTGAACTTTTGAACAAAGACGTCAGAGATGAGCTTTTTGGCAAAAACAACGATATGCCTATATACACAAAGGTCAAGGACACTATTCCGACAAAATATGGCAAGAGTGCAGAGGTCAACAACTCTTTCATTGCTAACGGATGTGTTATAGAGGGTACAGTTAAAAACAGTATTCTGTTCCGTGGTGTCCATATCGGCAAGGGTGCAGTTGTTGAAAACTGTATTATAATGCAAAACTCACAGGTTATGGATAATTGCTTACTTGAAAATGTAGTATTTGATAAAGAAGTTGTTTTAAGGAGCGGCAGAAAGCTTGTGGGTCAGGATACCTATCCTATGGTAATAGGTAAAAAGACAGTTATATAAAAATTTATACAAATTTAACAGATAAATATAAGGGGTGTGTGATATGAGTAAAATATTAATGTGTTCTTCAGAGGCGGCTCCGTTTGCTAAAACAGGCGGACTTGGCGATGTTCTTGGTGCTCTTCCGCAGGCTCTTGCGAAACTTGGAAATGACGTCAGGGTGGTTTTACCTAAGTATGGCTGTATTCCTGAGGAATATAAGTCAGAGATGGAATTCTTGTTCTTTATATATGTTCCGCTTGGATGGAGAAGGAAGTATTGCGGCGTTTTTCAGTTAAAAAAAGACGGCGTAACATATTATTTTTTAGATAATGAATATTATTTTGGTGACGTGTATTTATATAAGTGGAATGACCTTGAAAGGTTTGCGTTTTACGACAAAGCCTGTCTTGAAATTCTGCCAAAGCTCGACTTTAAGCCTGATGTAATACACGCACACGATTGGCAGGCAGGAATGGTTCCTGTATTGTTGAATGCGTATTATGTGAGAGATGTGTTCTATCAGGGCATAAAAACAATGTTTACGATACACAACTTAAGATATCAGGGTATCTATTCCATAGACATTGTTTCTGACTTCTTCTCACTTGGACCGCAATTCTTTACAGAGGATAAGCTTGAGTTTCACGGCTGTGCCAATCTGTTAAAGGGTGGAATTGTATATTCTGATTATGTGACAACAGTAAGCCCCACATATGCAGAGGAGATTAAAACTCCCCTTGGTGGAGAGAAGCTGGAAGGCTTGCTGTCAGCGCGTTCAAATTCTTTGTTTGGAATAATAAACGGATTGGATTACTCGGTATATAACCCTAAGACCGATAAATCAATATACGAAAATTATGATGTAAAGACAGTTAAGACAAAGAAGAAGATAAACAAGATAAAATTGCAGGAGCAGTTGGGTTTACCCATAGACGGCGAAAAGGCTATGATAGGCATTGTATCAAGATTGGTTGACCAAAAGGGCTTTGATATAATCGCTGCTGCAATGGGTGAGCTTATGAGTATGGACATTCAGATTGTTGTAGTCGGAACAGGTGATGCAAAGTATGAAGAAATGTTCCGTCAGACTGCTTGGTACAATCCCACAAAGATGTCCGCTAACATAATGTTCAGCAACGATTTGGCACATAAGGTTTATGCCGCATCGGATTTGTTCCTGATGCCGTCAATGTTTGAACCCTGCGGATTGAGTCAGCTAATAGCTTTTGCTTACGGCACTATTCCTATTGTGCGTGAAACAGGCGGCCTTAAAGATACTGTTAAGCCTTATAACAAGTTTACAGGTGAAGGAAACGGCTTTAGTTTTTATCCATATAATGCAAATGATATGGCGTATACAATTCGTATGGCTTTGGGATATTTTGCCGATAAAAAGGTTTGGGATAAGCTTGTGACAAACGCTATGAAGTTAGACTTTTCTTGGAAAAACTCGGCACAAGAATACAATAATCTGTATAAAAACTTAATAGGATAGGTTTAAGACATACAAAACAGCGTAGCAGTTTTAATTTGCTACGCTGTTTTTACGTTAGGGTTTGTACTTTCACCCTAATTGGAAATATAACTAATTACAATCAAATAAGGTGCAACCCATTTTTTTAAATTGTATTATCTTTTCTTCAAGCATTTGGACGGATACATTAAAATGCTGAGCAACGCAGTCAATACACATATATTCCGTAGCTGCACGATTAAATAATTTTTTGTATAGCCCTATTTCATCATTGGTAAGTTCTCTGTTGCACTTTATACATTTCTCAATCATTTACAATTTCACCAATTAAAATTTTACAGCTATTTTCGTTAAGGAACGCACGATAGCCACCCTCAAAAATACCTAATTCTTCGCCTGTTATCGCATCAGTAAGCTTAACCTTCAGAGAGGTGTTTGAGTGTATACCTATATCATCAAATGAAATACATGTGAAGATATTTGAATTGGCATTCTCTTGCTTATTTGGATTGGTAAAACTGAATAATCCTATAGCAAATTTTCCGTTGCTTAATATCTTCATCATTGAAATAGAGTTGGCTTCATCGCGGACTATAAATGGCGGACGGCACTCGTCGTCCTGATTAATAGATATCAAACCTTTGTTTAACAATATATCTCTGCTTTCGTCATCAAGATTTCTGATATCACCGCCTATTATAAGGGGCGAACCTAAAAACGCCCACATAGCAAAGTGAGTCATATATTCTTCATTAGTACAGCCACCTAAAGCAACATTGCCTTTTCCGTGCATACCTACGATAAGCATATCCAAATCATTGTAAAAATCACTGCCGTTGTTTTCTACGTTGTTGTATTGCTTTTTGAATATATCCATAAATGATGTTGGGCTATCGAAGATATCTCCTCCTGAACGGAAGGTGTGTACACCACGTGAACGCATCCATTTAGCAGGGTCGCCTACACCCCAATTACAAGCGGCAAACAAAATATCTCTGCCACAGTTTCTGAGAGCCATAGACATTGTCAAATAAGCATTTTCTCTGTTCGCACTTTTAGGGAAGTTACAAAAGTCGTATTTTAAGTAGTCCACGCCCCACTCGGCAAACTGTTTTGCGTCCTCGTATTCATAGCCGTAGCTGCTGGGATATCCTGCACAGGTTTGAAAGCCTGCACAGGAGTACATACCAAACTTCAATCCCTTTGAATGAACATAGTCAGATAAGTACTTCATTCCGTGAGGGAAAAGCTCAGGATCGGCAACGAGTTTTCCGTCAACCCTTTCTCTCAATGACCAACAATCGTCGATTATTACGTATTCGTAGCCTGCATCGCGATAACCTTTCTCAATCATTGCATCGGCTGTTTCCATTATAAGCTCTTCGCTTATTTTTGCACCAAAGGTATTCCAGGAATTCCAACCCATAGGCGGTTTAATTGCTAACATATAAATCACACTCCATTTATTTTTTTGATTAATTGGAGTATAGCTCATAAATTTAAAAAAGTAAATAGATAATCCTTGCATAAATGTGTATAATTATTGTATAATAGGGTAGGGTGACTTTTATGAATAGATTTGAAAAATGGAATGAGCTTAATAATCTGAATATATATTATTGCGGAAAAGAAAAGTGTAAGCCTAAACATTCTTTTTCCGTTCGATTTAAAGAGGAATATCTTATGCACTTTATCGCAGATGGTGAAGGCGTTTTTAAAGTAAATGGAGAGGAATATAAGCTGAAAAAAGGTAACGCTTTTATAATTTCAAATGATAGAGGATATTATGAGGCAAGCGAAACAAACCCCTGGACGTACCTATGGGTAAAATTTTCGGGAGAGCTTGCCAATAGTTTTTTTAAAGCTAATGGCATAAGTGAAGCACATCCGATTTATATGACAAACGAGCCTGAAGTTGTAGCTAAGTGTTTTGAAGAGTTTTTGCAAAACGAAAGAAGTAATAAGTTTTTAATGTTTGGTAAGTTCTTGGAGCTTATGGGAACAATGACGGATACAAACGCCCATAAGCCTGAAGAGAATATACAAACTACAGTAGATGAATACATAGGTATATGCAAAAAATATATAAAAGATAATTATTACAGAAAGATATCAATGGAGGAGCTGTCTGCCTGTGTAGGACTTGAATATTCATATATTTTTCGGTTATTTAAAGCAGAATTGGGAGTAAGCCCTGGAAGTTACATTATAAACCACAAACTCTCAAAGGCGGCCGAATTTTTGCGTAACGGAGATATGAACGTATGCGAGGTGGCACTTGCTGTGGGATATAGCGACAGAGTTGCGTTTTCAAGACTGTTTGCTAAAAAATATGGTATGTCGCCTCAAAAATACAAATTGACAGAGCATAAATAAAAATCTGACCTCCAAAGCATTTTTGGAGGTCAGTTCTGATTTTATTTCTATCTATTTTTTATCATATTATATTCTGCTACATTTAACATAAAATCTTTATTCGTGCTTATGTCATTATCGAATGCTGATTTTATCTCATCATATGATGCTGTACGCAAATTTATTTTATTATACTGCTTATTGAATAATCCCCAATTATCATAATTCACATTAAAGGTCTTATATGTCCATTTAATACGGCTTATGTCATTGCTTAGATATTTCTCTGTTGCGTATCGTTCAAGAGATTTACTATTGTACTCACCTACAAGAACAGCAACGCCATACTTTTCTTTTGCTGTGATAAGCTCGTTTACTCTTTTATCAATCATATCAACAGTTGTGTCATAGATGTGTAATTGATAAATCATATTTGTCCAACCGTATTCATCAGGTTCAGGCAATACATCAACTGTCCATATGCCCTCAACTGTTATAGCGTGGTTTTCGTCAACCTTGCGTATCGCCTTAATCATTCTGTCGTATACAGTGTTTGTATGGGCAACCGCTTCTGCACTTTCTGCTTTCCAAGCGTATTCGCCAACATAATTGCCGTTGTTTTGGGGTTCATTCATAATGTCGTATGCCGCAACACAGTTGTAGTCAGCATATCTTTTGGCTATGGCGGTCCAGATATCTTCCATTGTTTTCAGATTTTCTTCACTTGTATATAACTCGTTTTTAGCGGTTATGCCTGTGCTATGGTTCATACTTTGTCCGCCAGGACAGCCGTGCATATCAAGAACTGCATATATGCCGTGTTTTTGACATTGTTCAAGCGCCCAATCAAGACGCTTAAAACCATTTGAGTCCGTATTAACCTTACCGCTTTTACCTATAAAACTTTTATACCAAAAAGGAATACGAACGCAGTTAAAGCCGAGTGCCTCTATTATTGCGAAGTCATCAGCAGTTATAAAATTGTCTTCGTAGGACTCAATAAGATTGTTAGTATGAAATTCACCAAAACGTGAAGTCAAGGTATCAATGATATCTGAGTACGCCGCATCTTTAAATGATGCAACAGGACTCATCCATTCCTCCATAATCAGCCAACCGCCTAAGTTTACACCATTTAGTACCACACTGCCTTTATCGTTTATTAGCTGACCATCATCAACATAAAGCATAGATGTGATTTCAGGATTTTTGTTAAGCATATCAGGTGGCAGATATAAACTATTTACTGCATATTCGTACAAGCGGATAAATGTTACAATGGCTTGTTCGATTGTGTAATTTGAATTTGGCGCAAAGGTATTGTCACTCATACCATTCATAATGGACCAAGCGGATACATTATCTACATAGGGCTTTGCCCAATCAGATACCTCATCATAGTCAGTATATGTGTTGGTATAATTTAAAGCAGGACTATGGTCGCCTGTAATTACGGCGTATGTGTTAGATAGAATTTTAGCAGCCTCCTGACGACTTATGCTGTTGTCGGGCAAGAATTTGCCCTCGTCTGTGCCTGAGATTATACCTAAGTAATTTGCGACTGCTACATACTTGTCATCCGTATCGGAAAATTGAATACCGTCTATGCTATCTGCAAGATATTCGATATCCAAGGCAGATACTGCCGAAAGAAATGCAATAGCAAGGTGTGTGAATTCAAGACGAGTGATATCTTCTGTATATCTGCCCTTGACTTCATCTGGAATAATTCCTGCAGAGTCGGCAAATTCAATATAATCTGATGCCCAATCCGAACAACTATATGCCGCATAGGCAGGTGTAAGGTTTATAATGAATATTATGGAAAGAACTAACAGTAGTATTTTTTTCATTAAATTATCCTTCCTTATGTTTATTCTTGTATGCTGAACAGTAAGTCGCCGTATGATGGGAACGGCCAATATTCTTTTGCAGTATGAACCTCCATTGTGTCAGCAATTCTTCTGACTTCGTTCATACATTCAAGAACGCTGTCGTGATAGAAATCGGCTTTTTCTTTTGCGGATTTGATATGGTGAGCAGCCTTTACAAGCTCGTCGAGCTTGTTTATATTGCAGTAGATTTCGTCTAAGCAGGACGAGAGCAATTCGATTGTCTTTTCTTCATAAGTTCTTGATGCCGCCGCACATACGTTTGACTTAACCGACAGCTCATCACAGAGAAGTTTAACATATTTTGTTACGGCAGGAATGATATCCTGACGTGCCATTTCGAGCATTGTCAAGGCTTCAATATTTATTACCTTGCTGTAATTTTCATAGCTGATTTCTGAACGTGACAATACTTCGTCACGGGTGAGTATTCCGTGCTTTTCAAATAATTTTATATTTTTCTCGTCTGCAAAGTGAGAGATAGCCTCAGGTGTACTTTTCAGATTTAAAAGTCCGCGTCTTTCAGCCTCAGCAACCCATTCGTCAGAATAATTGTTTCCGTTAAATATAATTCTGCCGTGAGTCTTTAAAGTGTTGCGCATAAGATTATCCAATGCAGTATCAAAGTCAGACTCCTTTTCAAGATAGTCTGCAAATTGGCTTAATGCCTCTGCAACTGCAGTATTTAAGATGAAGTTCGGACCTGATATTGACAGGCTTGAACCAGGCATTCTGAATTCAAACTTGTTACCTGTGAAGGCAAAGGGCGAAGTTCTGTTCCGATCGGTGGTGTCTTTGGTGAAGTCAGGTAATGCATCAACACCTGAGGTCATTTTTTCTCTTGCCCTTTCGGTGTAATCACTGCCATCTGAAATAGATTTCAAAACTTCAGCCAGGTCGTCACCCACAAACATTGAAATAATGGCAGGCGGAGCCTCGTCACCACCTAAGCGGTGGTCGTTGCCTGCACTTGCAACTGACATTCTGAGTAAGTCCTGATACTCGTCAACAGCCTTTATAACTGCACATAAGAAGGTGAGGAAAAGAGTGTTGCTCCTCGGGCTTTTGCCAGGGTTTAACAGATTGATGCCTGTATCTGTTACAACGGACCAATTATCGTGCTTTCCGCTGCCGTTTACACCGCTGAATGGTTTTTCGTGGAGGAGACACTTCATACCGTGCTTGTCTGCAACCTTCTTCATTATTTCCATTGTTAATTGGTTATGGTCTGCCGCAATGTTGCCTGAGGCGTAAATAGGAGCAAGCTCGTGCTGTGCAGGGGCAACCTCGTTATGTTTGGTCTTTGCCCTTATGCCAAGCTTCCATAACTCATTGTCAAGGTCTTTCATATATTCTGAAATCCTTGTCTTTATTACACCAAAATAATGGTCGTCCAATTCCTGACCCTTTGGTGGCATATTGCCGAATAAGGTTCTGCCTGTGTATGTAATATCACGTCTTTTTAAAGCGACTTTTCTGTCAATCAAGAAGTATTCCTGCTCAGGACCGACAGTTGTGCTGACACGTTTAACATCGTTTAAGCCGAAGAGCTTTAAAACTCTGAGTGCCTGAGTGTTTAATACCTCTAATGAACGAAGCAGAGGAGTCTTTTTATCCAATGCCTCACCTGTATAAGAACAGAATACTGTGGGTATACATAAAATTCCGTCCTTAATAAAAGCGTTTGAGGTCGGGTCCCAAGCAGTATAGCCTCTCGCCTCAAAGGTTGAACGCAAGCCGCCTGACGGAAAACTTGATGCGTCTGACTCACCTTTTATAAGCTCCTTGCCTGAAAACTCCATAATAACCTGATCGTCGTTTATGGGGTTGATAAAGCTATCGTGCTTTTCGGCGGTTATTCCTGTCATAGGTTGGAACCAATGTGTAAAGTGGGTAACACCCTTTTCGATTGCCCAATCCTTCATTGCGTTGGCAACAATATCTGCCACATTACGTGTGAGGGGTACGCCTTCCTCCTTAGTCTTTTTTACCTGTTTAAAAATATCCTTAGGGAGTCTTTCCTGCATAACTGTGTTGTCAAACACCATACAGCCAAATATTTCGTTGATAGACGACATAAAAAACGCTCCTTTTATTAATTTAGAAAAAAGACGCTGTGAGATATATTCTCTCAGCGTCAAGCTGTTTATACTGAAATTATACTATAGGTTCTATGCCTTTGTCAAGGCTTTTAAACCGACAAATAATCCATATTATGATTTGCCGTAGCATACGACATTGTTTTGGGTTATATCATTTCCGTCGGTAAATACTGATACGGTGCCGTCTGTGTCGGTTCTGTAAACAGAGGCACCTATATTTAAAAGCTTTGAAAGTGTAAGCTGATGGGGATGACCATATGAGTTATTAATGCCACAGGAAATAACTGCAATATTGGGTGTAATTGCCGAAAGATAGGCATCAGATGTGGAAGTATCAGAGCCGTGATGACCGACCTTTAAAACGTCGGCATCAAGATTTCTGCCAAATGATAGAATTTCGTACTCAGCCATTTGTTCAGCATCGCCGCTAAACAGATACGAACCTTCAAGATAGTCGAGCCTTAAAACAGCGGAGGTGTCATTAAGATTAGAAAAATTCAATCTGTAGGGAGCGACAAATTCGGCAGTAACGTTTGGTATGGTGTTGATAGATGTGCCTGCTTGGATATAGTTTACGGAACATCCCTCGTTTTCTATGCTTGCCAGCATATTTTTATAGGTTTTGCTGTCTGATGATTTTTGAGTCATATACATATTTTTTATCTCGAAGGCATCAAAGACCTTTGACATACCACCTATATGGTCTGCGTGTGGGTGACTTGCGATAACATAGTCAATGTCGTTATGTCCTCTTTCTTTGATGAAACTTATTATATAGCCAGAGGAGGAGGCTGTTCCTGCATCAATCAGCATTGTTTCGCCGTTTGGAAGTTCAATAAAACAGCAATCACCTTGTCCGACGTCTAAAAAGAAAGCTGTCAACCTTTCGTTGACAGCCGAACTGTTGTCTGATTTACTGACAGCAGGGGTTACATTATGTTCGTCAGGGAATGCACGATATAACACTGCAACAATCTCGGCACGGATTATCGGACTATCAGGACGGAAGGTTCCGTTCTGATCACCTGTGATAATACCCTTATCTACCGACGCCGCAATGTATGGACGATTGTGAGGGGAAATATTATTCCAATCACTAAACTTTCCTGCAAGGAAGTCGTTTGAGTCCTTGTGTGCAGATACATCTATTCTGAGTGCCTTTACGATAGCAACAGTAACTGCCTCACGGGTCGCAGGTGCTTCAGGGTCAAAGTACAGAGTGCCGTCACTTGATTGAAACCCTGTCATATAAGCGGCAGATGATGTTATATATGGAAAATACCATTCTGTTGTAGGAACGTCAGAATAAGGTGATACAGAGCTTTGTTGAATATAAATATCTGCAATGTTTACAAGCATTTTTGCGTATTCACAGCGAAGGACATCATTATTTCTGCCAAAACTTCCGTCGCCATAGCCGTTGATTACACCTCTGTCAACTAAATTATAGATATAGGGAGCCGCCCAATCTGTTTCGGGTACGTCGTCAAACAATTCTCTGGCAGGGGTGCTTATATTACCAAATGCCATTAGTATGGTTAATGTTAAAGCCAATAATTTTTTCAATAACAAAACCTCCTTGTTTTATTTTGATGTGTATAGTATAGCCGAAAAATAAATATTTGTCAAATTCACTATGTTATTTGTTAAATTTAACGCTGATTTCCCATTGGATTTGTGCAAAATGTTTTAAAAAATATATAAAATTTGTATAAAATTATCATTTTATGAAAGAGGGAAATATGATATTATAATATCATCATAGATAGAGGTGCATAAGTCAAGAGTAACCATATTAATTTCGGGAGTCAGGATATGGCAAAAGGGGCTTGTGCCGAGGTAGAGATTACGCTGCCCGAGGTGTGTTTTTGCCGGTTCGCTGCATAATATGTATCGAACTGTCACTTTTGATGTGGAGCGCTATCAATCTTTGCTAATTTAATTATAAATTTACTGAGATCGTTTTGCGTTTTGCATCACGATTTTTATTTTTTAAGGGAGGGTGAATAATGATTCACTTAAAGAAAAAGCGTGCGTTTGCACTTGCTGTACTGACATTTGTGATTATTTGCACAATGCTTCCGTTTACTGCTGTTGCGGAAGAAGATGACGAAAACATTGCGGCAGTAGAGCTGTTGTCAGAAAGCGAAAAGTATGATGCGGAGGCTCTGACGGAAGAAGAAGCCGCTGAGTATATGGAGGCTGCTGATATATTCATCAGCAACTACTCTTCCAACGTAAGTGAGGAGCAGGAGTTTACAGAAAATCTTGACAAGGCTTTAGGGGCAAAAAGAAGTGAAATACCTACATATGCTACCTGGATTTCTTTGTTGCCGCCGCTTATTGCCATTGCACTTGCACTTATTACAAAAGAGGTTTATTCCTCTTTGTTCTTAGGAATTTTATCAGGTGCTGTACTATATTCCAACTTCAGTTTATCAGGCACAATCGACCATATGTTTGCAGATGGTTTCTTGACGGCTATTGCTGATTCGTATAATATAGGAATACTTATTTTCTTAGTTATCTTAGGTGCCATAGTTGCACTTATGAACAAGTCAGGCGGTTCGGCGGCATTTGGCCGTTGGGCATCTAAACACATTAAGTCAAGAGTGGGAGCACAGCTTGCAACTGTTTGTTTGGGCGTTTTGATTTTTGTTGATGATTACTTTAACTGTCTGACAGTTGGTTCGGTAATGCGTCCTGTAACTGATAAGTTTAACGTTTCACGTTCTAAGCTTGCATACTTAATTGATGCAACTGCCGCACCTATCTGCATAATAGCACCTATATCTTCTTGGGCAGCCGCTGTTGCAGGCTTCGTTTCAGAAGACCAGATTGGCGGATTGGAGCTGTTTATAAGAGCAATTCCTTATAACTTCTATGCAATACTGACCATTATTATGATGGTTTGTATCTCTCTAATGAAGTTTGATTACGGCCCAATGAAGAAACACGAATACAATGCCACAAACAACGGCGATATTTTTTCTGAAAAGGGAAGAGAGATGCTCGAAAAGGTTGAGGAAATAAACGTCAACGATAAAGGTATTGTCTGGGATTTGGTTGCTCCTGTTGTTGTTTTGATTATTTCCTGTATGGTAGGTCTTATTTATTCAGGAGGATTTTTCACTGCAGATTCAGAGGCATATCACAGCTTTGTTGATGCTTTTTCAGGTGCTGATGCATCAGTCGGTCTTGTAATCGGTTCATTTGTAGGCTTTATATTTGCAGTAATCTACTTTATGTGCAGAAGAGTTCTTTCCTTTACAGATTGTATGAATGCAATTCCTGAGGGATTTAAGGCTATGGTGCCTGCAATTTTGATTTTGTGCTGTGCTTGGACTCTTAAGGGTATGACAGACAGTCTTGGCGCAAAGATTATAATTGCTGAGTTTGTAAGAACTCAGGCATCGGGAATTCTGCCACTGTTGCCTGCAATTGTTTTCTTGATTGCAGTAGGTCTTTCTTTTGCAACAGGAACCTCTTGGGGAACATTTGGTATATTAATTCCTATTGTTCTTGCAATATTCGGTGGTTCAATCAGCAACGAGATTTCGATTATTGCAATTTCAGCTTGTATGGCAGGTGCTGTATGCGGTGACCATTGTTCGCCTATATCGGACACAACGATTATGTCATCTGCAGGTGCACAATGTAATCACATAAATCACGTGTCAACACAGTTGCCGTATGCTTTGACAGTTGCGGCTGTATCCTTTGCTTCATACATAATTGCAGGCTATATCAAGAGTGCTTGGATATGCTTGCCTATAGGAATAGTCCTTATGATAGGAACATTGTTTGTAGTAAAGGCTGTTACATCTAAAAAGTCTGCTGCTGAATAAGTTTATTACAAAGAATTACACGCCCCTGCATAATTTTTTATGCAGGGGCATTTTCGTTTTTAGGCTCCTTTGCGTAAAGGGTGCTGTCAGCGAGGCTGACTGAGGGTTCGGTATATTATGTAGGGCAGGGGCTTGCTCCTGCCGTATTTGCAGGGGACGGCGAACCCTACAACGTGTTGTTTGCAAACATATAATTTATTGCAGAATTGCAGGTGTATTTGCGGGCAATATTAGCTATATAAAAGAATAAGGGAACCTATTTTGAGGTTCCCTTTGTGTATTTAAGTATAGTTTTAAGGATTAATCCTTAGCCATTCTCTTATATACTTCGTATCTGTCTGAGAGGTCTTTCTCTGCCTTAGCAAAGAGCTGTTCTGCCATTTCAGGATATGCCTTCTTGAGCATTAAGTAACGGTTTTCGCCGTTCATAAAGTCAACAACGCTGCCTGTTGGTTCCTTAGAGTCAAGGATAAACGGATTCTTGCCTTCCTCAGCGAGTTCAGGATTGAATCTCCAGAGGTGCCAATAACCTGTTTCAACAGCTTTCTTTTCTTCAGCGATTGAGTTACCCATACCGCCCTTAGCCTTGATACCGTGGTTGATACAAGGAGCATAAGCGATTACGAGTGACGGACCAGGATAAGCCTCAGCCTCTTTGATAGCCTTAAGAGCCTGAGCAGGATTTGCACCGAGTGCAATCTGTGCAACATATACGTAGCCGTATGTTGTTGCAATCATACCGAGATCCTTCTTCTTAACCTTCTTACCAGCGGCTGCAAACTTAGCAACAGCAGCAGTAGGAGTAGCCTTTGATGACTGACCGCCTGTGTTTGAGTATACCTCAGTATCAACAACAAAGATGTTGATGTCCTGACCTGATGCGATTACGTGGTCAAGACCGCCGTAACCGATATCGTATGCCCAGCCGTCACCGCCGAATACCCACTGTGAACGCTTAACAAGGAAGTCTGTTCTGTCAGCGATTTCCTTAACAGCAGGATTAGACATATCAGCATCTTTGATAAGAGCTTCAATCTTCTCAGCAGCAGCCTTAGAGCCTGCAGCATCGTCCTTTGCACACTGCCATTCTTTGAATGCAGCAGCTAAGTCAGCAGATACAGCGTCCATAGCTTCATCCATTCTTGCAGATAATGTGCTCTTAATCTTGTTGTTAGCCATAACCATACCAAGACCAAATTCAGCGTTATCCTCAAAGAGTGAGTTAGCCCAAGCAGGACCTCTGCCGTTTTCGTCCTTACAATATGGCATTGAAGGAGCACTACCACCCCAGATTGATGTACAGCCTGTTGCGTTAGCAACCATCATTCTGTCACCAAAGAGCTGAGTGATGAGCTTGATATAAGGTGTTTCACCACAACCTGCACAAGCACCTGAGAATTCAAGGTATGGCTGTGCGAACTGTGAATTCTTAATGTTAGCTGATACGTCAACGAGGTTTGCTTTGTTAGTAACCTTATCCATTGCGTAATCCCAGTTAGGAGCATCAACAGGACTAATTTCGTCAATTGGCTTCATAACAAGAGCCTTGCCCTTAGGTGCGGGACATACATTAGCACATACGCCGCAGCCAAGACAGTCGAGAGGTGATACCTGAACTCTGAATTCAAGACCTGCAAAGTCCTTACCGATTGCCTTAATTGTTTCAAATGATGCAGGAGCAGCAGCCTTTTCTGCTTCGTCTACAAGGATAGGACGGATTGCTGCGTGAGGACATACAAGTGAACACTGATTACATTGGATACAATTATCCTTCTGCCACTGAGGAACAAGAACTGCAACACCGCGTTTTTCATATCTTGATGTACCTGTTTCAAATGTACCGTCTTCTCTGCCTTCAAATACACTTACAGGGAGTTTGTTACCACGCTGAGCATTAACAGGGTCAACGAGATTCTTGATGAAGTCAGGTCTGTCGTTTGTAACAGCTTCTTCTTCAACAGCGTCTTTCCAATCAGCAGGAATATCAATCTTAACAAGAGCGTCAATAGCACCATCAACTGCATCGCAGTTCATCTTAACTATTTCGTCACCCTTTTTGCCATAGGTCTTTTTGATTGCCTCTTTTATGAGGGTAACAGCCTGATCAAAAGGTATAACCTCTGAGAGCTTAAAGAAAGCACTTTGAGTAACCATATTGATACGGTTAGGACCAAGACCAACTTTAACTGCAACATCTACCGCATTGATTGTGTAGAAGTTAATTTCGTTTTCTGCAAGATACTTCTTCATATGAGCAGGAAGCTTCTCGCTAAGTTCCTCAGGAGTCCATACGCAGTTGAGAAGGAATGTACCGCCTTTTCTCAAACCGTCGAGTACGTCATACTGATAAACATATGCAGGCTTGTGACAAGCGATGTAGTCTGCTTCGTCAAGGAGGTAGGTTGACTTAATAGGAGTCTTACCAAATCTCAAGTGTGACATTGTTACACCGCCTGACTTCTTTGAGTCATAGTCAAAGTATGCCTGAGCGTACATATCTGTGTTATCACCAATAATTTTGATAGCGTCTTTGTTAGCACCAACAGTACCATCTGAACCGAAGCCCCAGAACTTACAACGTGTTGCACCTGCAGGAGCAGCGTTAACTCTTTCTCCGAGAGGAAGTGAGAGATTTGTAACATCGTCGTTGATACCGATAGTAAAGCCGTTTTTCATTTCGCCGTTTAAGTTATCAAATACAGCAACGAGCTGAGTCGGAGTTGTATCCTTTGAACCTAAGCCGTAACGACCGCCCACAATGCTTGGAGCGTTGTCACAATCCTTGTAAAGACTGCAAACGTCAAGATAAAGAGGTTCGCCCAGTGAACCAGGTTCCTTAGTTCTGTCAAGAACTGCAATCTTCTTAACAGTCTCAGGCATTACATCAAAGAAGTACTTAGCTGAGAAAGGACGATAGAGGTGAACTTCAAGAACACCGACTTTTCTGCCCTGTGCATTTAAGTAATCAACTGTTTCTTCAAGAGCCTGACATACACTGCCCATTGCAACAACAACTTCAGTAGCATCTTCTGCACCGTAGTAGTTGAATGGTTTGTATGTACGGCCTGTGATTTTGGTGATTTCCTTCATATAATCAGCAACGATATCAGGAATAGCCTCATAATATTTGTTGGAAGCCTCTCTGCCCTGGAAGTAGATATCACCATTCTGAGCTGTACCTCTGAGTACAGGATGTTCAGGATTTAATGCTCTGTCCTTAAATTCTTTGAGAGCGTCCTGATCAATAAGACCTTTGAGGTCATCATATTCCATAACTTCAACCTTCTGAATTTCGTGGGAAGTTCTGAAACCGTCAAAGAAGTGAAGGAAAGGAACTCTGCCCTTGATTGCAGCAAGATGTGCTACACCTGCAAGGTCCATAACCTCCTGAACGCCGCCTGACGCGAGCATTGCAAAACCTGTCTGACGACAAGCCATAACATCCTGGTGGTCACCAAAGATGTTAAGAGCGTGAGCAGCAAGAGCTCTCGCACTTACGTGGAATACTGTAGGTAAAAGCTCACCTGCAATTTTGTACATATTAGGGATCATAAGAAGAAGACCCTGTGATGCTGTGAATGTTGTTGTGAGAGCACCTGCCTGAAGTGAACCGTGTACAGCACCTGCTGCACCTGCTTCTGACTGCATCTCAACAACCTCTACTGTTTGACCAAAGGCGTTCTTCAAGCCCTTGGCACTCCACTCATCAACGTATTCAGCCATTGTTGATGAAGGAGTGATTGGATAGATGGCAGCTACTTCGGTAAAGGCATAGGCACAATGTGCGGCAGCGCAGTTACCATCCATAGTCTTAAAATGTTTAGCCATAGTTTTTCCTCCTTAAAATTATGCTTAAATAATATGATTTATTATTTTTTCAAAATTTGAGTTGATTGGGATGTGGTAAACACATCCAACCAATATATAAGTATACCATACTTGTTCGACAATATCAAATAGTTTTTTTAAAAAATATTAAAAAGTTATCACAAATTTTTGTATGATTTGCAATAAAATTTCACAATCGAACAGTTAAAGGGTGAAAATTCTTTTATAATTGCATCATCTGTGCATCAAATGCGGCATCTTGTACCGAATAAAATTCTTGATTTGTTTCAAGATATTTCTTCATTGATGTAAGACAGGTGGCGATGGCAATTTCTTCATCAGACAGTCTTGCTGTCGGGAATGGGTTTGTGTATAAAATATCATTGCCAACTATGTTGAAAAGACACATTCCGTCAAGATTTTCACAACTGCCGTATTGGTTGCGTTTTATCTCAAAACTTTGCGGAACGCCACCGCTTAAATATGTGCAGGTATTGTCTACTATTTCGCCGTTTTCGCCTCTGATTACTATACGGCTTGAACGTATATCGGAAAAATATTGTTCATAAGTAAAGTCGTAAACTGCAGATTTACCGTCAAACTTGAATATTTTAATGGTTTGCTCCGAATCTGTAAGTATGGGTGTTGTCAAATATCCGTTTCTGCTGTTATAGCGTGTGACGGTATCGTTTAGTGTATGTGTGGTGACTTCGGGTTCTTCAAAGCCTGTTTCCAAGAAGAAACGTATAAGGCTTGCGGCGTGATAAAAATGACAACAGGAAAGCTGAACCTGATGTACCTTGCCGATTATTCCGCTGTCAATAATCTTTTTATACGCAAGATTGCGTGGCATAAAGTGAAATTGCTCTGCTACTTGTACCTTGCCGCCCAAAGTTGCATCGGTTACAGGGGTTTCTGTCAGAACGGGAACACCCTTTTTTGTAAGCTGTCGAACCATATCGTTTATTCCGTCCTTATTGACACAGGAGACAACAAAGTCAAAATCTGTGCTGAGAAGTCCGTCGAGAGTGTCAAATATGCGGACGTTATATTTATTGGCAAAAATCTCACGTTTTTCTTCATTGCGGATATATATTCCGCTTACCGTAAATTTATCGGGGCAGAGGCAGGCAATCCTTAAATAAAATTCACTTCGCCAGCCTGCACCTATAATTGCATACTTAATCATAGCAGAAATGTCCTTTCACACTTTATCACATTGAGCCGTCAAACCTTGGAAGATAGTTCTTTATCAGGGTGACAAGCTCAGATTTATTTGAAATTTTACATTTGTTCAGTATTCTGTTTATGCGGTATTTAACACCGCCTTCGGTCAGAAAGCAACTCTGGGCAATATCTGCCATCAGAACGCCTTTGGTCAGCATAGCAATTATCATTTTATCGGTGTCATTGCTGATGTTGAGAATATGCTCAACCAACAGCAAATCACGTATCTCCTTGTCGGAATATATATTGTCTGCCTTTGTAATATCATTTAAGTTTATAGGTTTGCTCTCTTTGGTTTCACAATAAGAGCTTTTTCCTACAGTGACTGTCATTCCTGACAAATATGGGTGTTGCTTAAGCTTTTCATATATAAAGACGGCGGCTTTTCCGTACTGTTCAAAGCACATATCCACAGAGTCTATTATATCCCGATAATAGTCAGAAATTTTGCTGTGTGTACAGCTCAATATTTTAAGATACTTAAGTGTTTCAGGTGATTTTTCCTTTAAGTTTTTAGCAAGAGAAACGGCCGCCAGGTCGTTAAGGCATATTACGGCATCAAAAGAAGAACGGAGCGGATAAAATTCCTCAAAGCAAGCCTTAAGAGAGCCGTTGTTTACAAATATCTGTGCATCATCAAAGCTATCATCTTTAAAGGCAAAAAAACCGTCAATGCGTCCCATATCCGAAATTGATGTGGTATTAACACCATATAAAGCGACACGAATTTTTCCTGATGTTTTAAGTTCGCTGAGCATATGCTTTGTTGCGGAGCTTACGTCTGAACACACACAGCTGTAATCACAACCCTGTATGGTTTCTGCCTGATTGCAGATAAGTATAGGCTTTATGCACATAAGATTAAGCTTGTGCAGTATAGCCTTAATCCAATTATAATCCGATGCAATTACAAAAACACATTCAGTATTTTCGGGAATCGTATCTGTTATATCGTTATATGGTATTCTCTTTTGGGTCAGCGTGGAAGTCAATCCGTTATATATCTCTTTGCACCACATACTTTCGCTGTATGCAGGCTCGGTTAATATTGATACCATTTTCATCACCATTTTGATTATACTCTTTTGCCGAATACTTTGTCAACAGAAAAACCTGTTTTTTTTCACAGGCTTTTCTGTCTGTGAAATTTGGTATTGCTATGATACAATGTTCTTATCAATGCGAAACGGAGGAAAATAAAATGAGTGATGTGAACTGTAAAAAACACGGTATGATAATACCTACATATGTTCCTAAAAAGGCACACGAGTTGCCGATGTTTTTCGAGAATAAGCCCTATCAGGGTGCGTCGGGACGTGTATATCCCATTCCGTATTCCGATGGTATTACTGACGAGAAAACCGACGTTGAATATGAGGTATACACCATTGAAAACGAATATGTTAAGACTCAGGTTGTACCTGAACTCGGCGGTAAGATTTTAAGAGGATATGACAAAGTTGGCAACCACGACTTTATATATTATAACGAAGTTGTAAAGCCTGCTCTTGTTGGTCTTGCAGGCCCCTGGATTTCAGGCGGTATCGAATTTAACTGGCCTCAGCATCACCGCCCAACCACTTTTATGCCCCTTGAAGCAGTGGCAGAAGAAAACGCAGATGGCGGAAAAACTGTATGGACAGGCGAGGTTGAACCTTTCAATCGTATGAAGGGTATGGCAGGTATAACGCTTGATAAGGGCAGAAGCTATATCAAAGCAAAGGTGCGTGTATACAATCGTACTGCATTCCCACAGGTGTTTATGTGGTGGGCAAACCTTGCGGTTCCCGTAAACGATAATTACCGTACTATATTCCCGCCCGATTGCGAATGGGTTAACGACCACGACCGTCGTGCTGTTCTTGAATGGCCGATTGCAAAGGGTGTATATAAAACTGCACGTCCTTATAACTTCGGCAAAGGTACAGACCTCTCTCACTACGATGCGGTAAAGGTTCCGTCTTCGTACCTTATTTCACAAGGTCAATCTGATATGGACTTTATTGCAGGCTATGATGTTGGTATTGACAAGGGTATAGCTACTGTTGCAAACCATCATATTTCACCAGGTAAAAAGATGTGGCATTGGGGCATAGGTGACTTCGGTGATATGTGGTGTTCTAATCTCACAGACGAAAACGGCCCGTACATTGAACTTATGACAGGTGTATACACCGACAATCAGCCTGACTTTACCTGGATTGCACCATACGAAACAAGAGAGTTTGAGCAGTATTGGTATCCTGTGCGTGAGATTGGCGAGATTAAGAATGCAACAATAGATGCGGCTGTAAATGTTGAACAGCGTAAGGAAGGACTCTATTTCGGCTTTAATGTTACAGGCGTATTTGACAACTGCAAAATTACAGTAACCGACAATGGCAGAGAAATCTATTCTGAAACTGCAAATATGAGTCCTGATAAGGTATATCACAAAACACTTGATACACAGATTTCTGATATACATAATGTTAAGGTTTCACTTACAGACGAAAACGGCAAGGAGCTTGTGGCATACAAGCCGTATAAGCGCGGTCAGAAACAGCCTATCAAAGAAAGACAGCCTGTTAAGCGTCCGTCTGAATACAAAACAGTTGAGGAGCTTTACATAAACGGTTATCATTTAGAGCAGTACAAACAGCACAACTACAAACCTGAGGATTATTATACAGAAGGTCTCCGCCGTGATCCTGGTGATATCAGATGTAACACCTCTATGGCAAGACTTTCGCTTAAAAATGGACTTTTTGAAGATTGCGTAAAGTACTGTGATAAGGCGATTGAACGTCTTACCGACCGCAACCAGCACCCAACCGATACAGAGGCGTTCTACCTTAAGGGACTCGCCCTTGAATACCTCGGCAAATATGATGATGCATATGATATTCTTTATCGTGCCGCTTGGAACTACGCACACAGAAGTGCCGCAATGTTTGAACTTGCGTGTATAGATTGCAGAAATGCTGATTATGCAGCTGCTCTTGAAAAACTTGACGAGTCAATAGGCTTGAACAAGGGACATACAAAGGCACACAACTTAAAGACAGCTATACTCAGAAAAATCGGCTGTGAATGTGCTGAAAAGAGTGCGATTGACGGCATTAATGACGATAAGCTTGACCTCTTTGCGATTATAGAATATTCTCATTTTGCAGATTGTAGGGACAGCATAGCACAGTATGCCGCAAAGGCTGAAAATATGCTTGATGTTGCAAGAGATTATATGAAGGCAGGACTTTATGATGATGCCAAATATGTGCTTTCATTGGCAGACGAGAAAAATCCGCTTGTGTGCTATTATACGGCTTACATTACAGGTGACAAAAAGTATATTGATGCGGCTGAAAAGTCAGAGGCTAAATACTGCTTCCCTTCAAATGTTGAGGATATAGCTGTACTTAAATATGCTATAAGCGAATGTGAAAATGCGGCTGATGCAAACTATTATTTAGGTTGCCTTTACTATGACCGTTTCCGCTATACTGATGGGGCTGAGTGCTGGGAAAACTGCGTGAGAATTGAGAAAAATCACGGTATGGCTTGGCGTAATCTTTCGCTTTACAGCTTTGACAAGGCAAACGACGGCGAAAAAGCAATTAAGTGTATGGAAAACGCTCTTAAATACAGACCTGAAGACCCGCGTCTTTTGCTTGAATATGAACAGCTTTTGAAGAATACAAACGCAACGATAGAAGAAAGACTTGCGGTTTATGACAAATATCCCGAACTCTTAAAGGAACGTGATGACTGTTACCTTGATAAGCTCACATTGCTCTCGCAACAGGGTAAGTATGAGGAAGCTATTAAGATGGCGGCAGATAAGCACTTCCATATTTACGAGGGCGGTGAAGGCAAGCTTACCAAACAGCACGCTTGGATGCACGTTCTGTACGGCAATGAGCTTTTAAATAATGGGGATTTCGACAAGGCTGAACAAATATTTATGAATGGTATAAATATGCCTAAATCATACGGCGAGGCAAAGACTTTCTTTAATCAGGAGGCACACATCTACTATTGCTTAGGTAAGCTCTATAAGGCAAAGGGACAAAAGGATGATGAAAAAGCGGCTTATTTGAAGGCGGCTGAGTACAAAGCGGCTGTATCCGAAATTTCATTGTTCCGTGCATACGCACTTCGTGCTCTCGACAGAAACGAAGAGGCAGATGAGGTGCTCAACGAGATGCTTGAAACTGCTCAAAACCTTATTGATAATAAGGATATGCGTACATATTACGGTGTTGGTTCACCAAGTCCTATGCCGTTTGAACTTAATATCGAAAAGAATAATCTGCTTGCAGGTTACAGCTTGAAGGCATATGCTTTATACGGATTTGACCGTTACAGTGATGCAGAACTTTGCATACGTAAAGCGGCTGAGCTTGATCCTAACGACTTTTCGGTATACTGCTTTAAGCAGATGACAAAAAATATCTAATGATAAATTGATTATTACATAAAAATAGCTGTTGCGAATTTTGGCAACAGCTATTTTTTAGATTTTGAACATATTAGTAGCAGAATAATATTTCAGCCATATCATAGATTGGATGTTTGCGTTGCAATGTTTGTACAAACCCAAGATTGCAAATGAATGAAATTTCTTTCTTTGCCTGAGCCGAACTGCGTGTGCAGCCATTTGAGATGTCACAGTAGTTGCAATGTTCGGAGTCGGCGATATACTTAAGTTTTTTGTTAAGACCTTCAATACCTGAGGAGGAGTCTGTATTTTGAAAATTGATAATTGCTATATCACAATGTTTGTTATTTTTACGTATCTGTGATATTAGTTCACGATATTTTGTTTCAAATTCAGCAGGGCTTTCGGTGCAGAGCTGTAAATCTTCTGCTCCTATATGCAACAGCACAGTATCGGGCATAAGCGGTGCAACACAGAGTGAATACAGTTCTGCGGCGTTTTCGATACTGATGCCGTCAATGCTTCTGTTATAAAACACGGCGTCGGGAAAGAATGCTTGTTTGAGTTCGCACATTGCAATATCTCTGTCTTTGCATCCTCCGAAAATTACTATGCCGTTTTGTTCTGCAAGTTCATTTAACTCTTTGTATTTTTCAATGACATTTTCTTTTTTTATCATATAGATTCACTCCTTTAATTTAATGCTTCGGCCTTTTTATCCAAGGCTGTATTTCTAAAATATACACCGATATTTACCAAAACTATTGCAAGATTTAACAGATACACAATCAAAACATAATTTATCTGATGTGTAATTAGCTTTGCTATGATGCCTGCGATATAGCCGACAAAAATCAGCAGTATAAAAGGCAGGCTCGTAGACTTTGCGGTTCGTGCCTGATATGCCTTTATGACATTTATCGGCCACGACAGACCAAAACAGAGCAACATAATGGTTTCAAATACTAAATTCATAATTTTAAGTCCCCCTTTGTTTGATTACGAGATAATCATATCACGGCATTTATGTAAAATCAATTTTATGAAACATTAAAATATATTTTTTCTAACATCATTTTTTTTACTTTAAAAAGGGTCAATTTACTTGAACAGAAAAATGTGATATGGTAAAATATATACATATTTAGATAATTGGAAAATTTAAAATCTGAGAATTGAGGATAACATTATAAAAAATTGCCAAAAGCTCATATGTAGGGGACGGCGTCCCCGACGTCCCGCAGAAAACCTGCGTTGCACAATAAATCATACATTGCAGAATATTTAGATAATCCTTCACAAACAGGCGATTCGTGAATCGCCCCTACGATACGCAATGGAGCCTTACGGCAACACTTATAAACGGGACGTCGAGGACGCCGTCCCCTACGATACGCAAAGGAGCCTTGCGGCAACACTTATAAACGGTTAATATACATATTAAAAAGGGGTAGCAGAGGATTATGAAAAAATCAAAGGGCAGTAATACAGAAAATATATACAAAAAAATATTTTTTACACAAATATCGCTTATAATTTCCCTTGCCTTGTTTTTAGGTATAGCAGGAACAATTATAAATATAAGGTCAGAAACCAAAAAGCGTGACCAGAACTTGCAAAATACTGCCGAAACAATTGCAAAGTCACCATTGCTTGATGAAATTAACAACGACTCAGACCTATATATGCTGACGGAATATCTTGACTCGCTAAAAAATACTCTTGATAATATTGATGTCATATCCATAGTGAGAAATGACGGAGTACGCCTTTACCATTCTAATCACGATTTGATTAATACACAATATGACGGAACGTTGCCTGAGTTTGACGGCAAGGAATATTATGCCGCAAACGACAGGGGGCCGTCAGGACAGCAGAGAAGAGCATATGCCGCAGTATATGATGTAAATGGCAATTATTCAGGCTTTGTAATGGCGATTATGCTTATGGACAATATAAAAAACGAAACTATGCAGATTTTTCTTATCTTTCTTATAATAACCCTGGCGGCGATTGTGATAGAGGTTATAATTTCAGCTGAGCTTTCGGCATCAGTTAAGAAGAGCCTGTATGGTTACGAGCCAAATGTTTTTTCTGCAATGTATCGTATACGTGATAATATCTTAGAGTCACTCAATGAAGGAATACTTGCTATCGACCAAAAAGGTATTGTACAGTTCGCAAATCATTCGGCTACGTCAATGCTCGGTTGCAGTACAGAAAATATTGCAGGTCAGCCTCTTAAAAATATCTGTAATGATGCTTTCTTTTCAAGGACTCTTGAAAGCGGTAAAAAAGAATTTAGTATCCGTGACCACAGTCTTAAAAATGCTGATGTGCTTATAGACAGCATACCGATTTGCGAAAATGATGAAATTATCGGTGCGGTTGCAATTCTGCACAACAGAGCCGAATACACAAAATTGATGGAAGATTTGGCGGGGACTCGTTATCTTGTGGACTCTATGCGTGCAAACAATCACGATTTTACAAATAAGCTGCACGTTATACTTGGACTTATTCAGATGGAAATGTATGATGATGCCACAAAATATATTGAAAACATTACCCTTATGCAGAGAGAATCAATAAGCAAGATAATGTCAGCCGTAGATGAGCCTGCAATTGCCGCCTTGCTCATAGGTAAAAATGCAAGGGCATCTGAATTAAATGTCAGATTTGTATTTAAAGAGGAAAGCCGATATTCAAAAGCAGATATAGCATTATCGTCTGAAATGCTTGTGACGGTTATAGGCAACCTTATTGATAATGCTTTTGATGCTATGAATATGTCGGGCGGTACGTATAATACGCAAAAGGAATTAAGGTTTGGAATATACTCAAAGCCAGGTGAGTTGCTTATAACAGTCAGCGACACGGGAGTAGGTGTTCCGAGTGAAAATTTGAACCGCATTTTTGAAAATGGTTTTTCTACAAAAGGCGACGGCAGAGGTACGGGGCTTTATCAGGTAAAAAAAATGGTGGAGGAAAACAGAGGACAAATAACTGTTGAGTCACAGGAGGGTGTAGGAACGACCTTCTCTGTAAGCTTTATAACAGATAAGGAGGGGTATAATGTATAGCGTACTGATTGTAGATGATGACCCAATGGTAGCAATGATAAATGAGCAGTATGTCAATCGGCACAAGGATTTTTATGTTGCGGCAAAATGCGGTGACGGAAAGAGCGCCTTGGATTATTTGAGTAACAATGATGTGGATTTGATTTTTCTTGATGTGTTTATGCCGTATATGGATGGCTTTGAAACTCTGCGGAGAATCAGGGAACAAAAAATAAATTCCGATGTGATTATGGTAACTGCGGCAAATGAGCGTGATGCACTTAGGGAAAGTATTCAATTAGGTGTTATAGATTATCTTGTAAAGCCGTTTACATTCGAGAGATTCAGACTTGCTCTTGACAAATTTATAGCACAATCAGACGCTCTAAAAGCGTTGAATACTGTAAATCAGAAAAGCATAGACTCTTTATTCACCCAATCAGGAAAAGGTAATTCGGACTTGTTTCCAAAGGGTATACAGAAAAATACACTCCACCTGATTAAAGAGAAGCTTGAGAATAACGAGTGGATGACAGGCGAGGAAATTGCAGAAAAAACAGGCTTGACAACTGTAACGGTCAGAAGATATATGACATATCTGACCGAGGCGGGAATTGCCGAATCAGAAATGAATTACGAAACAGGCGGACGACCAAGCCTGGTGTATAGGCTTATGTGACAGGTAAACGGCTGATTGAAAAGTTAGAGAGGATAAAATTAAAATACGGATTGATAGAAGAAAAAGTGTAAAATTGATAATATGCTATTGAAATTTAATATTTAATATTGTATAATGTGCTTGATTACGAAAAACAGTCGGATGTGCAGACAAACGGGATGATGCAGATGTCGTCTTATACAAATACGCAAGTGAGTTTTAACAATACGACTTGCGTAAAGGAGTTCAAGGGAGAAAATATATGTTTAACGGAAAGAAGAAAGCAATAACATTTAGCTATGATGATGGGGTTACTCAGGATATAAGGCTTATTGAGATTTTTAATAAATACAATATGAAGGCAACTTTTAATATTAATTCAGAACTATTAGGCAGGGAAAATACACTTGTGCGAAACGGCGTACAAGTCAATCACACAAAAAATAAGCCTGAGGATGTAAAATACATATATCAGGGACACGAGGTTGCGGCTCATACATTGACACACCCTAATCTTACAAAACTTGATGATGAGCAGTTGATACGACAAGTAGAGCAGGATAGGTTAAATCTATCTGAACTTGTTGGATATGAGGTCAAGGGAATGGCATATCCCTGCGGAGATTGCGATGATCACGTTGCGGAGGTTATTAAAAATAATACAGGCATTAAGTACGCAAGACTTGTAGGTGTAACAAAAAGTTTTGAACCGTATGAGGATTTGCTTCAGTACAAGGGAACATTGTATCATCATCCTGATTGGGATATGCTCTTTGATATGGGGAAAAAGTTTTTGGAACTTGAAACAGATACGCCAAAGGTATTCTATATATGGGGACACGCATATGAATTTGATATTTATCCTGAACGCTGGGAAGTTTTTGAAGAATTTTGTAAGATGATGAGCAATAAATCAGACATATTCTATGGAACGAATATTGAGGTTTTGGGACAATTTGAGTAATAGGTTATATAAACGGCAAATATTGCGTCACTGATATTTACAAACGGGACAAAAGAGGCATACAATTCGCAAGGGAGCCGATGTGATGAATAATTATTTTAGGCAAATACAAGGAGGACTACAATGAAAACATATACATACAATAAAACAGAAATACGTATTGCAGAAAACGGAAAATTTTATATATGCCCTAAGGGAGCGGATATTGATATATTTCCGTCTGAGAGAGCGAATTTTGAGATTAAACTTTTCGGTGAAAGACAGTTAAATCTCTCTGATGATGATTTTGTGTTTACAGGATGCAAGGAAACAAAATCGGGAGTTGTTTTAAGCTATACAAATAAGAGAGAGGGCTTAGAGGTTACAGTTTGTCTTGATGCGTCAGAGGGTGTAATAACACAGACTAACACAGTAAAAAATATCGGTGATGAAATAGTTAAACTCACGTCATTTTCATCAGCATACATAGAGGGAATAGCATCGGGTGAAGGAAAGCCCTGGTATGACCGCGATGTATGTATTCACATATGCTACAACAAATGGCAGAGCGAGGGCCAATGGGAAAGCTTTTCGCCACGTCAATTAGGCTTACAGCCTGCAACATCACATAATTGGGAAAGAGAAAGTTATAAAATAAACTCGGTTGGAAGCTGGTCGACAGGCATATATTATCCTCTTGTAATTGTGGTGGATAAAGAGGCAGGTGCGGTATGGTTCCTTGAAACAGAGGGGGCGCATAATTGGTTTATTAAGCTTGCCTCTTATGGTGGATATAATGAACCTAATTTGTCCCTTGAGGCATCATCTTGCGATGAGACCAATGGCGGATGGTATTATGATTTAATACCTGGAGAAGAGTACAGCACAGAGCGTGTTATGATGGGTGCAGTAGACGGCGGATTTGAGGAAGCGGCTGAGTGCCTTAATAGGTTTAAACGCTGTGATGCAACAGTTGGATATTCAAAAAAACGTCCGTATGTGATATTTAATGACTATATGGATTGTATATGGTCAATGCAAGAGCCTGAGCGTATAATACCTCTTGCAGAGGCGGCTGCTAAGGTTGGTTGTGAAATCTTTTGTATTGACGGCGGATGGTATCAGAATAAAGGGGCGCTCGGTTTGGGCGATTGGGTGCCGAAGGAACAGTATTACAGCCAAACAACCCTTGGTGACTTGGCGAAAAAGATATCAAAACTTGGCTTAATTCCCGGAATATGGTTTGAGTTTGATGCAAATACCGATACCTCCTATGTGCGTTCTTTGAATGACGATATGGTTATAAGACGTTATGACAAAGCCGTAGGCGGAGAGCGCTCGTTCTATAACTTTAAAAACCCAAAGGTCAGAGAACATCTGATAAGCCGTGTTGAAGAGTTTTATAATATGGGATATCGGTTTATAAAAAATGACTATAACAAGTCAATCGGCATAGGCTGTACAAACAACTATGACGGAGAGTCGCCTGCACAGGGCGCCATAGAGAATGCCAATGCATTCTATGACTTTATAGACGAGTTGTATCGCCGTTTCCCTGAACTCATAATGGAAAACTGCGGCAGCGGTGCATTGCGTTCGGACAATAAAACCCTTAAGCGTTTCTCTCTGCAAAGCAGTTCGGACCAGGAATTTTACTTCAATAATCCGTCAATTGTAATGGGAACTATGCTTCAGATGCCGCCCGAAAAGGCAGGTATTTGGTCATATCCGTATCCTGTAATGTTTGAAGGCCGCGAAACCTTTGAATTGACTGATGAGTATGTTGAAAAAATGGCAGACGGATATGAAACTTCGTTTAATATGGTAACATCTATGACGGGTGCAATGTATCTTTCGGGACGTATAGATTTGTGTGATGAGAAAAACTTTAAGTTGGTAAAAGACGGAGTGGACTTCTATAAAAATATAAGAGATAGCATTTCAAACAGCTATCCTATATTCCCTCTTGGCTTATGCCGCATAAACAAGAAATGCACAACGGCATTAGGCTTGCTCTCTGATAAAAAGCTGTTGCTTGCAGTATGGAACATAAACACAGGCAAGGAAGCAGAAATCAAGATTGATTTATCAAAATATCTTTACAATGATATTTGCATATCAGGTATATATCCTCAGCTTGACGGAGTAAAGGCGAGAGCTGACAAAAAGGAGCTTATTGTAAATCTGCCGTCTGAAAATTCAGCCATTATGCTTGAAATAGAGAAATAAAATAATTATACAATAATTATACACGTTTTAGCAATGATAGTATATTTACTTTATCTATTAATAAGTATATACTAAAAATATCTATATTAACGGAGGTTAAGCAAATGAAAATCAATTACAGAGATATGGTGTTCAATTTTGATGATGAGAGAAAAGGTATAGTTTCGTTCGGTATACAAGGCGTTAAAGAAAAGGAACCAAAGGATGGTTATAATCTTGTTTCATTGGATTGTATGGAATACGGAATGCCATACTATATGGCTCCTTGCGGAAGCACAACTAAGAGATTAACGTTAGAAAATACTGTTACAAGTGACGAAAACGGTTTTGAGTATTACAGTTGTTACGATAAAGAGTACGGAAAGTTCGGCGTTACATCAAATGTTGAGTACATAGAAGGAATAAATTTAGTGCGTCAGAGCAACAGAGTTGTAAACGAGGGTGACAAAAAAGGCACATTGACACATGTATCCTCTGTATACATAAGCGGACTTGACGGCTTTGGCGATTTGAATTGGAATGACGAGGGAAAGTTCAAAATATATTATTGCCGTTCAGGCTGGAGCAAAGAGGGACAATGGTTCGGGAAAACTCCTGCGGAGCTTGACATATATCCGGGATGTACAGGAAATGCGGGTTTTTCCGCTTCGGTACAGTTCACATCAAAAGGCAGTTGGACTACCGCTAAATACTATCCTATGGTTGTGATTGAGGATTTGGAATGCGGAGTTTGCTATTATTTTGAAGTTGAAGATATGGCTGATTGGACAATAGAGGTAGGGCATACAGGTGTTTCGAATGGTGAAAAATTTTACGTGGAGGTTAATGGCTCTGATATTGATTGTACAAATTGGAAGTATGAGTTAGCCCCAGGTGAAGAATATAAAACTCCGTCAGTAGTATACGGTTGTATAAAAGGTGATTTTGAGTCTGCAATACGTGAGTTGACTAAATTTAAAAGAAAAGAATCAATGTTCCCGTGGCCTAATAAAACTCCTTATCTGGTGTTTAATGATTGGTGTGCTTTTTACGGAATTATATCTGATAAAAACAGTATTCCTTTGATTGATGCCGCTGCGGAGGCAGGTTCTGAAGTGTATTGTATAGACGACGGTTGGTTTGCAAAATGTGTTGACGGATATGCAGAAAGCCCCGGTAAAAAAGTTATGGGTGCGTGGATGCATAATGATGAGTTGTTCGGAGATTATGGATTTAAGGGAATAATAGATTATATTAATTCCAAGGGAATGATTGCAGGTGCGTGGACCGAGCTTGAATTTTTCCACGAGGGTACGCCTTTGTATGACGAGGGATTATATTTAAGACAAGATGATGGTACGCCTTTGTTTGCCGGTGGTAGAAGGCTATTTGCAGATATGACAAATCCGAGAGTACAGGAATACCTCGAAGAAGTAATCGACAGATTATATAACTTAGGTATACGTTACATTAAGAATGACTACAATGGCTCATCAAGGATTGGACTTTCTATTGATGGAAAATGCTCAAGTGAAAGTAACAGAATTTTGCTTCAGGCAACTAAATCCTTCTTTGTAAAAGTCAGAACAAAATATCCGGATTTAATAATTGAAAATTGTGCCAGCGGGGCAATGAGGAGTGACAACTCTACACTTAAAATTTTTAATCTTGAAAGCACGAGTGACGAAGGAGTTTATTACTTAAATCCTACAGTTGCTGCAGGAAGTGCTGCAATTATGCCTCCTGAAAAAGCGGGAAATTGGGCATATCCTTACAATCCGTCATATAACAAGAGTAAGTTTGATACGCCTGAATATTATGAGTCAATGAAGGATGGAGAACAGACTATATTTAATATGATAAACGGCTTGTGTGGAACAATGTATCTGTCAGGCAGAATAGATGTTGCTGATGAATATAACTTCGCTCTTGTGAAAGAGGGAGTTCAGGTATTTAAAAAGTACAGAGAGCATATAATGAACTCTTATCCCATATACCCGTGCGGAATGGTAAAAAGAGATTTCAAAAATACCTGTTTCGGTTTGATTTCTGAGGATAACAAAAAGATTACATTGGCAGTTTGGAGATTATCGGACACAGAAAAGTGCCTTGATATTGATTTGAGTAAATACGGCAATGTGAAAGATGTTAAATTGGTATATCCGTCTAACGAAAGGGGCGTAAGCTATTCTTACAAAAATAACATATTAAGTGTTGAGATGGATAATGTTTTAACTGCAAGATATTTTGAAATAGTGCTTGCCTAAAAATTAAGTTGATGAGGTTGCGTTTAGATTCTGTTTGCTTTTCGGACTTCGCTGGGTGTCATTTTTTGGAACTTCTTAAACACCTTGCGAAAGTAAGAACAGGAACTGAAATGCAACCTCATACTTATTTCGTCTATTGGTAAATCGGTAGTGGTTAGCAGAATTCTTGCTCTTTCGATTATTATTTTGTTACGCAGTTCGTTTAATGTCAGTTTCGACGACTTTTGAAAAGCGTAGTAGAGTGTGGATTCGCTGATGTTACAGTTTTTTGCAATTTCACTGATTGATGCAAATGGGTTTGAAGAGAGATATTTATTTGTAAGGTCTACAATTTCTTGTGTACGGCACACTGTGCAAGATGTCATCGTGGGAAGAAGAATACCCACCAAGGTGTAAAATATACCTATTTCCTTTGCGCTTAACATTTTGTTTTCAAACAGACGATAAAAGAGCTGGACAGCTTCTTCGTTATGAGGCAAAACTTGGGTGGGATAAAATTTTTTGTCGAAGTTTGGCATAAAAAGAAAACGCAGTGAAATAAATTTTATATGAGGTTCGCCGTACCAAAAGGATTGATATTTACAGCCGTATGGAATATAAAATATATCACCTTCGTTGATGGTTATTGTTTCATTTTCGGTTGTGATTTTACAGTTCCCCGAAATCATATAGGCAAAATAATATTCCGACGTTCCTTTGCGATTGTCAGTATATTTATAATTTTCATAATTAAATATGTTAAATGTAAAGCCATTAGAGAAAATTGCGTCATACATTATAATCAACCCTTAAAATATTATAGAATTTTACCTCTTTTTTTATAGAATATCATATTTTATTTTATAAGTCAATGTGGTATACTTTAAAAAATATAAATATTGAAAAAGAAAGAGGTATCTAATTATGGGACATAAGCAGATTATATTTACAGAGAAAAATGTAGCAAAACTTTTGGACATAGAGGCTGCGGAAGTTGCACCAAAATTTGTTATGGTTGAAACAATGGTTTCTACTATCAGTTGCGGAACAGAACGTGCAAACTTGACAGGCGACCCAAATGTTAATCCAAACGGTGCATCAAAGGTGTCGTTTCCAAGAGCATCAGGATACAACAGTGCAGGTGTTGTTGTTAAAGTCGGTGATGAAGTAGAGAGTGTAAAGGTTGGCGACAGAGTTGTTGTATATTGGGGAAATCATAAGAATTATAACATTGTACCTGAGGGGAATGTTGTAAAGATAGAAGATGACTCAATCAGCTTTGAAACAGGAGCTATGAGCTTTATTTCTACTTTCCCTATGGCTGCTATCAGAAAGACAAGGCTTGAGATGGGCGAAAGTGCAATTGTTATGGGACTTGGTATTTTGGGAATGATAGCTGTTAAATTATTGCGTGCTGCAGGCGCGGTACCTATTATTGCGGCTGACCCTAATCCTAAAAGACGTGAAATCGCATTGAAGAATGGTGCTGACTATGCATTTGACCCATTGACTGAAAACTTTGCCGAGGAAGTTAAAAAGGTTACAGGCGGCGGTGTAAATGTTGCTATTGAAGTAACAGGCGTAGGTGCAGGCTTTAATGAGGCACTTGACTGTATGGCAAAGTTCGGACGTGTTGCACTTTTGGGTTGCACAAGAAATTCTGACTTTACAGTTGACTATTACAGAAAGATACACGCTCCTGGTATTACTGTTATAGGTGCACATACCAATGCAAGACCTGGTGTTGAGTCACATTCGGGTTGGTTCACACACAGAGATGATATTAAGGCTGTATTGAAGATGTGTTCAGGTGGCAGATTGAATCTTGAAAACTTAATCGAGGAAACACATTCACCTGAGGAATGTGAAGAAGTTTATCACAGATTGGCGTTTGACAAGAACTTCCCTATAGTTACTCAGTTTGATTGGAGGAAATTAAAATGAAGAAGATAAAAATTGCTCAAATAGGTGCAGGCCACGACCACGCAAATTTTGTCGCAGAGATCTTGAAAACAAAAGGCGATATATTTGATTTTGTTGGTTATGCAGTGGTCCCGGGTGACGAGCAAATGTACGAATATAACATTAGTACATATGACGGCATAAGGAAGATGACTGTCGATGAAATACTTAATTATCCAGGATTGGACGCAGTTACTATCGAAACAGAGGACAGATGCCTTACGGAATATGCAATTAAGGCGGCAGAAAAGGGACTTAACATACATATGGATAAGCCAGGAAGCGAGTCGGATGAGGATTTTGACAAGCTGATAGACATTGCTAAGGAAAAGAATATCGTTTTCCATACAGGCTATATGTATAGATATAACCCTGAAATCGTTAAACTGAAAGAGGAAATAAAAAGCGGAAAATTGGGTGAGATTTATGCAGTTGAAGCACAGATGAATTGTATTCACCCTGTTGGAAAGCGTAAGTGGCTCGGTAACTATCCGGGCGGAATGTTATACTTCCTTGGCTGTCATTTGGTTGACTTGGTTTATGACATTTTGGGTGAGCCTGAAGAGGTAATACCTCTCAGTACCTCTATCGGAACAGACGACGTTACTGCCGATGACTTCGGTATGGCGGTATTTAAATATAAAAACGGCGTGTCATTTATAAAGAGTACCGCAGTTGAGATAGGCGGATTTGAACGCAGACAGTTGGTTGTTTGCGGAACAAAAGGAACTGTTGAGATAAAACCTCTTGAGTGGCTGTCAAATGATTTGCCTGATGTGGTGTCTGCACAAACAACAACCGTAAGAAAGGCTTATGATACCTCGTGGCACGCAAAGGGTGAGGAGTATACCACACCTGCATTTGGCAGATATGATATTATGTTTGAAACTTTTGCATCTTATGTAAGAGGCGAAAAGGTAAATCCATTTGATTACGAATATGAAAGACGCCTTCACAAACTTGTTTTAAAGGCTTGCGGAGCATAAATTAAGGATGTGATTGATATATGATGAAGATATATGCTTTAAACTATGCTTATTCGGTATTGCCTGAAGACAGCGTATTTAAGGGCGGTTCGCCTGAGAATTACGTTCCCATATCATTTTTGATGTATCTTATTAAGACGGAAGACAAGATAATACTTGTAGATGCAGGGTGCGAAACATTGGGTGGCTTTGAAATGAAAGATTTAATCAGCCCGAGAAAAGCCGTTGAGAATACAGGTGTTTCAGCTGATGATATAACAGATTTGATAATAACCCACTCTCATCACGACCATATTGCGTGTGCGCGTTATTTTAAAAACGCAACAGTGTATATCCAGAACGATGAGTATGAACAAGGAAAGAGATATTTAAAAGAGTCAAAAAGGGTTGTTACATTTGATGATAAGTACACAATATGCGATGGAGTTGAGGTTATAAAAATCGGAGGACATTCCATTGGCTCCTGTATTGTCGAAATTGATGCAGGAGAGAAAACATACGTTATTACAGGTGATGAATGTTACAGCAGAAGATGTCTTGACGAACATATATGTGCAGGAGCACCATACAGCGTTGAAAATAATCAGAAATTCATTGAGAAATACAGCGATACGGATAAATATGTTTCATTGGTTTCTCACGACCCTGATTATCAATCTGAATATAAGGTGCCGTACAGCGAATAATATAAAAAATCAGGGAATGCGACCTTAGCATTCCCTGATTTTTAACTATATTTTTTATATTTGCTCGGCGGAATACCCATAATTTTTTTGAATACTCTGCTGAAATAAAAAATATTCTCAAAGCCAAGCTGTTCAGAAATTTCGCTGATGTTGCACAGATTATTTTCAAGTAAAATGCAAGCCTTTTCTATACGCAGACGAGTTCTGTATTCAGTAGGAGTTGTCCCTGTTGCCGCCTTGAAAATTCTTCTGAAATGAGAGGGACTCAGATTGCACATTTCGGCAAGTATGTGTGTGGGGATATCGTTTTTCAGGTTATTTTCAATATATTTTATGCAGGGTGAAATTGTGTTGTAGTGTTGATTTTCCGAGAACTCATCTGTATGATATGACGCAATTTTTGCAAGCAAGTCGTATAGTAGGGCGTTCATTTTCAGGTTGCAGTCCTGCTTTCCTGATATAAATGTTTCTGATAATTTATGTATAATTGTTTCGCATTTATGGGGAGTATTCTCAAATAAAAGATAAGGTTCCGTAGAGAAAACAATTTCATCATTTGTTGCCCAATCATACATATTAAAGTCTATTCTGATATAGCGTACAGGCTCAGATAAGATGGAGTATTTGTGTTTTGAACCTTTTGGCAAATACGCAAATGCCCCAGCGTGCATTTCAAAGCTGTTGCCGCCATATTCAAACATACAGCTTCCGCTTATCATATATAAAAAGCCGTTTAATATTCTGCCTGACTTTCCGTGAGAGAGGACTTTATTCTTGGATAAAATATTTACGGCAGAAATTTTTTTAATGATGAAACTTGCATCATTGAGTTCGTTGAAATTCAAAAGCATTTATATCACATACCCCTATAACTTTTATACAAAACAACCTTGTATATTTAAACTTATAATACAGTATTTAATATTTGCTGTCAAGCATAAAGCCAATATTAATGGGAATTTGAGAGATAATGAAAAGTAATTTATGGTTTTTTATGTTAAAAAATAGTCAAAAAGTGTATTTACAATATATGACCATTTGTTATATAATTAAAATATACAAATAAAGTGTGGCGGTGAAATAATGAGTACAATATTTATAACGGGAGCCGTTAAGAATACGGGACTTGCAATAGCCGAGAAGTTTGCAGAAAACGGCTATGACGTTGCCGTATCAAGCAGAAAAGCGGCAGATGCCGAAAAGTGTGCCGAAGAATTATCCAAAAAATATTCGATTAAAGCAAAGGGATATGGATTGGATTTGTCAGATGTTGATGACATCATTCGAGTGTTTGACGAGATAAAAAATGATTTCGGCAGACTTGATACCTTTGTTGCAAACAGTGCAAACCTTGGCGTTGATGAGGACCTCTTATCTGTTACTAAGGAACAGTATGACGATTTGATGAATGTAAACCTACGCGGAACATATTTCTGCTGTCAAAGAGCGGCTTTGATAATGAAGGAACAGAAAAAGGGTTCGATTGTTATTATGGGTTCTGTTCATTATAAAAGTTCAATTTGGGGCAGAAGTCTGTATGCAGCATCTAAGGGCGGTTTGGCGTCGCTTACACGTTCAATGGCTTTTGAACTCGGTCAGTATGGCATAAGAACGAATTACTTATGTGCAGGTGCAATCAAGACAGAGCGTTGGGATAACTTTACGGAGGAGCAGATTGCTGCAAGAAGGGCAAATTGGCCTGTTGGATTAGAGTCAACAGGTGAGGATATTGCAAACGGTGTATTTTATCTCGGTACTGACTTGTCTAAAACAGTGTCGGGTACAGATTTAACAATAGATTCGGGCATAGAAACGTGCCTGTTACCATATAAAGGAGGAAAACACTAATGAAAATTTCAGATGTAAAAATTTATACCTTAGATGCTTTCAGAACAAATTGGGCATTCGTTAAGGTGGAAACAGACGAGGGCCTATATGGCTGGGGAGAGGCATCTCTCGGCACAAATGAAAACGCACTTGAGGGTATGATTGCAGACCTTAAAAGACTTGTGGTAGGCAGAAACCCTCTTGAAATAGAAAAACTCCTCTTTGAAGTATATCGTGATATATATTGGAAGGGCGGAGCTGTACTTATGTCTGCAATCAGCGGTATAGAAATCGCACTTTGGGATATTGCGGGAAAATTCTTTAATACACCGACATATACATTCTTCGGTGGCAAAATGCGTGACAAGGTAAAAATGTACGCAAATGCGTGGTTTGTTGGAGCAAAAACACCTGAGGAATTTGCAAAGAAGGCAAAAAATACTGTTGATTTGGGAATAAAGGCGTTGAAGTGGGATCCCTTCGGTGCGGCACATATGACGATTTCTAATGAGCAGATGGAAAAGAGCGTAAACATAGTGGGTGCAGTAAGAGAGGCTGTCGGAGATAAAGTAGATTTGCTTATCGAATGTCACGGAAGATTTAATCCCACAACTGCAATTGCTATTTCAAAGGAACTTGCACAGTTTAAGCCTATGTTTATGGAAGAGCCTTGTGTGCCTGATAATATGTCGTCAACCGCCTATGTTCGTGCTCATTCTGCTGTTCCCATTGCGGCAGGGGAGAGAGGCTACACAAAATATGCCTTCCAGGAGATGTTTGAAAAAGATGCGGTAGATTATGCACAGCCTGACGTATTCCATACAGGCGGTCTTTTAGAGGGTAAGAAAATTGCCGCAATGGCAGAGGCGAAGCACGTTATGATTTCATATCATAATCCGTCAGGCCCTATTTCAAATGCCGCAATATTACAGCTTGCCGCAACAGTTCCTAATTTTGTTATCCACGAAATTATGCTGACAGATGGCTCTTTCAGAAAGAAAATCACCAATGAGGAAGTTCATTTCGAAGATGGATATATCATTATTCCCGATAAGCCCGGGCTTGGTATAGACGTAAACGTAGAAGAAGTATGGAAAAGACCGTACACTCCGAGAAATTTAAGACATTATACAGGTGCGGTTACCGATATCAGACCAAAGGACGATACTATGTACTACTTCAAAGAACTTGAAGATAAGAAATACGAATAAATGTATTAGGAGAAGACGAAAATGACAAAGGCTGAAGTTATAGAACGCGAGGGACTGATAGTAATCTTTAGAGGGGTAGGAATTGAGAAAATCGAAAAGACGGTTAAGGCGTTGTATCAAGGCGGTGTCAGAATTATTGAGATTGCCTTTAACCCAAGTGATGCTGATACAATCGACAAAACCTGTGCATTGATTAAAGAAGCACGCAGAGTTATGGGCGACAAGATACTCATAGGTGCAGGCACAGTTGTAAAAGAGGAGTATGTTGTTGCAGCATACGAGGCAGGTGTTGATTTTATTTTCTCACCCGATACAGATGTGGATGTTATCAAACTCACCAAAAAGCTGGGACTTGTTTCAATCCCCGGTGCACTTACACCTTCTGAGTGTAAGACGGCATATAAAAATGGCGCTGATATTATAAAGCTTTTCCCTGCAACGATTGACGATATTGATTATATTATAAATATTACAAGACCGTTGTCGCACATTCCTTTTATATGTGTTGGCGGTACAAATGAAAATACAATATCAGCATTTATCAAGGCAGGGGCAAAGGGTGTTGGTACAGGAATATCAATATTAAAGCCTGAACTTATAGAAAGTGATGACTATGCTGAAATAACACGGCTTTCAAAACTGCATATCGACAAAATACAAGAGGCAAGGAATGATATCGGTATGTAGGGAACGGCGACATTTGCAAAATCGGCAGGAGCAAGCCCCTGCCCTACAAAATATAATAAAAAAATTATTTCGCTTTTATGCGAAGTTTCACATTATACAAACACCTATATTTATAAAATAACACAAGGAGGTAAAAGAATATGATTAGAGAAGCAGGAATAATGAAAATCTATGAGGGTAAGGCAGAGGAATACGAAAAAAGACACAATGCAATATGGCCCGAATTGGTTGAGTCTATCAAAAAGTGCGGAGCAGGAAACTACTCAATATTTTTAAATAAGGAAACAAATGAGTTGTTCAGTTATTTGGAAATAGAGAATGAGGAAATGTGGAAACAACGTGCAGGTGAGGCAATCACAAAAAAATGGTGGGATTATATGGCGGATATTATGGAAACAAACCCTGATAATTCACCTGTTTTCATTCCGTTGGACGAGGTTTTTCACTTGGATTAATGCAATTATGGGATGAGAATCTTCCTTAATATATTATAGCACATTTAAAACGCTCTCTTTACGCAAGTGGAGCGTTTTTTTCGGCAGGAGCAAGCCCCTGCCCTACAGTATATAATTAATTATCCATTTTGAATTATTTTTGTAGGGGACGGCGTCCTCGACGTCCCGTG